>JAFZZR010000139.1 GCA_017615635.1 Lentisphaeria bacterium
ATTTTCTTTGAACGATTTATTGAGAGTTTCTTTATGTGCTTCTTCCAGCAGGGAAATCGTATCCTGAGGAATACCAATTTTTTCCCCTTGAAGTCCAAAATTATAAACTGCTCTAATTTGAGGAGAAAATCCACACGGAAAAATATTTGGATCAAGATTTTCCTCTCCATATGAATCTATTATAAAAATGGAGATAAATATCAGGACAATAAAAACCGTCTTGCGAAGCTCCACTGCCTTCTCAAGGTCGCCTCCCGCAAACAGACGGGGTGCGGCAGCAACCAGAAGCAATAGCCCGGCAATGTGTCTCTTCATCTGCTGTCCCCCTGTTTTGTTTTTCGGATCATGAAGCCTGTCTATTTCAAAATATACCCGGCTTTACGATGAAATCAAGTTGCATTTTTATAATATTCAAACATTTTTCCCAGGTTTAGGCTGCGTCCCACAAACAGACCTGCTCCTTCCGCCTTCGCTCAAACTTCGGCGAGACAAGCCGGAGCTCAATGAACGGACGGTTTACTCGGCTCCGCCAAAAATACACGCGAAGCTCTGATCGGTCAGAATCAAATGTGTGCAAAACTTCGGACACTACCCGGACACTACCGCGAACCCCTGATCATTCAGAATCAAATGTGCGCAAAAAAAATCGGACACTACCCTCAAAAAACTGCTCTTCTTAAGCAAATATACTCAGTTCTATTGTATTTTTTAAACGGGATGCCGCGGAAAACGGTCGGTCCCTGGTCTCTGCCGCACTCATAAATTATCCAGTCGAGTTTTGGAAATTTTGTTCAGCAATTCTATCTTTGCAGCGCGAAGATCGATCTTATTATTTTTGATCCAAGCCAGGCAAATACGGATGTGCTCCGGACTCATTTCGGAAAAGAAGGAGGTCGAAGGAAAATGTGCATCTATAAGAGAAAGGGATGCTGCTGCTTCCTGTCTCACTGTTCCATACTGCGGGTCACAGTCGAATCCGAAGAACTTCATCCGATCATCAATTTTCAAAATAAAACAGATCTTATCAATCAACTTCTGTTGCTGAGTAATAGCGGAACCGACAATCAGGTAAAACAAATCGAAATTATTTTCAATATCAATAGAATCAAGGATCTGATCAAGAATATCGATTGCTTTTTTATCTCCGTCAGAGGCAAGAAGAATCGTTGAAATAAAAGGCAGGGCATGCGTGCTCTTGCTTCGGTTTCCCGTCAGCATCTTTCTGCTTTGCATCTGAAGAGAATTCTTCAAGAACCTTTTTTTGCTGTCCTGTAAAATGAAATACGCATAAAACTTGAGTTTTCTATCTAAAATGTGATCAGCTATGAAGGCCTGAGCGCTTTCAACATACAGGTTTTTCTTCCGATCCGAAAGCAATAACCTGTTTATATAGGCTGACACACTGGTCGTACTTCCATTCTGAACAATATAGTTGGTCATACTTTCACTCATAGCATCATCCAAAGTCATCTGTTCAGAGATTATAAGATCGAGACAGAGTAGAAAAGAATTATCATCATCAAGCAGGTCCTTCAATAATGTTACGTCCGACATCGATTTTATTGAATCAAACAAGTTCTTGATCTCTTTTCCAATTACTTCAAATGCTTTTTCTCTGATTTGAATTCTTTCAATTTCTTTTAGCTGCTCATTTTTACGCATCATCTCAATTTCTAGAACAGCATTATCAATCTTTTTTAAACAAATAACGTCTCTCCCGACACCTTCGAAACGAAGATCATAATTCAAATTGTGTATATCTCTCATAATCTGCCGATAGTCTACATGACCGGGAGGCGTATCACTGTTGGTCATTTCCTGCGAGTCGGCATGCATGGCAAAGGAGAACGCTGCGATAAGAACGGAAAGAAGCGGAGCTGAAATACGGGATATCATGCTGACCACAGGCGGATCCTCTCTTCGTTATTGTGATTTTTTGTCCGATCTGCCGGATCCGGCCGGGATATCTCCGGAGGTATTTTTCAGGGAGTTCAGATACCGGAGGCCGTCCTCTTTCGTGGAAAAGCGTCCGTCGAACTGGGCTTCCAGACATTGATTCAGGAGTCGGCCCATATCCGGACCGGGCTTGATGCCGCATGCTTCCAGGTCGCGTCCCATGAGGATCGGGCGCGGCGGAGCGGTCAGGACGTTCAGTTCGGACGCCCGCTGCCGGATCCGGGAAAAACGGGCGGGATCCTCTTCGCCGCGTCCGGAAGCCTCGGCCAGCTTCAGCAGAAGGGCCAGTCCCGCGGCCCGATGGGAGAGACGGCGGAGGGCGGGATCGTCCGTTTCCCGAATACGGTCCGCTTCAGGCGCACAGCGGAGGAGTCGGAGAGCGCCTTCGGCCAGGCGGACACTGCCGCGCAGTCTTTCGCAGAAGGCCCGGCAGGCGGCTTCGGGATCGGCGCAATTCCGGAAGAGTGCGGCGGTCATGAAGATCATGTCGTTTTCTTTTTCGTCCTCGGATCCGGCGCGGAGCGAGGCGGCGCGGTCGATCCGTTCCAGCGTGTAGGCCCAATCGGAGTCGGAAAGTGCTTCGAGTTCGGGATAAAACCGGATCCATCGGCATTGCTTCAGGAAGGCGAGGCCCGCGGAAGGGCGGATCCCCTTGCACAGGAGTTTTTCCCATTCGGCGCCGATCCGTTCGCCCGCCAGTTCGTCCTGCGAGAGCGTTTCGCAGAGACGGACCGTTTCAGGCGCGACGGAGAAGCCGAACCGGGCGGCAAACTGCATGCCGCGGAGGACGCGGAGCGGGTCTTCGGAAAAATGTTCGCTCACGTGCCGCAGAATGCCCTTTTTCAGATCGGTCCGTCCGTTCCAGGGATCCAGAATCTCTCCGGTCAGCGGATCCATCATGACGGCATTGATGGTGAAGTCGCGCCGGGCGGCGGCCTGGGCGACGTCCAGGTCCGGACAGGTTTCCACGAGGAATCCGCGATGTCCGGCGCCGATCTTGTTTTCCCTGCGGGGCAGAGCCAGGTCCACGGGATGATGGCGGACTTTCATGACGCCGAAGCTGGCGCCCACGAGATCCAGTTCGAAGCGGCCGAGGAGGGCGGACCGGATCTGATCGCCGGAGAGCCCGTAGATTTCCAGATCGAAGTCCTTGCACGGGGTTTCCAGAAGGATGTCGCGGACGCATCCGCCCACGAGGAACGCCCGGCCTCCGGCCTTCCGGATGAGGCCGGTGATCTGCGTGACGAACGGGGGAACATTCTGTTCAGAATTCAAGATGGAACTCTCCCTGCTGTGCGTCGGGTTGAGCCGGGGGCAGATATGGTTCGAACTTCTTCCGGAGTTCCGAAAGTTTGTCCAGATAGTATTCCACATTTTCATCGCGGACGGATTCATCGGCGTCGGCCAGTCGTTTCGCGTTGTCCGTGACGCTGACTTTCTTCCTGGTCCCGGTGACATAGAAGGCGATCTGGTCGCCCTGACGGTATTCGCGTCCCGAGGCCAGCGCCAGTTCATAGGCGGCGCTCCGCCGGGCGGAGGAGGTCCCCATCTTTTTCCGGTAGGTCTCCGGGGAATCGGCCAGCGTTTCGCTTTTCGCCAGATCGGCCAGCGGGAACTTGTGTTCCCGCAACGCGGTTTCATATTCCCGGTTCAGTTCGTCCGCGGCGGCCCGGTCTTCGTGAAGGATGGCCAGGATCATGCGGCGCATCCAGGAGCGCTGGAAAGGTTCGAGACCTCTGGATTTCAGCGCGGCGCCGCTGATGATCAGTTCGCCGTTCTCCTTGAGGAGCGCGTAGTTTTTGCTTTTGTAGGAGAACATGGCGGGATAGGATTCATCGAAATCCACGTCGATCCCGGGCGGGAGGCATTCGGCCAGTTTGCCCGGCAGGGACTCCGCCCCGGATTCGGGCGGCTGATAGTAGATTCCGTCCGTATCCATTTCGATGACGTTGGCTCCGTTTTCCTGAAGGACGCGGAACATGGTTTCCAGAATGCGGCGACCCTCGGCGGTCACGTGTTCGGCGGCGTCGAAATCGTTGAGAAAACCCTGCTCGAATCCCAGATATCCGTAGAAGGAGTTGATCAGGATCTTGAAGGTGGCCTGCAGATTGGCATAGTAGTTTCTCCGGTCCGGATCCTGCTCGGCGCGCATGGCGTCCTTGGCCGCCAGACGGAAGGTGCGGAGCTTGTCCAGGATCCGCAGGAAGACGCCCAGCGAATCCTGCGCGGGCGCCCATTTGCGGGAGAGGATCACGGAAGGATAGAGGCTCCGGACGTCGCAGTGGGCAACGTTGCGGTAGACGCCGTCCGCGAAGGCTTTCGTCAGGGCTCCGGCAAAAGGACGGGCCCGTTCTCCGGCGGGCAGGGATTCTCCGGCGCGGATGTATTCCGCGGTGAAAAGGCCGTCGATCCTCGTGGCGTTGCCCCGGACGATGCAGTTCTGATACGAGAGCGGGATCAGCTGCGTCTGATAGAAGAAGGCGGGCGAGAGGATTTCGGAAATGGCCGCGGTCTCCCGGACGTCGTCCAGACAGTATTCCGAGGCCCGTTCCGGCTCCTCGCGGATGAGTCGGGCCATGTCGGAGGCGTCGACGTAGACCCGGTCCTCCCGGGCGACGCGGAAGTGTCTGGCAATGGTCTTGAGGGAATACCCGTCGAGATCGCGTTTGACGGCGTCGTAGAGGATGGAAAGGTGATAGGTGTCGGCGATATGGCGTCCGTACGCTTCGTATCTCGTGTAGTTGACGGTGCGTTCCGCCGCACTGAAGCGGGAGTTCCGTTTTTTGAGGACCGAGCCGTCGCGGCCCAGGGCGAGCTTGACCTTGAACCGTTTCGCCCGGGTCTCGATATAGGGCAGATCGAACCGGAAAAGATTGTGTCCTTCGAGTATGTCCGGATCCCGTTCCCGCACCAGACGCACGAACTCCTCCAGCATTTCCTTTTCGCTCCCGTCGCGGCAGGAGATGATCCGTTCCCAGCCGGTGCTGTCGCGCAGGGCAATGAGCACAATGGCGTCGCTCTCCCGTTCCGGGTTGGAAAAATCGAATTCCGGCGCACGGATCGTCTCGATGTCCAGCTGCAGCCGCCGCACGTCCTCGAAACGCATGTCCGTGAAGAGACGCAGATCCAGACGCATCATCGCCTGCTGCGTCAGGTCCGTTATCACCCGGTAGGGCGAGGCGGGCGATCCGGCGGCGACGCCCGTGACGGCCCGGAGAAACTTGCGGGCTTCCTCGAAGACGGCAGGGGAGGGGAACTCGGCCAGAAAACGGAACATGGCATTGCCGTGCAGCGTCGTGATGACGGGCTCCGGAGAGAAGCAGTGAAGCAGGGAGTCCGCGGTCAGCAGAATGAACGGGCGGAACGGCAGTTCCCGTTGAAAGACCTTGTCCTCTTCCCGGAAGTAGACTATCGCTTTCCCGTCGCCCGGTTCCAGCGCGACGGCGTGCTTCCATTCGGATGGTATGATATCGTTGAACATGAAAATGTCTCCTCGTTTTTTTTTCGGGGGACCGCAGACTCGGAAAGTCCGGCGCCCCTGCCTGTACTATAGCTTTCCATCGGCGTTTGTCAAGATGAAACGGATCCGTGCGTCCGCATTCTGATCGTCAAGCGGGAAAAAAAGACTGGATACTGTTTTTTCGATGCCTTGAAATGACGGTGAAAAATGCTATAGTAAACGCATCCGCGGATCCCTTCCGTTCCCCACCCCTTGACGGAGACTCTCTTTTCCGTCCGGCGCCGGGACGGATCCGCAGCGTTCAACATGTCCGGCCGAGCCGGACGAAATCGGGAAACGTAAAATGAAAAAGATGTTGTGTGCGTGCCTGTGCGTGCTGGCAGCGGTGCTGACGGCGGAAGAACTCAAGCTTGCGGACTTCAAGTTCGACTTCAAGCCGGATAAACCGGATGCGATGTATCAGTGCGGCGAAGCAATCCGTTTTTCCGGTACTGTCCTTGTCAAAGGAAAGGTTCCGGAAAATCTGAAGGTCCAGTGCAAGGTCCAGCGGGACGGACTGTGGAAGATCCTCGAAAGCCGGACCGTGACGGTTTCGAATCAGCCGATCGAATTCACCACCAGCCTCGACAAGCCCGGGTGGGTCGAGGTCCTTGTTACCGCGCTGGACGAGAAAGGCGCTCCGCTGAAACTGAAGAACGCGCAGAATCAGATGACGGTGGTTTACGGCGGGACAGGAGCCCTGGTCGAGCCGGAAAAGATCGTTGCGGGCGGACCCGAACCGGCAGATTTCGATGCTTTCTGGGCGGCGAAACGGGCGGAACTGGACAAGGTTCCCGTGACGGCGGAGAAGGTGGAATCTCCTCTTCCCGAAAATTATGCGAAGGAACTTGTCTGCTATGATGTGAAGGTTGCCTGTGCGGGCGGGAAGCCGGTCTCCGGCTATCTTGTCATGCCCCGCACCGCTGCGCCGAAGAGCCTCCCCGCGCTGGTGACGTTCCACGGCGCCGGAGTCCGGAGTGCGAACAAGCCCGCGTGGCATGCCGGCTTCGGAATGATCGCGATGGATGTGAACGCGCACGGGATTGAGAACGGGAAGGATGCCCAGTTCTATATGGATCTTAGCGCCGGAGAGCTGAGAAACTACCGGTATTTCGGCAAGGACGACCGGGAGAAAGGTTACTTCGTCGGCATGTTCCTCCGGGTCATGCGCGCCCTCGACTATGTGAAGAGTCTGCCCGAATGGGACGGCAAAACGCTGATCGTCATGGGCGGCAGTCAGGGCGGCGGGCAGAGTCTTGCCGCTGCCGCGCTCGATCCGCAGGTGACGCATTGCATCGCCGCCGTCCCGGCTATCTGCGATCACGGAGGCGTGCTGGCGGGCCGCGCCGCGGGATGGCCCCGTTTCTGCAATGAGCATCCGGATGGAAATTTCTCCGATGCTGAAAAGACCGTGCTCCGGGAGACCGCCTATGTGGACTGCGCTTTCATGGCGCGCCGGATCAAGGCGGACTGCTGGCTCTGCACCGGACTTATCGACAATACCTGCATCCCGAACAGTGTGTTTGCCGCCTACAACGGGATCCCCGCGGGGACGAAGAAGGAAATGAGCATCACACCGAATGCCGGACACAATGCGCCGAACTTCAAAGGGCATGCCTGGCTGAATCAGTACGAGGAATCGCTGAAGAGCTCAGCCTCGAAATAAGTTCGTCTGCGCGGCCGCGCCGCCCGGCACGATCGGGAAGGATCACTCCTTTTCCGGAGTGATCCGGGAAAAACTTTTCCACGCCAGCACGGCAAGAAGCAGCACGGCGGCCGCAAGAATCCAGCCGATGGCCTGTTTGAAGAAACTGCCGGGATCCGCCTCTTTCCGGAATTCGGGATTGGCGGTTTCCGGTGAGGCTGTCTCGACCTTCCAGTCTTTACCGTAAAGCTTGGCAACGTATTTCCTCAGTCCGTACTGCGGGATCCCCGTGTCGCCGGATCCGTACAGGATCTTCAGCGTCCCCGCGGGCGTCGACGAACCTTCCAGAAGCAGCGCCTCTTCCTCGATATTTGCGGAAACCGAAAGATCCGCCAGTTCCGGATCGTCGCCGTTCTGAATCGTGACAATGTATTCGTCGGCCCTGAAATCCGGCACCGGAAGTTCATGACGCTGCGGCTCGATCTTTCCCGCGAACCGATGTTCCGAAACGGTGTCTCCCCGGCGGCGGACGGCCCGGACGCCGACCTCGCGGGTGTATTCCGGCGTAGACGTCCGGAAGAGCAGCGTTTTGATATTTCTCCGTCCGGCATCCAGCCTGATCTCCGTTGTCTTTCCTTTCTTCTCCCGGGAAAGTTCCGGGAGGGGAAGGTCCTGCCAAATCTTTTTTGGGGAAACGGTTCCGGTCTTTACGAAAAAGCGGATCTCATCCAGCCGGAGTTCGCCGGTGAAGAGCTTCGACTCGGTGAAGGTATCCTGTTTCCCGATATGTTCCAGCGTTGCACCTGTGCGTTTTTCGGCAAAATTGTGAACGTGAATTTTGATGCGCTTCGCTTTCTTCGGAGAAAAACGGAATGTATCGTTTTGGAATTTCACATTTTTGGAACGGTTGAAAAAGGGAAATTTCTCCGTCGCGGTGCCGTCGTCGAATTCCAGTGAAACGGACTTGTCGAAATCCCGATCCGACGTGACAAGCCGGAGCATTTCGACGGGATGTTCCGCTTCGTTCAGTTCGTACTCGATTGTCGCAGTGTTCGCCTGTTTGTCCAGTTCGAATCCGACGATTTTACCCTTGACGATGGTATCGGCATACCTGGTTTCCCAGCCCGAAAAAAGCGGAGAGACAACGTACGGCACCTGTTCGCCCGAAGGGGACACGATGCGCAGATCCTCCTGGCCCGGTTCCGTGTGCCGGTATATTTCTTCATCGATGGGGATCAGGAGAATGTCGGACCGTTCCGCCGGGATCCCGACTGTTTTGCAGAAGGGAAATTTTTCCGGTTGGACCTCCGAGGCGAAAGCGGCGGCGGTGAAAAACGAGGTCAGCAGAAGCAGATATTTTTTCATGAGGGGGTATCCTTCTTTTCCGTGAAAAGATCCTTGAACCGGATATAGAGCACGGCGCCGGAAAGCATCACGATCCCGATGAGCGCAAAGGCTGCGATCCGCCAGATCTGATCCAGTCCGTCAAGATCCGCAAAAAACACTTTTCCGGCGCAGACGGCAAACAGGGCGATCCCGGCGATGCGGAGCGCCTTCAGCCGCCACCGGATACCGCTGAAAACCAGAGAGACGGCGCACAGACTCCACCAGACGGAGACGCCTCCGTTGCGGAATCCGTAGAGAAAGTAAGCAAGTGCGGTCCGGATTTCCATCGAGCTGAAGAGAAAGAAGAGCACGCCTGACAGCATGAGGACGCTCACGAATACCTTTTTCGGCGCATGCTGCCGGGCCAGCTCGATCCCGGCCGCCGTCAGCGAAACCACATAGATCCAGCGCGTGAGGAGAGATGTCAGAATATATTCCCCGTAAGGTTTCGGACTTATGCAGGGCGCATTTTTGATCCATACCTCAGGGTCCGGCCACGGCATCTGAACGAGCCGGATCAGGGAGAGAATGCCGAGAATGACGAGGACCGGCATGAAGAACGGGAGACTCGGTCGTTTGCGGTAAACGACGACGCCCGCCAGGATCAGCAGACTCCACCACAGCACAAGGATTCCGTCCTGGAAGGCCCGCCAGTACGTGCGCATGCACAGGTGCCACTCGTAACTCGAATAGCAGAGAAAGCAGGTCCCGGCAATGACGGCGAAGACCACGGCGACGCCGGTCTGCAGTTTCGGCAGACTGAACCGTCCGGAGGGGGCGGCCCAGCTGAAATCCTTCGTGCGGAAAAGCAGGACGGCGGCGGCCGTCCACGAGGCTGTCATCACGCCAGCGCCCAGAAGATGGTGCAGCAGGACGGCGGTGTAGGGGCTGCCGTCCCGGAAGAACGTTTCCGAGGTGAAGAGCACATACTGGGTGACGGCATACAGAATGAAGCTCATTATAAGCAGCGTGCGCGACTTGCTCCGGAGTCCCATGCCCAGCATCAGGAAGGCCAGCACCGACCAGGCCGTTACGATCCAGACGCCGCCGAGGAGAAGCGGGACCGCCAGAGCCAGGGAGAAAGCGGTCTGCGCGGCGAGGAACATCTGGAAGAAGGGCCTTTCTCCCTCGATCCTGCGCACGGCGATCCGCGACTGAAGCACGCCCAGTCCCGCGGCCCACAGGGGCAGGGCGGCCGCGATCTTCCATTCGGCGTAGAAATTCTGTGCAGCGGGTACGGCCGCGAAAAAGTAGAACGCCGCGTTGGCCAGCAGAAGAAGCAGTTCGAGAATGGTCGCATCCCGTCTCCGAGCGGTCCCGAGCGCCATCAGGGAGAAGAGGGCGAAATCGATGCTCAGCATGATCAGCACGGATGGCGCGGACGCAGCGTCCATGTATTTTGTGACGGCGACACCGCCCAGCAGGGCGTAGAGCAGGAATGCGCTCAAATGGAGCAGGATCCAGCTTCGGTAGAAGGCGGTGAAAAGGGTTCCGGCGGTCAGCATGGTCATGTAGAGAAAGAGACTCGAAAGATCATGCGAACCGGTGTCGATGAACAGGGGCGTCAGGAATCCTCCGGCGCATCCCAGGAGGGCGGGGAAGAGCGCATTCATTCCGAGCGCCGTTGCCATGGCGGCGACCGTCACCACGGCCATGGCGCCGAACGCGGGCATGGGCTGGATCAGATGATAGAGCCGGTATGCGGCCATGATGCTCAAATACAGCGTAACGAATCCGGCTCCGGTAAGAGCGATCATGAAAGGCCGGTATTTCCCGGAAGACTTCCATAGTCCGATCCCGGTCATGACAAGTCCGCTCAGGACCATGAGGGAGACGCGCACGGCGGGACTGAGCCAGCTGTGTTCGATGGAGTATTTGAGGAAGAATCCGATGCCGCAAAGGAGAATGATGATGCCGATGCGGATAAGCCAGGTCGTCGCCACCGCATACTCCCGCGTGACGTCCGGATTGCGGAATTCTTCGCCCACAATGATGAAATTCCAGATCTTCCGGAGGACTTCCCGTGTCCGGATCTCCAGATTCCCGGGCACCCGCGGGTGCTTGACGGGTTTCGGAGGCGCTTTCGGTTCCGCCGGCTGCTTTTGCCGCATTTCCGGTTCCGGCGGGGAAAGCGGTTCTTCCTTTTTCCGTTCGACGGGCTTCGGCGGAGACGCAGGTCCCGACGGCAGCGGCGCAGCAGGTTTCTGCTGTACGGCGATCTCCGGCTTTTCGGCTTTCGGCAGACGGTTTTCAAGTCCGCTCAAATGTTTTTCGATTTTTGTCAGCTTGACCAGCACCCAGACCGGCATGGACAGCCATGCCAGAACAAGGCCCAAAATAAGCACTCCGAAAAAAATCTCCATGACACCGCCTGCTCGAGAAGTGAAAGAATTTTGCGATAAAGAGCCGTCTCCCGGGCGGTACTCTTTCCGTTCCATACCTTACACCGGAAACGAAGAAAATACAAGCATTGATCGCACGGAGCGCCGGAAAATAGGGATGCGGGAAAAATTTTCTTGAAATTTTTTTCAAATGGTGTACAGTATCCGAAATCAAGTATAAGAAAAAGCAGGTTCGGAGAATCGAAACATGAAAACGACGGCGATGATTTCAGGGGGAAAGCTGTCTGACGGCGTCCGGTGATATCGTGCAAGGCTATTCGTATTCTGTGTTTTCTCTTGCGGCCATAGCGGTCCATCTGATCATCAACTTCAATCTGCTCCTTGGCCGGAGCATCACCACCGCGCGCGGCAAACGCTACCGCGGATTCCTGCTGGGGACTCTTGCCTACTACTTTTTCGACGCGGCCTGGGGCATCTTCGCGGGGCTCCGCTGGACCGGTCTGCTGTATGCCGACACCATCTTTTTCTTCCTTTCCCTTGCCGTATTCGTTTTCATGTGGTGCCGTTTCGTCGTCGACTATCTTACCTTTGGCAAATGGACGACGCGGATCCTTACCTGGTTCGGGTATGCGCTTCTTCTCTTCAATCTGGCGGGACTGGCGGTCAATCCCTTCAACGGCTGTTTTTTCCGGTTCGATGCGCAGAAAAATTATCTGACGGGCTGGGTCCGCGATCCCGCCTTCTATCTTTTGGTTGCCTTCAACATTCTCATCGCGGTCTTCGCGCTCGTGAAAGCGCTGCGCAGCCGGGATTCCGACCGGAGACGGAGCATGATGACGGTCATGTTCTGCGTCACCATGGCGGCGGCCATCTTTCTGCAGATCCTCTGGCCGCTCACGCCGTTTACAGCGCTCGGATGTCTTATCGGCAACTGCTTTCTTCACGTGTTCGTGGTGTCAGACGAACAGACTGCGAAGCATTTGGCCAAGCTGGAGGAGGCTTTGGAACGGGCCCGGGCAGCGGAGAAGGCGCGGAGCATGTTTTTCAGCATCGTGAGCCATGACATACGCACGCCGCTCAATGCGATACTCGGGTACTCCGAACTTCTGCAGAGCGGGATCACCAATGAGGCCGAGCGGGACGAAGCGCTCCGGACTATCCGCTCCAGCGGCACCACGCTTCTGCAGCTCGTGACCGATGTTCTCGATCTGGCGAAAATGGACTCGGGCAAGGCCACGTTCCGTTCGGAGCCCGTGCAGCTTTCCCAGCTGACGGACGATGTATTCGCGACGTTCCGCATGACGGCGAAGAGGAAGGGGATCGAACTCGTCAACCGGACGACGGAGCTTCCGACGATCCATCTGGACGAACAGCGGTTCCGCCAGATCCTCTTCAATCTGGTCAGCAACGCGGTCAAATTCACGGAACGGGGATCCGTGACCGTCTCCGCCACGTATGTCGACGGCGATCTTGAGGTCGCCGTCTCGGATACGGGCTGCGGCATAGCGCCCGACATGCTCTCCCATATCATGGAGCCCTTCGTTCAGGTGCAGGATCCCAGCCATGCGTCCGACAGGACCGGCGGTACGGGGCTGGGACTCTCCATCTGCAAGAGCCTGATCGAAGCGATGGGCGGCCGGTTCTTCGTCGAAAGCGAACTGGGGGCGGGGTCGACGTTCCGGTTCCGCATTCCGTGGATCGACCTCCACGAGGAGGACGAGAAAGAGACGCCCGCGCCCGAGCCCGAACCGCCCGTCAAGCTGAAAAATCTGCCGAAACATGTGCTTGTCGTGGACGATTCCTCGGTCAACCGCAAGGTTCTGGCCGCATTTCTGAAGAAGGCGGGGATCGGATCCGTCGATCAGGCAGGCGATGGCGCCGAGGCGCTGGCGGTGCTCGATTCGGCGGCGAAGTCGGGGAATCCGCACGATTTTGTTTTTTCGGATCTCTGGATGCCGAACATGAACGGGCTCGAATTTATTGAAAAACTTCATGCCGATTCCCGATTCGGTCAGCTTCCGGTTTATGCCCTGACGGCGGACTCGGAGTGCCGTCAGGATTCCCGGATCCGCCTTTTCACCGGCGTCCTGCTCAAACCCATGACGTACGAGAAGCTCATGGAAGTGTTCTCTCCGCCGGACCCGGAACCGGCGGCGGACGATCTGTAAAAAAGGGCAAAAAACGCGGTAAAAGCCTTGACTTTTTTCATTTCAGAAGGTATAATAACAGGGTTATAGGTCACGTTATAAACAAAGTATGAAAAACTCAGGAAAACCGGAGGTCTTCACATGTTGAAAAAAGCGTTTCTCACCGCGGCTGCCGCGTCTCTCGCACTCGTTTTCGCAGGCTGCTCGTCCTTCCAGACGGCTACGAACCTGAACAACGTCAAACTCACCACGGATCCCGACCGGACCGCCGTCGCCCATGTGCACGGAGAGGTGTGGGGCATTTACCTGCTGGGATGCATCCCGTTCTTCACCGGCAGCACCATTTCCCCGGAACGCTGCGCCCTGTTCGAAGACAACGTGACGATCCCCCGGGCGGTGGGCATGGTCACCAAGACGACGCAGGCCCGGCTGAACGCCCCGTATCTGGATAACATGCAGACCGAGTCCACCAGCTGCTGGCTCTTCCCGACGATCCTCTTCTGGTACAAGTCCATTCAGGTTTCCGGGAACGCGCTCCGCTGAGGCCCGGACTCCCTTTCGAGGCCGGTTCCCGGCCCGGCAGGATCAGAATGAGCAATCAGGTTCGAGAATCGGGCAGGCTCTCCTCTCGTGCTAGAAGAGTGTTCCTGTCCATGGCGTCGCCCTTCGGTTTCGGAGGCGATCCCAAACTCTTCTGCAGTCTGGACACCGTGAATCTCCCGCCCATGATGGGCCGGGCGGATGCGGCATTCGAGGCGGCGCTCCGGATCGTGGAGAACAGCGGATTCTTCGATCTGAACGACGAGGAACGGCTGGCGCGCTACCGTACGCTCCGGAAACTTCTTACCTGTGCAAGAGAGAACGTGGAAGCTCTTTCCGCACTGCAGAAAAGCGGGAAGCGGATGTCGTTCGGGGAGCTGGCGCAGGCGTACGGCTACCTGGAACGGATCAGCGGCGTTCTCTGTGATTTTCTGCAGAGCCAGATCGATGTCATGAATTTCTCCGGACGCCGGTTCGGAAGGAATACGGCGCATCCGGAAACCGTTTCCGCCGATCCGGAACTGGATATCTTCCGCCTGATGAAGGACTTTCTTCTGGGGCAGAAGGATGAGTTCGACAATCTGCGCGGGGAATTCCGGAAACTGCTTCCCGCTCAGGAGCTGGAACGGTATAACAAGGCCTATTCGGAATATGTTCCGCTTTACACGGCTATGGCGGATGCCCCGTCTGCCGCGGCGGAAGAAGAAGGAGAGCGATAACGTGAATCCTGCGGATGTCCTTTACTGTGTGGTCTGCGCCGACGAGTCGGCGGACCGCGGGGCAGGGGCGGAGCTGCTTTCCGCCTTCGAATACGATATGAGCTCCTGGAAGGACGAGGAGTCGGGCTCGATCCATCATACGGTTTATTTTCAGGACCGGGCGTCGGCGGAAAAGGCGCTGGCGTTTCTCCGGTCCGAGTCGGAAAAGTGGAAGGAGTTCGGCGTGATCCTTTCGGGGTTCACTATTTCCGAACTCAAAAAGGAAAACTGGGCGGAGTCCTGGAAGATCCATTTCAAGCCGATCCGCGTCTCCCCGAGACTGCTGGTCCGCCCCACGTGGGAACCGGTGGCCCCCGAGGCCGGGCGGATCGATATCGTACTGGATCCGGGCATGAGCTTCGGGACCGGACAGCACGCCACGACCAAGTTCTGTCTGGCTTCGCTTGACCGCATTACGAAGGATATGACCCCGGACCATCCTCTGACCATGCTGGACGCTGGCTCCGGATCGGGCATTTTGGCCATCGCCGCGTGCCTTCTCGGATGCCGTCCCGTCCGCGCCTTCGATATCGATCCCGATACGGTTCCCGTGGCCCGGGAGAACCTGGAGAAGAACGGACTTCCCGCGGATTCCGTCTCCTTTGCCGTTTCGGCGCTGGAAGACTGGCCGTCCGCCGAACGGTACGATATCGTGGCGGCCAATATCCTCTCCTCCGCGCTTATCGCCGGACGAGAAAAGCTGCTCTCATTGACCCGTCCGGGCGGCTGGCTTATTCTGGCCGGGATTTTGGACAGCGAGTACGGGACCGTCAGGCGTGCATTCGAAGAGCTCGGATGCCGCGAGATGGCTTCCGAGGCGGAAAAGGAGTGGCGGGGCGGGGCGTTTCTCACGCCGCGCGCCTGACGGTGGATCCGGCACCTATTCCGGCGCACCTTCCGTCAGAAGGTGCGCGATCTTCCGGGCGCGGACGAATGCCTCCGTCTCCGGGACGGCCGCTCTCCCGTTCAGAAAACGGCCCAGTTCGGCAAACCGCCGATCCGTTTTGTATTTCCGGCCCGCTGCCCTCACGGAAAGAAGGGCAAAAGCGGCTTCCTCCCCGGAAAGACGGGATGCCATGGCGCCCAGAAACTCGTGATACCGCAGCACCATTTCCGCGGGATCCGTATCGTAGACGAGGATCGCCAGCGCAACGCAGGAACCGGCGGACGGCATGTCCGGCCATCCCGTCCAGGTTCCCCGGGGATGTCGCCAGTGATCGGGCGTGAGGCGGCTGTATCGGAGAAACGACGTTTCGAAGGCGCGGTAGAGCCGGAAAAACCGCTTTGTCCGATCCGAGCCGTCAAGTCCCGTTTCGGCGAGGAACAGAGATTCTTCCTGAAACGAGGGCATCAGCGGTCGGACTTTTCTCCGGCGTTTTCCGCCGGCGCTTCGTCTTTCAGAACGGTGAAGCCCACATCCACCACATCCGGAGGCGTGTTCTCTTTCCGGGGGGCCGTGCGGGTTCGGAAATAACGGTTCGCAAAAGCGGAATCACGGAATTTCCGGTTCGTCCGGATCAGTCTGTCCCGTGCGAAGATCGCGTAGAAAAGGAGAACGAACAGGAAGAGAAGGATGAGGGGAGAGAGAATGATGATGCAGGAGACCGCGAAAAGGATCAGGAAAAACAGGAAAAGGAAAGAAAAAGGATTGGCTGTTTTTAGAGGCGGCATAACGTCTTCATCCTTTCCCTTTTGTCAGCGCCGGAAAAGACCGTATTTCAGAATGCAGCGGATGGCGGAGACGCCGTCTTTCCAGTTGATCTTTTTCCCCTCGGCGTAGGTCCGGGCCGCATAGGAGACCTGGACTTCGCGGATGGCGGGCTTGAGGCGGGACGTCTTGAGCGTGACTTCGGGTTCGAATCCGAAACGGTTTTCCACGAGCTGGATTTTGTCGAGAAGCTCCTTCCGGAAAAGCTTGTAGCAGCACTCCATGTCGTGCAGGCCGTATCCGGAGAAGATATTGGAGAAGACCGAAAGGAACTTGTTGATGACATAGTGCCAGTGGAAGCGTTCGGCGAGAGGGCCCGGCGCCCAGAAGGAATCGCGTGCGCCGAAAACGGCATCCGCTACGCCGTCGAGGACGGGCTGGAGGACCCGCGGCAGGTCGTTGGGATCGTACTCGAAATCGGCGTCCTGAACCGTTACGGCGTCACCTTTTGCCAGCGCGAATCCGGTATGGAGGGCAGCCCCCTTGCCGCCGTTTTTCTCATGGCGGACGGCGCGGACGCCTTTGGCCTCCCAGGCCTTCAGGTGCTCGTAGGTGGCATCGCGGGAACAATCGTCCACGGCAATGACCTCGATTTTGACGCCGGGCTGGAACGAAACGGCGAAAACCCGTTCCAGTACACGGTCGATGTATTTCTCCTCGTTATAAACGGGGATGACGATGGAGAGCAGAAAATCTTTGTTCGGATCCGGATTCATGGGGACGCGCTTCCGTCGGGGTTGTTCAATGCATTGTTGTTTCCCATACTTATACCATGAAATCCGGGAAAATCAAGCCGCCGCCCTCTCTTTTCCCGAAAAACCTTATTCCACGGCAAAGTCCACTGTTGAAGGCGCTCCGCCGGATTCGGGGATCGCCGTCACGGTATGCGGCCCCGGCCCGAAAGACCGGCGGTCGTCCGGCGAAACTTTTCCCAGGAATTCTCCGTCGGCGAACCAGATGACATCGGTCCCGGTCCCGGCTTCCAATCGGAGCTGAACAACGTCATCGTCCCCGGCTTTGTAGACACCCGGCTTCGGGCGGAGGATGCGGCATGTCCGGTTCTCGGGTTTCCGATCCCGCTCACAGACGCCGCAGATCCGGACGGGGATCCCTTTCGCGCGGACGCCCATAACGGTCTCCGGGCAGGCGGGGGAGGCCGTCAGACCCGTTTTTCCGCACCGTTTCATATATTCGAAAAAGCGGGGATCCGGGGGCGTGGGCAGGATGGCAGAGTATTCATCGCCTCTCCGGTACAAAGCCTGAAGAACGGCGCCCGCACAGGGGGCGGCGCTGTTCAGTCCGGTCAGGCCGGGAACGGACGAGCCGTCCTTGTTGCCGATCCAGATTGCCACCGTGTACTCCGGCGTGAAGGCGGCGCACCAGGCATCCCGGGATCCGGATGAGGTACCGGTTTTCCATCCGGCGGGGACCTCGGCGCCGGGCAGGGGGACGGAGGAGAGGATCCAGGCGATCATGGCGGAAGCGGGATCCGGGATATCCCCGTCCGGTCCGTCCGTGCGGTCGGACGTCCGCAGGAACGTTCCCTTTTTCTGCCTGCCAGTGAAAAGAGTGTAGGCCGCGGCGATCTTCTCCAGCGAATGTCCGGCGGTGCCCAGCGCCAGAGAAAGTCCGCTTTTCAGCGCGGCAGGATCCGGCCGGACAAGCAGTCCCGCCGATGCGAAAGCCTGCGCCGTACGCCGGGTCCCCAGCTCCGCCACAAGCCGGATGGCGGGCGTATTCAGGGAAAGAGTCAGCGCTTCGGAGGCGGAGATGTTTCCGTGGAAGGAGCCGTCGGCATTGCCGGGCATGTATCCGGCAAACCGGAGAGGCGCATCGAGAAGGATCGTATCCGGTCCGATGAGCCCGGCGGAGACGGCTTCCCGATAGAGGAACGGTTTGAGGACGCTGCCGGCCGTCCGAACCGCGGAGGCGGCGTCCACCTGTCCCGCACGGGGCGACTTCAGATCCACCGATCCGATGTAGGCCAGAAATTCGCCCGTTCTGTTGTCCAGGATCACACCCGCCGCGTCGCGGGGGCCGATCCCGTCGGGAGAGGTGAACCTCCGCAGCGATTCCAGCAGCAGATCCGACTTCTCCCGGTCGAAGGACGTCTCGATCCGGAAGGCGTTCCTTGCCTCCTTTGCGGCTTTCCGGAAGAAAAAGACAGCTTCGTCCGGACGGGTCAGATACTGAAAATCGGCGGCCCGGGTGAAATCCCGGTATTTCAGCGGCGCGCGGAACATCTTTTCCGCTTCGCCTTTCGCAATGACACCCTGCCGTTCCAGCATGGCGAGGACCCGTTTCTGCCGTTTTTTCGCACGGTCCGGCGAGCGGTCGGGACGGTGTGCGTTGGGGCGCTGGGGAAGACCGCAGAGCAGGGCGGTTTCCGGGAGTGTGAGGCCCGAAGGGGGACAGGCGAAGTAATACCGGGATGCGGCTTCGATCCCGTAGACTTTTCCGCCGAACGGGATCCGGTTCAGATACTCGCGGAGAAGCACGTCGCGCGGATAGTCCCGCACCAGACGCCTCGCCCGGATCGCCTGAAGCAGTTTCCCCCGGAGGGTGCGCCGCTTCGTTTCCGGATGGGCCATGGCTGCCAGCTGCATGGGGATCGTGGATGCGCCGGAAACGATCCGGAATCCCGTGAGGTTCTGCCACGCCGCCCGCAGGACCGCCGCATAGTCCACGCCGGAATGGTGATGGAAATCCGCATCTTCCACGGCGAGAATGACCCGTACGACGCTTTCCGGAATCTCCTCCATGGGCGTATCGAAGCGCCATTCCGCATCGAATGTACGCTCGATCCGGACCTCGCGGCCCGCACGGTCAAGCCAGATCCGTACGGGCGTATGCCGCCTCAGGGCCGGCATGGGATCGTCCACCCAGTCCGGGGCGAGGCTCCAGAGGATGGCGCAGGCCAGCCCGAGGAGGAAGAGAAGGACGCCCGCCGTCAGAGAAAAGACGGCGAAGCGTCCGCTCGGAAAAAACTTCATGGGCCTTCCCGGATCACTTTATATGGATGGGAGCCGAACCGGAGAGCGAGCCGAACATGTCGGGATCGTACATCTCCTCCACCGTACAGGGCGGATCGGAGAAGACGCCGCGCGTCACAGCCCGGACCGTGAAATGTATCTCCGACATGCCTTCCCTCGCATGGAAGAAGAGGAGGAAGCGGTCCGCTCTTTTCTCCACATTCCGGGGGGAGATCCACTTGGAAAAACTGGTGGGCGTCTTTTTCCGCGTGGCGAGGGAGCCGTCTTCGATTTCCAGTCCGGCCGGAAGGATGCAGCAGAGAACGGCGTTTTGCAGTCCGCGGGGACAATTCAGCGAGATCGCCACCGTGAGCAGATCCCCGTGTTTGACTTCCCGCACCGGGAGTCCGTCGGACGCCAGATAGGTCTTCGTTATGCGGATAGGACCATCGGCCGTCCGGGGCACAGAGGGAATGCCTTCGGATTCCACGCGGAACAGAGCGGCTCCTTCGCCTTCATTGACCAGGCGCACCGTTTCTCCCGGCTTCAGATGGATCGTTTCGCGATCCCCCAAGATCCGATTTTCACCGGCTCCGGTCAACCGGATCCGGTACGGCTTTGCAGGATATCGGGCTGCGAAAGCGGCGAGGCCGCGGGCGGCCCAGGCGTTTTCCTGCGTGGAGCCCCAGGCTCTTTTCCCGTTTTTCAGCTGGGCGAGGAGCCGTCCGGCCACGTTGGGGATGTATTTGTTATCAGGCGCGTTTTCCAGAAGGAGCGTCAGAAGCATACCGAAGCCGGGCCTGTCTCCGCCGAAGGGGAACATGGATTCCGGAGAAAGCCAGACCCCGGCGTTCATCAGTCCGTTCAGATGGTCTGCGCCTTCGGCGGCGTACCCGCCCCGGATCATGGCCAGTGAAGCGATAATCGATGCGAAGTCTGGCTCATCCACCGTGATCAGATTTCGCGCGGATTTCACGAATGCGTCATCGGAAGCGACGGCCAGTGCATAGCATGCGCATGCTCGGAGCATTCTCTTGTTTTTCAGCCTGCCTTCCTGAAGGAGCGAGGTCAGGTACGAGCGCATTTTCCGGAGAAGCGCCGGATCGGTCCGGAGCATGCCCCGCGCCTGGGCTTCGAAGAAGAAGAGCGAGGCATAAACCGAGGCTTCATCCCAGACAACGGTATCATTCTGCCACATGGGGAAGGATCCGTTGTTCCGGAGCACGGAAAGCAGTTCCGAGGATGCCTCTTCCAGCCGGTCAAGAGCCGACCTTTCCGCCCGCGGATCCAGCACGCCCCCCTTGATGAGATCCGTAATGGCCAGATACGGAAACGCGCAGGAGGTCCGCTGTTCCGTGCAGCCGTACGGATATTTCGTCAGGTAATCCAGGGCGAACGCCGCGCCGGAGGCGGGCTGTCCCATGACGGCGATCGTATGCTCCACCCGTCTCCATTCCTTCGCCGGGAAGGATACTTCCATGGAGGCGCCGGGCTCCAGAAGACGGACTTCCGAACGTCGTTCCAGCGCCCCGCCCGTGCGGACCGTGATCGGTTCCTTCCGGACCCGGTCCAGCGAACCGCCCCGGAGGCGGACCCGGATGTCACCGGACCCGGGCATGTCTCCGGCGACACAGCGGAAACTCCGGGTAACGGGGGCATTCCGGTGGACAACCCCTTTCCATTCCGCCCGCTCCTTTATTGTGAGGAACGGGGGCACTTCCAGATCCAGCGTGATTTCGGCGTCCTCCGGCAGTTCCAGATTGTTTATCGTGACGGTGACATCGAACTCATCGCCCGGGCTGACGGTCTGAGGAAGGGAGATCATGGCCGTTGCCTCGTCCCGGAGGATGAGCTCTTTTTCGGCGGAACCGGCCGCCTGTCCGGAGACGGCCACCGCCATGACACGGAGGGCGCCGGTATGATCCGGCAATGCAAAACTCCATTGAGCCACGCCCGATCCCGGCACGCTCACCGGGGGCGGGACAACAACGGCGGGCGCCTTCTGGCGGATGTGTTCCAGACGTTTGGACAAGGCCATGCTTTCGCCGCCGCCAATGGTGCCGTCGGGCAGGAACTTCAGATCCGGATACAGTCCTTCATAAATATCGTTGACCCACACATGCCAGTGCAGGGGACCGAAGAACGCATGAAACACGTCCGGCGTCCGGAAATCGCTCAATGCAAGGATCCCCTCGTCCACGGCAAAAATATGGACCAGTCCGCCCATGGGCTTTCCGGAAGGATCCGCAAGACGGACTTCTCCCTTCAGCGTTTCGCCGGGCCGCAGAACTTTCGGGATGTTCAATTCCGGGATCAGCCGATTCCGTTCCTGATCGATCTTGAGCGTGAAGAACGCGAACGTGCGCTGGAGATCGCCTGTTTTCGCATGCGAAACCAGCGTAATGGTCCCGTGCCAGGCTTCCGAGTTCACATCGGCTCGGATCGGGATTTCCACGATCTGACGCCCGCCCTTCGCGAAGTCCTTCCGGACCGCCTGTTCCGCTCCGGCTTCGCCATGGACGATCATGGCAAAGGAGTTTGCAGGGACGTTCAGTTCCAGTTTTGCCGTATCGCCCGGCTCATATTTTTCCTTATCCGTTTTCAGCGTCAAGATCCGGGGATCCATGGACCGGGCTCCCGTCTCTCCGTACGAGTGGAAGAAGGAGAAAACCGTTTTGCGTCTGCCGGCGCGGACTTCGATCTTATATTCTCCGGATTCCAGATTTGTCAGCGGGGAACGGACCGGTTCGGCGGAAAGGCGGACTTTCTCCGGCAAAACTCCCGCCACGGGAATTTCACGGCGTTCCCAATCCAGACGATAAACACCGTTCTGCTTCATCCGGACATATTCCCATGTCACCCCGCACATCGAAATTTCCGCCTCTTCCGCATCAACGGCGGTCCCTTCCTTTCCGGGAAGAAGCGCAAATTCTACGGCATCCGGACCGGAAACTCGGCGGACTCCGATGTACGACTTGAAGGGATCCACCAGTACGCGGGCATATCCGGTCACCGCGCGTCCGCCCGGTTCCGTCACGGAAAGGGAGGCGGTAAACTGAACAGGCAGATCCCATTCGTCCTCTTTCGGGATCGTCCAGCTGATTTTTTCCGGCAGTTTTTCCGAATTCGAACGGGAAAAGCTCTTGAGGCTGAAGGCTGGGTCAGATTTTTCGCCGACCGCCCAGCCGCGCCAGAAATCGGGTCTCCGGTACTGGCCGGCACGGACGGAAAAATTCCATGCCGCGGAAGCGGGGAGCTGTCCCCCGAAATAATACTCCGCCCGTGTCGAGAAATCGATCGTTTCACCGGGCCTGGCTTCCTCCTTCGAGGCGGTCAGACCGACCCGGATCCGGTCCGGCATGTAGACTGCGGCGATGACGGCGCATTCTCCGAACACCTGTTCCGGGGAAAGACCGCACAGGATCCTGTACTGACCCGTCGGCGCATTTTCCGGCAGGGTGAACGTTTCGGAAACGAAGCCCTCCTGTCCGGAGACCGTGTTCTTTTCCACAACGATTTTCCCGGAAGGATCTTTCAGCATCAGACGCACCGGCGCGCCCGTGACCGGCTCCCATTTTCCGCCCGCCTTCTTCTGACGGAGAAACGCGGATGCATGGAAAGTTTCTCCGGGGCGTACCATGTCCCGTTCGGTATAGACAAAGGCGCAGCATCCTTTCTTCTCCGTGCGGCCTGTATTTCCGTTGAGACTGGATGCTCCGGCCAGCAGCGACAGGATCGTGGCATCGTTTCCGTACCGGACCACACAGCGGTCGACCCGATCGTGTTCGGGGGCGTAGGAGCCGGAAAAACGGAGACGGGCAAGTCCTTCCTTCGTGACGCCCTCGGCTACGGTTTGGTTTTTCCGGGAAAAAACACGGACCTGCGCGCCGTCCACAGGTTTGCCTGTGACAATGGAGTGAACAAACACATCCACTGTCCGTTCCGCCGGATCGAACGCCGTGACCCCGGCCAGATCCGTAACGATGAGGGAACAGGAATCCTTGCGGTCCCAGGTGTACCAATCCCGGTCCGTCAGCGCCGAATCACGGATCACCAGACCATAGACACCCGGTTCTCTCTTCCCTGCCAGCTCTTCCAGATCCAGCGAAAATGTTTTTTTGCCGGGACCCGGAGGAACGGCGACTTTTTTCTTCGTCAGAGGTTCGCCGTATTCTCTGATGCTTCCTGGATAAAAAGATGTTTGAAAATCCAGATTGACATCGTAGAGCCGCCAGAGGGAGACATCCATCTCCCGGACATTGCGTGCGGTCACGGGGATGGAGTAATTTTTTGCATGGATCGGGAAGTAGCGGCCTGACGTCGCAATGGAAAGAGAGGGAGAGCCTTCGGGGATCCGCACCTGGAAAAATACATCGCTTTGCGTTTTCAAGCTGTCATCGAAAACCAGTCTGCCTTTGGGAATGCGGACAGAGTATATGGTATCCGGCGTGAAATCGCCGGAGATGGTCATTACCCGATGTCCGGCGGAAACTTTGTATCCTCCTTTCACTTCCGGCGTCACGATCACTTCCGTATCCTTTTGAAATTCTTGAACGTTCAAAGGGGAAACGTTGGAAAAATCGATTTGGATATAGTCGCTGCCTGCTTTTGCGCTGAAGCCGATGCGCCGCCCGTTCGGGGAATTCCGGGTTTCCGGGGGACGGGACGAGGCGGCATTGGCTTCCTCTGCGAAAACGGGATTTGTCAGGGTGAGGGCGAGGGCTGCGGCGAGGAGGAGACTTTTTTTGCGCATGGATAAAATTACTTTCTGCTTTTGAATAGAACTGGAGGGGGGACCAACTGTTCGTATTTTATCGTGAGATCCGAGAAAATCAAGAGCAGATTTTTAAAAAAAATAAAAATAGTTGTAATAATGTAAAAATAAAATAATTATAATTTGTTTTGCAACGTCCGGATCAACGGGAAAACGGGGCACGTCCCTTCCAGTGTTCTTCGATCAGGGAACGGACCGCTTTCTTCATGAGATTGTTTTCCGGTTGAGACACGCTTTTCCAGGAGAAGAAAATCTCGCCTGCGACCTCAGAGCGGCCCATATTGTATTTCAGCTGATCCGTAAGTTCATCGTGACGAATGGAATCAGCCGCATTCCCCATGCGGCTGACGGATACGCCGATGTATAGATCGACGCCGGTTTCCCTGACCGTTTCGGCCCACCAGTCCACCAGCGCACCGTAGGGAGATTTCGGACTGGCGAATCCCCAGTATATCTGAGGCGCAATGTAATCGATCCATTGATTTTTGACCCAGCGTCTCGTATCCGCATACTGATCGAAAAGAGACTGGAATCCTTTGGTCTGCGAGCCGAGGGGGCTGGATGGAGTATTCTTCCACTCCTCCAGCGCTTCCGGAGACGAGGGCCTTTCGCCGGTGAGATTCGCCCAGATCCCGAAGGGGCTGATCCCGAACCGCACCTTCGCGCCCGTGCTTTTGTTGTGGGCCCGGATCAGTTTTCCGGCGGCGAGGATGAGGCGGTTGACATTTTCCCTCCGCCACTCCTCCAGAGAGACATCCTTCGCCGCATACTTTGCGTAGGTCGCCTTGTCGGCATCGCCCATCTCCTCGTACGGGTAGAAGTAATCATCGAAATGGATCCCGTCCACCGGATACTTTTCAAGGATCTCCCGGATCGTATCCGTCAGGAACAGCACGACCTCGGGTTCGCCCGGATTCAGGATCAGAACCTTTTTCCCGTCCTTCCGGGGCACGGCGAGCACCAGCTTCGGCTTTTTCACGGCAAAATTGGCGGGATCCAGCGTGGCCAGATACCCGGACGTCGAGGCGTCCGTGCCGGCGGATATCCGGAATGGATTGAGCCAGGCATGGAACTCCAGCCCCGCCTGATGCGTTGTCCGGATCATCCAGTCCAGCGGATCGAAATCCTTTTCATCGGGCGCCTTTCCCTCCTGTCCGAACAGATAGCGTGACCAGGGATTCAGCCGGGATGGATAGAAGGCATCATTCAGCGGGCGAACCTGAAAGAAGACGGCCGTGAATCCGGCCTCTTTCATCTGCTTCACCATTTTCTGATAGGCGGCCCGGAACGATTTCGCGTCCCGGCTTCCGGGGAAATCCAGATTCCAGATCGTGGAGACCCAGACGCCCCGCATCTCGTTCTCCCGGATCCGGGGCGCCGCGGGGATCCGTACTTTGCGTTCCGGATCCTGAAGCGAGTATGGAACGGGTTTCCCGTTCTCCAGGAGGATCCTGCCGGGGGCCTCTCCGGAATGAGCGGGCCGGGCAAGAGCGGCGATCAGCAGAACGGAAAGGATCAGTTTTCGCATGGCGGACGGGATTCCTCTGTCAGATGGTTCGGATCGCGGCGGGCGCGACGAAGACGGCGGGGCGCAGATAGGTCAGATTCGAGGGCAGCCGGGAGAAGTCGTTCCGGTCCCAGGCGGCGAGGGAGGCGGCGAAGATCCGTTCGGCAAAGCCCGTGACCGCGCCCCAGCCGGGACAGACTTTTTCCAGTGCGGCCTTGTCCGAATCCAGGCAGGCCAGGGACGGATAGTTTGCCGCGGCGCCGGCCAGATCCGCTGCCGAGCGAATGACGGCCCGGAAGCCGTCTTCCCGGAAAAAGCCGTTCTCCGGACGCAGTCCGCAGGCCAGGATCTCGTTCTTCCGTCCGTCGTAGAGCGTCAGGACGGGCCGGTCCGGTTCGTACAGAGTGTGAGCCAGGGCGGCGGCGCTGGAGACGCCGCGGATCCGGACCCCCTCTTTCCGGAAGGTCAATCCGGCGGCGAAGGCGGCGGCGATCCGCAGTCCGGTGAAGGAGCCGGGGCCGACGCCGACGCTCCAGTCCGTGATGTCCTCGTAAAAGAGGTTGTGCTCCTCAAGGATCTCGCGGATTTTCAGGGGCAGGGCGGACGCATCCCGTGCGGGGAAGGGGAACGCCCGGTCGAAGAGAACGCCTTTTGCGGGATCGACGACGGCGAAAACCGCGTCGGAGGAAGAAAAATCGAAACCGGCGGAACAACCCATGACCGAGGAGACTCCCTGTTTGTTTGAAGCATTGTCAGTGAATCAGGCCATACAATACATTCTGCAACGGTTTTTTGCAATCCCCGGACGGCAGGATTTCCGAAAAAAACTGCCCGACCTTAAATTTCCCTTTTTCCATCCGTCCGGATTGATTTTACCGCTTTCCATGGTATTGTATCACCATCGCTTTTTCGGAGGTTTCAGGCGTGGATGTCAAAAATATGATGGTGCCGCTGCATCATTTCTGCGGTTATCTTTTGGCGGAACGCGGACTCGGAAGAAATTCCGTGGCCGCCTACCGGACGGATCTCACCGACTTCATTTCCTGGCTCGGCGAGCGGGGACAGACCCGGTTCGACACGGTCCGGCGGGATCAGATCCTGGATTTTCTGGCGGACTGCCGGGACCGGAGTTTCGAATCCGCCACGCTCGCCCGGCGCCTGGTGTCGGTCAAGGTCTTTTTCCACTACCTGTTCCGGGAGCGGATCGTGCCCGCCGATATCACCGATGTCATGGATTCCCCGAAGCTATGGCGGATCCTGCCGGATCAGCTCTCCATTCAGGAGGTGGACCGTTTCCTGGCCGTCTGGCAGAACCGGAAGGAGGAACATTATCCGCTTCGGAACCGCTGCATCCTCGAACTCCTGTACGCCAGCGGACTCCGCGTTTCCGAGTGCGCCTCCCTCACTATCGGATCCGTCAAATTCGATGAGGGCATCGTCCGTGTCCGCGGAAAGGGCAACAAAGAACGGATCGTGCCCGCAGGCCGGACCGTGCTGGCCCTGCTGGAAGAATATCTCCGGACGGTCCGCCCGGTTTTTCTGAAGGATCCCTCCGTACCGAATCTGTTTCTTTCGTATCGCGGCAAGCCGCTGAACCGGGAGTGGATCTGGTCGCTTGTGAAGGAGACGGCCCGGGAGGCGGGAATCACCAAGAACATCCATCCGCATACGCTCCGTCACTCCTTTGCCAGTCATCTTCTGCAGAACGGCGCGGATCTGCGCGTCATTCAGGAAATGCTGGGACACGCCGACATCTCCACCACGCAGATCTACACTCATGTGGACAAGCTTTCCCTGCTCGACATTCATCATAAATTTCATCCACGGGCCTGACCATGCATTTTCTCAACATTGACAAAAAACTTTTCTTCCGTCTGACCGCCCGGGGGCTCATCCTCGGACTCGGCATGCTTCTCCTGATCCACTTCGGCCTTCCCGGACAGAAGCGGAACCGGCCGGGGTCGGAGAAGTCGTTTGCAGCCTCCTCCAGCCTGCTTTTCACCTCCATGAGCACAAGCGCCTCCGCCCGGCTCTACACCGATGAGAAGAGATACGATTTCGAACCCGCCTTCGAAACGATCCGGACCGAATTCCGGAATGTGGAGTCGCTCTGCAATTTCTTCGATCCCGGGAGCGAACTTTCGAGGCTCAACCGGACCGCCGCGGAAAAACCGTTCGTCTGTTCCGACGATCTCTGGTTTCTGCTCACGCAGGCACGCGATTACACGAAAAAAACGGGCGGCGCATTCGATGTCAGCATTTCGCCCCTGATGGAAGTATGGGGTTTCTACCGCAAGGAGGGACGGCTTCCGCCCGAATCCGCCCTGGTTTCCGCCCTGGAACGGACCGGGATGGATAAGGTCCGGTTCGACGAAAAGGAAAAGAGCGTGTTCTTCACGGTGCCCGGCATGGCGCTCAATCTGGGCGGCATTGCCAAGGGATACGCGCTGGACCGGGCGCTGGCTGCGCTGCGGAAGAAACATCCGGAAATAAAGGCCGGGTTCCTCGATCTGGGCGGGAATGTCCTCTCCTTCGGGGCCGCGTTCCAGGCGGCCGTCCGCGATCCCTTTTCTCCGGGCAAGATCTGTGCGCAGATCCCCATGGACGGGACCCGGGCCGTGGCCACCAGCGGCGCGTACGAACGCTTCGTCACCATCGGCGGACGCCGGTACGGGCATATTCTGGATCCCCGGACGGGGCGGCCTGTGGAACGTTGTTTCTCCGCCACGGTGGTGGCGCCCACCGGACTGGAAAGCGATGTCCTTTCCACGGCGTTCTTCGTGGCGGGTGAAAATCTGGCGGAATCCTTCCCCGGGATCGAGGTTCTGCTGCTGAGACCGGGCAAGGCGGATCCGGGCCGGCTGGACTATTTTCAGCAGGGGGCGGAGTGGACTCTGGACCTTCCTCTTCGCGTTCCGGACACGAAGGTTTTGAAAAAAGACGCGGATCCGCGGGAAAAATGAATTGCAAAACGGGAAAACGTGTGTATATTTACCAGACAGGCGTTCAAGTTGAAAAACATAACCAACCCTAACGTACATAAGGAAGAAAAAAATGGCCAAGAAGGTGAAGTACGCGCTTATCGGGTTCGGCGGCATTGCCGAGAACCGCGTCGCAAAAGAAGGTTTTGCCTGCGACAAGAGTCGTTTCAAACCGCTGAAGTATGCCCAGCTGGTGGGCGCCACCGACATGAACCCGGCCCGCAAAAGCGCGGCGAAAGCTCTCGGACTCAAATGGTATGACAACATGGACGCGATCCTCGCGGATCCCTCCATCGATGCCGTTTATATCGCCACCAACAACAAGTCCCATGCACCGCTCTGTCTGGCCGCTCTGAAGGCCGGCAAGCACGTGATCGTGGAGAAACCGGCCGCCACCAGCATCAAGGATGCGCAGGCCATGATCGCCGCCGCCAAGAAGCGCGGACTCTCCCTCAGCGTCGACCACATGATGGTCAACAACGCCTGGAACCAGCTCGCGGCGAAGAAAGTGGCCGCGGGCGCCGTGGGCAAAGTGGGCGACTCCTGCTTCCACATGGAATTCGCCTACGGATACGATCCCGCCGAAGCCGCCACCTGGCGCTGCTCCAAGATCGAGGAGATGGGCGGCCCCATCGGCGACGTGGCCAGCCATTGCTTCTATGTGGCGGAATACGTTCTGGGCAAGCAGATCCGTAAAGTCGCGGCGGTCTATCTCCCGAAGGTCATGAAGATCAAAGCCGAAGACGGCGCCTATATCAAATTTTTCCTGGAAGACGGCACGCAGGGCAGCGTGAAGTGCGCTTTCTCCGAGATGCGCGGCGGTCTGGGCGGAACCCTCACCAACCTGGGATTCGAAGTGTATGGCGACAAGGCCGTCATCCGTACCTACGGCTCCTTGTTCCAGCTCTCCGGCTACAATGACGAGCCCATCCGGATCCGTATGGAACTGGATGACTGCGGGAAGGTGAAGGAGCTTGTTCCCGCGAAGATTCAGAACATTTACCAGACCCTGATCGAAGAGCATGCCAAGTCCGTTGCGTCCGGCAAGCCTCTGAATATCGAAGGCGGCCTCCACAACCTGAAGCTCTGCGCCGCGGCCCATCAGTCCGCGCAGAACGGCGGAAAGATCATCACCGTCAAGTAAGGCGAAGCCCCTTTTCGAGGAAGCCCGCACGGTTCATCCGGTTTCGTCCGGCCGCGCGGGCTCCTTTGTCTCTTCCCGGGAGATAGACAGAAATGAACGAGCGGAAACCTGCAACGACCCGTTTTTCCGTGACCGGACAGCCCGTGATCCGTCTGGTCGATCTGTTTGCGGAGCGGACGCAGTATACCCGGAAGTGGATCCTGCCGTTCAATTCGCTCTCCCTTTATCTGGAGGATGATCCATCCGATCCCTCATGGGTGGAGCTGCCGGAAAAGAACGAGCGCTTTGAACTGAAAAAAGACTGTATCTCGTTCACCACGTACGCCACTCCGATGATCCTGCACTACACCCCGGCGCATCTCCATTTCTGCATCCATTTCAACTGCGAGATCCTGCCGGGCATTGATCTCTTCTTCGGGATCCGGGAACGTCACATGTTCATGGATCCCGAGCTCAGGAAGGAGATGCTGGCGATCTACACGGAGCCCGATCCGCTGCGGCGTCTGATTATGGCCGAGTCCGCGGCCCTGAAGATCACGTTGCGCTTCTGGCCGGAAAAAATGCCTCTCAATATGTCGAGAATGGCGGATTTCGAACCGCTCCTCCGATATATCCGCAAGAACCTCGTTTCTCATCCGGACATCCCGGAAATGGCGGCCGTCATGGGATGGTCGGACGCTCATTTCGCCCGGACCTTCCGCGAAGTGTTCTCCATTACGCCGAAACAGTATCTGAACCGGGAACTTTTCGCGAAGGCGATATCGCTCCTGAAGGATCCGGACAAGACGGTCAAGGAGATCGCCGAAGAGCTCGGTTTTTCTTCCGAGTTCAACTTCTCCCGGTTCATCCGGCAGTGCTCCGGCATATCGCCCTCCGCTTTGCGGAAAGGTAACAAAAACCCGTTCTATATCAGAAAATGATATTAAACAGTCACATTATGCCATGAAAACGAGGGGTGCCCGGGATTGCATCCGTCCAATTTCCACGATATATTACGGCACAGACAAAACAACCAGCAAAAGGAAATCGGGACATCATGAACGGGAAAAAAGTGAAATGGCTGCTCATCGGAGCCGGAGATATCGTGAAAAGCCGTGTTGCCGCGGCACTGACTCAGGCGGAAAACTCGGAGATCGCGGCCATTTTCGCTCCTTCGGTCGGGAAGGCGGAAACCATTGCCGAACAGTATCATATCCCCCGCGTCTTCCACGACAGCAGACAGGCTTTCGCCGAGTCGGGCGCGGACTGCGCCTATATTGCGGCCTCGCATCATGTGCATGTGGAACTTGCGAAGCAGGCTCTGGAGGCGGGATATCATTTTCTCTGCGAAAAGCCGCTGGGAATCAACAGCGCCGAATGTCTGGAACTTCTGGAATGCGCGAAAAAACATCCCGGTCTGAAGACGTCCTGTTCGAACTACCGGCTCATGACGAAGCAGTTCCTCACCACGAAGCAGCTGATCGACAAGGGTGAGATCGGCGATCTGGTCTGCGGCTGGGCGCATGACGAGGAACCGTATTACAATCCGTCGGGCGCGCCGCTGCTCAAGGAAAAGGGGAAGTCGCCTGTGCTCGTGCTGGGCTTCTACCTCATCAACATGGCTCAGATCCTGTTCGGCAATCCGGAAAGCGTGTTTGCTCAGTCGGCCTCATTCAATACGAAAAAACTGGATCCCTTCGATATCGACGACCTCACCACCATTCTGCTGCGCTTCCCCGGCGGAAGACAGTTCACCATTCTGCTCAATCAGGCTTCGCAGGCTCCGCTCCGGCACTCCTACGAGTTCTGCGGGACCGCCGGGCGCATTCTCTGGCCGGAATGCCCGCCCCATTTCAATTCGCCCGTCTGGAAAATTCAGCACGTCGGCTCGACCTCCATTCCGGAATCCGTCACGCCGAATCCGGGTGCGTCCCGTCTGCCGAACTGGCATCTTCCCATGGTGCAGGATTTCGTCAACTGCGTGCTGAACGGCGGAGAGCCGCTTTGTTCCCTGAAAAGCGCGGTACAGACGTCCGTCATTTCCGAGGCCGTGTTCCGTTCCGCGGCGTCGGGCATGCCGGAAAAGATACCGTCGCTTTTCTCCTGAAAGAGATTGCATCGGCACACAATTTTACATTTTTTTCGCGGGCCGTATTGATTTTTTTACACAGGGCGATATATTACGGTGACCCGAACTGTCCGCAAGGTGGTTTTTCGTATGGCGGAGCGTTGGGGCGCATCCGGGGCGGATCCGTCCGTTCCGGCCGAATGTAGACAACAGATAATGACAAAGTGAAAAAATTATGGATAAAATACAAAACGGTCCCCCCGCCGAGTCTGCTGTTCCGTCCGAACCCGTCCAGCGGCATCACTGGATTCTGAATACGCTGGCGGTTCTGTTCCTGATCGTCACGATCGCTGTGGGCGTGTATCCATTCCTTATCGATGCGCCCGATCTGGATGTCCTGGAACGGAAGATGAGGAAGGACAATCCCGGATGGACGGGCGAAATGATGTTCGGATACAATCCGGGCGAGAGTGCGGTTTTCGACTTCGGCGGCAATGTGGGCGCCAATACCGTTTCTCTGTCCGGAGGCGGTCTGAAGGACCTTTCCGCCCTGAAAAAAATGAATCTTCAGGCCATGAGCCTGATGGGCATGGATAATTCTTCGCTGGATTTCCTGCGCGGACTCAAGTGGATGCCCCGGGTGTTCCTGAGCATCCGCGACAGCCGCAGCATGAAATCTTTTACCGCACTGAAAACGCTTCCCGTTTCCGACGTCGAAGTGATGGACTGCCCCGGATTCACCGACACGCTTCTCTTCGGCGAAAATCTCCGCAGCGTGCACCTTGTCCGGACCGGCGTGACCCGGCTGGATTTCCGGAATCCCGGACTCCTGGAGGCGCTGACCTTCTCTTCGGAATGCCGGTCCGTGGATCTTTCGCAGCTGCCCCGGATGACCCGGCTTTCCTATCTGAATCTGGACGGGCATTTCTCCCTGGACGGCGTGGATCTGACTCCGCTGACGTATCTGGCCACGTTTGCGCTGGAACACTCGGATGTGGAGACCGTGCCGGCGCTGTCGCCCGACATTCTTTCCTCCATATACCTGGAGGACTGTCCCAATTTGAAGAACCTGGATTTTCTCAGCGGGAAAACGGTGGACCGCCTTTACCTGAAAGGCTGCGGCGATCCGGAAAAGCTCTTCTCCCGTCTTTCCAACGTGAAGATCAACGTGCTGGTGGTCCGCGAGGCCCATGTGACCGATATTTCCTTCCTGAAGCGGATCAAGGGACTGAACGGCGTCCGTTTCCTGAACTGCACAGGTCTGCCCGAACGGATCGACGAGCCGTTTGTGGACGTGGTCGTGGATAATATCTGACCGCGGATCCGAAACGTTTCGCGGATGAAACATCGAATGGAACCCCAGAGGGAGATGAAATCATGCTGTCTCAATCCAGTCTTGCTTTTCTGAAAGATTTTCTCATGGCGTCCGGGCCTTCCGGATTCGAGTTCGAGCAGGCTGCGCTCTTCCGGAAATACACCGGGCAATTCGCTCACCGGGTGGAGACGGACGTCATGGGCAACACCGTGGCCCGTCTGAATCCGGACAATCCCTTCCAGGTCATGCTGGCGGGGCACTACGACGAAATCGGGTTCCAGGTGGTCCGCGTTATGGATCAGGGGCTTCTTTCCTTCCGGAGCGTGGGCGGGATCGATCCCATGACGCTTCCCGGATCCCAGGTGGAAGTTCTGACTGCATCCGGACGGATCCCGGGCGTGATCGGACGGAAACCGATCCATCTTCAGACGCCCGACGAGCGGAAGAGCGTTCCCGAGGTCAAGGATATGTGGATCGATATCGGAGCCGAAACGAAGGAGGCCGCCGCCAGGCTTGTGCACGTGGGCGATCCCGTGTCGTTCCGCTCCAATTTCTGCATGCTTTCCAAAAACCGCGTCCTTTCCAAGGGACTGGATGATAAAATCGGCGCCTTCGTGATCGCCGAGGCTTTCCGGATCCTTTCCGCCCGGAAGAATCTCCGCGTGGGCGTGG
>JAFZZR010000140.1 GCA_017615635.1 Lentisphaeria bacterium
GACGCCGTCGATATCGGGATATTTCTGAATGTAATTTTCCATCAGGGCCAGCGCCTTTTCCGGGCTGTAATAGGCCAGGCGGGAATCAAGGATCCGGATGGCGGGATATTTGGCCGCCAGCGTCTTGCGGAACGCTTCCATCCGCTCGGTGTTGATGGGCGAGGAGTATCCCTCCATGACGACGATATTCCCCTGCCCTTTCAAAACGAGTCCCATGGCTTCCGCGGCAGCGGCTCCGAAGCCGGAGTTGTCGCCATTGACGAACACATTCTGGATCTCCTTCGGGAGAGGGTTGGAAACGACGACCAGATAGATTCCCTTCTTCCGGGCCTGCTCGCAGACGGAAAGAAGCGGGCCCGGCTCCTGCGCCATGACGACCAGCGCATCGACACCCCGCACCATCAGGTTCTCGATCCGGTTCACCTGATCCTGCGCATCGGAGCTCGTGACGATCATGAATTCCGCATCGGCAGACGCCTTCTCCATCTCCTCTTTCGCCCGTTCCGCGTGCCAGACCACGCCGCCGGACCAGCCGTGGGTGGCGGCGGGGATGGAGACGCCGATCTTCCATTTTCTGGGAGCGGCGGCGGGAGCATTGTTGCCGGATTCGGAAGAATCGCAGCCGACGAAAAGGGATACGGCCGCCGTCAAGACGGAAAGCAGCAGAAAATTCTTCATGAAACGCCTCCTGTTTACAGGTAAAAGTACGAGGGGAAATATACAGTCGCGACCGCTCATTTACAAGCGGGGAAAGGGGTTTTTACACCGTTCCGATGAAAAAACGGTCCGCGCCGTACTGATCCTTTGCGATTTCAGCGTGACTCCACCGCTTCGCCGTCTCCAGAAGATGAGGTCCCTGCGTCTCGCCGATCTCCAGAAGAAGCCATCCGCGGGGATTGAGATAGTCCGGAGCCTCCCGGATCGCCCGGTCCAGAAGCGCGAGACCGTTCCGATCCGCGAAAAGGGCCTCGGGCGGCTCCCAGTCCCGCACATTGACGGGGAGCGAGGCTTTTTCATCGGGCGAAATATAGGGCAGATTGGCGGCGATGACATCGAATCGTTCGTCTTTGAACGGCGAGCCCAGATCGCCCTGTCTCAAACGGACCCGGGAGAGCTGGAGATCCGTACGGTTCTTCTCCGCCCAGGCGAAGGCGTCCGGCGAAAGCTCGGAAGCGGATACGTCCGCGTCGGGCCGCTCGAAAGCAAGAGAAAGAGCAATGGCGCCGCTGCCCGTACCCCATTCGCAAAAACGTCCGCCGCGAGGCAGAACGGAGAGGATCCGGTCCACCAGCAGTTCGGTTTCCGGCCTCGGGATCAGACATCCGGGTCCGACGGAGAGCCGGAGCTCCCGGAACGCGGCCCATCCGCAGATATACTGGTACGGTTCGCCCGCCAAACGTCTCCGCAGACGCTCTTCGGCACACCGGAGGGCATCCGTGTCCGGGATCGAATCGGAAAAGGGAATGAGCGTATGCGATACGCCCGAGACATCGGAAAGCAGATACGCGGCCTCCACTTCCGGCGAATCGAAGCCGTGCTCCCGGAAAAATCCGGTGTACTCGCGGTACAGGGAGGCAAGAGAAGGAGGCGTGGATGACATCAGAAGCGGATCCGGAAAGGGTGTAAAAAAAAAGACGCCCGGTCACCCAGGCGTCGTGAAAGCGGAAAAAAGACCCGTCAATCCTTCAGGTTCTTGTCGGGAGCGGTGGTTTCGTCCTCGTTCTCGCCGAATCCGTAGATGATGGTGGTATAGGTTCCGTAGATGCCCAGGATATTCTCGACACGCTGGCTGGCCCAGGAGATCCGCGTGATATTGCCGTTTTCGGCAGCCTTGTTGAGGGAGGCATCGCCGACGGCGACCCAGCCGAGGAAGTTCCGGCATTCGGCGGTACCGATCCGGTTGTACTTGATATCACCGGATCCGACCGTCAGAGGCAGAGTCACCTTGGTGTAGAGGCAGCCCAGCGGGAAGGGAGTTCCGCAGGAGGTGAGAAGAGCGGTGCACCCGAGGGCGCAGGCGAACAGAACGGCTTTGGCAGAAATTTTCATTATTTGCAACTCCAGAGTTAGGTTTTCGTATGTCGGGGAATATATCCCGTTTTCTTCGACAAATCAAGCGAAAACAGAAATTTCTTTCTTTTTTTTCGGATGGATCCGGAAAGCCGTCAGAACGAGAGCATGTTCAGCAGAACAATGGCAAAAGCCATGACGAAAATCGCCACGGTCTCGACGATACCCAGTGCCATCAGCTGATTGGTAAACCCTTTGCCGGTCTCGGCAAATGCATCCGAAGAGGCGGCGGCGGCCAGTCCCTGCCAGAGCGCGGAAACGCCCATGGCAATGCCGGAAATGACGCCCACGAACAGATAGAGCGGCCAGGCACCCGGCCGCACGTTCACCGCATGGCCCATGATAATGAACATGAGGATCATGCCGTAAATCGTCTGGGAAAGCGGCGCGCCGGCAAAGATCAGCAGCTGGAACGGAGCAGGCTTGTTCTGCATATAGCATTTCTTCCAGGCTCCGACCGCCGAACAGGCAGCCGCTCCGGCGCCGTAGGCGGAACCGATGGCCGAGAAACCGATCGCGGCGGTGGCGGAGGCATACACCATCGAACGGGTTACGAAGTCGGGCGAAGTCACCGCTTCCGCGGCGGCAGGGACGGTGGAAGCAGCCTGAGCGGCGGCATCGGCGAGAGTGAGAAGCAGACTCATGTGAAATCTCCTGTTTTATTTATGATTGACTGTTGGATTCTTCGTTGACGGCGGGAAGAGCAAAGGGACGGAACCGGATGCCCGCCCACTGCATTCCGGCATGATTGGAAAATTCCAGCGTGTTCAGACGGATGCCGTGTACCATGACGCTGAGGAAGCCCAGCGCGATATTGAGCAGGTGTCCGAAGAGCGCTACCAGGAAGAGCAGGATCACGCCGAGGATAAAGAGGTTTTCCGGAAGCGCATCCTTGAGCATGACGCCCATCCGGTTGAAGTTCACCGCGATGTATGTTCCCGCCAGCCCCACGGCAAACAGACGGATATAGGAAAGGACATCCACGAAACTGTTGATCAGGGAGAACGGCAGATTGAGGAATCCGACGCCCCGCGTCGTGACGATCACCAGAAAGACACCAACCGCGTACAGGATCAGGCCCAGCGGCATGGGGAACGTTCCCGGGAAGACGATCAGGTTCACCGCCAGGAAGAAGTTGGCCGTGATCAAAGCGCCCCAGCCGAGATGCCCGACGGCCATCCAGGACTTCGTAATGCCTTCCATGAATTTGAACAGCCGGGCAGATCCCAGATGAAGCGCGGCCAGGAAGAAGCAGATATACTGCACGAATTTATCCGGAAGCGAGGCAAACACCTCCGCACGGCGTTCGGGGGTCATTTCGGGCGTCACCATGCCGAGCTTCTCCGTAAGACGGCAGGCAAACTCGTTGTTCGCCGGATCCGCAAGAAGGCTCCACCCCCGCATGAAACGGGGCAAATGCTCTCCGGGGATCCCCAGCCAGGCGCCGTTGAGCCAGCCCCAGACCACGGAGGTGCAGGAAAGCATGATGAAGAGATTCAGCGGAAGCCGGGCGGCGGGACGATCCCGGAAGATCCACTTGCAGAGGAAGGCGGAGACCAGGAAAAGGAGGCCGTACCCGGCATCGCCCACGATCATTCCGAAGAACAGGGGAAAGAACAGCAGGAAGAAGAGATTCACGTCGCTTTCATCGTATCCGGGCTGAACGCCGATGAATTCGAAAAGAGGATCCATGATATCCAGGAAACGGGGCTTCCGGATACAGGTGGGGACCACTTCGCCGGGCAGCGGATCCCGGAACTGGAAAGCCCAGCCGTATTCCGAGGCGGCCGCCCGGAGACGGGACAGCTCCGTTTCCGGCACGAATCCGCTCACATAGGAGAGAACGCCTTCCCGGCTCATGCCGTCCCGTGCCGCAGCGAATTCGAAAGCGGCGGACTGCTCGTCCAGAAGAGCTTCCACACGCTTCAGTCCGGCATGGAAGGAAGACAGAGTTTCATCCAGCGAAGAGGATTCTTTTTCAAGCTCCGCGATCCGGGCGCGGACCTCGGAAAGTTTCTCTTCGGGGAGCTCGATCTCGCCGGGCAGCGGCTGCTCCGGAGCCCGGGTGAAGACCATGGCATAGTATACGCTGACGCGATCCCGCGCGATGACCTGGATCGCGGCGTCTTCGGGGAAAGATTGTCCTTTTTTGCCCCGCTCCATCTCGCGGAAGGCGGAGACGGGCACGGCACAGAGGACGACAAACACGCCCTGCGTCCGGAACCGGGCAATGGCATCACGGTCGAAATCGCCCCAGGGAGCCAGCGCGGTCTCCTTGCGGCGAAGACCGTCCAGTTCCTTGCGGATGGAAGAGGAACGCTCCGAGAGTTCCAGTGTCCGGCGGACGATCTCTTCCGCTTCCCCGGGCCCGGAAGAGGCAGGAGCGGAATGCTTTTTGACGGGGGCCGCCGAGCGGATCAGGCTCAGCGCCTTCTCCGTGCGCGCAACGGAATCCGCCAGTTCGGCCGCATCGCCCTTCTCGGGAACGGGCATGGAATCCAGCTGCATGAGGCCCAGCTCGCGCAGATGTTCGAGGGAAACGGCTTTATCCTTTTCCAGGCAAAGCAGCGTGACTTTTTTCATGGGGATAATCATGCCGCCGGTTCCTCCAGTTTCTTCTTGACGATCTTGGAGCGGACAACCGCGCTGGTATCCGAATCGCCGATGGCGATATTGATGAGGCGGATGTTCTCCTTCGTTTCCGGGATCTTGATCTTTTCGAAGAGGTTGACCCGCTGCGTCGTAACGCGGAGCTCCCGGGCGATCCGGTCGTACTGTTCCCGGATCACATCCCGTTCGGCCCGGAATTCCACGATGCCGCGCACCGCGTCAAGGGCATCATCCAGCCACGGCTCCTCCCGGAAAAGGTCGTATGACTCCACACGGAAATCCACGCCCTCGTAGACCGGGACGTCGACGCCCGCGATATTCATGAGCGAGGTCCGCACCCTATCCACGCTCAGGGCATGGATCACGCGGTCCGCCGCCGCGGAGTCGCCGAACAGAGCGATCCAGGAACGGAGATTTTCGCGGGAAGCGGATTCGCGTTTTTCGTTTTCCGCGATCCGATCCAGACAAAGTCTCATTTCCAGCTGGAGCTGCTGCTTCTTCAACTGCAGAGTCGGCAGGAAGCGCGTATATTGCTTCAGCGCGTCCCGCTGGGCTTTGAGCTCGGTTTTCGTCAGCTTGATTTTCGCCATGATCTGCCGTCCGGATCAGTTTCCTTTTTCGCCGGGCCAATACGCCGTAAGAATGTCGGACTTGATCCCCGTCTCGGTGGGCGAGAAGCATTCCGCCATGATCTTCCACCCCAGATCCAGCGCGTCTTCCAGCTGGATATTGACCGAAAGATCCATCAGTTTCTCTTCGAAGAGACGTCCGTATTTGAGAAGTTTCTCATCCCAGGAACTCATCTGGAAGCCCATGGACTGCTTCTCCAGCGTCTCCTTGTAATCCGAATAGAACCGGATCATGGTGTCCATGACGGCACGGTGATCCGGCCGCGTCTTTCCGTTGACGTTCTGTTTCAAGCGGGAAAGAGAACCGAAGGGCTCGATCCGTCCGTTGCGCAGATAGAACTGGCCTTCCGTAATGTACCCCGTGTTGTCGGGGATCGGGTGCGTCACGTCGTCGCCGGGCATGGTGGTGACGGCCAGAACCGTAATGGAACCCGCGCCGTCGAAGTCCACCGCCTTTTCATATCGGGCGGCCAGCTTGCTGTACAGGTCGCCGGGATATCCGCGGTTGGAGGGGATCTGTTCCATGGTGATGGAAATCTCCTTCATGGCGTCGGCGAAGTTGGTCATATCGGAAAGGAGGACGAGGACCCGTTTTCCGCGGAGCGCATACTGCTCGGCCACGGCCAGACACATGTCCGGAACGAGCAGACACTCCACCACCGGGTCGGACGCCGTATGGATGAACATGACGGTCCGGGAAAGAGCTCCGTGTTCGTCCAGCGTATTGCGGAAGAAGAGATAATCGTCGTACTTGAGGCCCATGCCGCCCAGGATGATGACATCCACCTCGGCCTGCATGGCGATCCGCGCCAGAAGCTCGTTGTAGGGCTCGCCCGCCACGGAGAAGATGGGGAGCTTCTGGGATTCCACCAGCGTATTGAACACGTCGATCATGGGAATGCCCGTACGGATCATCTTCCGGGGAATGATGCGCTTCGCCGGATTCACGGACGGACCCGCGATCCCCACTTCCTCCTCGTGGATCTCCGGACGGTTGTCGCGGGGAACGCCCGCGCCGTTGAACACGCGGCCCAGAAGATCGTCGGAAGAGGAGACCGTCATGGGTTTGCCGAGGAACCGGACCTCATCGCCGGTGCTGATTCCGCGGGACCCGGCGAAAACCTGCAGGAAGACTTTGGAGTCCTGCAGACGGATGACCTGTGCCAGCGAGGTGCCGCGGGAACTGACGACCTCGGCCAGGTCGTTATAGGCAACGCCGTCGGCTTCCACCGTGATGACGTTGCCGGCGATCTGAATGATTCTGTGGTATATCTTACGCATGACGGGCCTTCTCCTGAATTTTCGCTTCTATGACCTTCTCCTGTGCGTCGAATTTTTCGTCCTTGAACGGCATGTAGTTCCACTCCGTGAAGGTCACACGAAGCTCCTGGAAGAACTGCCGCGCCTCGTCCCGGGACTCGAAGGAGAACGGAGTATCCAGAACGCGGACGACACGCTCGAAACAATACAGCTGACGCTCGCGGCTGCTGGCGGAATCCACCGGATCGAACGTATTCTGCTGAAGATAGACGAAATCCAGGAACTCGCTCTTCAGATACATGACGAAGTCGTCGATGTGCGTTCCTTCTTCGCCCACCACCTTCATCATCTGATTCACTTCCTGGCCACGTCTCAGCGTCCGGACCGCCAGATTCAGCTGATCCGCCGGAACGATGCTCCGGTAATGACTCCAGCTTTCCAGAGGATGGATCGCGGGAAAGCGCCGGGCCGAGGAACGGTCACGGGAAAGCCCCAGGAAGGAACCTACGACTTTCAGCGTAGCCTGCGTCACCGGCTCTTCGAAGTTTCCGCCGGCCGGCGAAACCGCGCCGCCGATGGTCACGGATCCGCGGGTGACGCCGTCGTTCAGGAGGACCAGTCCGGCCCGTTCGTAGAAGCCGGAAATACGGGATTCCAGATAGGCGGGGAAGGCTTCCTCGCCGGGGATCTCTTCCAGACGGCCGGACATCTCGCGGAGCGCCTGGGCCCAGCGGGAGGTAGAGTCGGCAAGGAGGAGCGTATGAAGTCCCATCTGCCGGTAGTATTCGGCCAGGGTCACCGCCGTGTAAACGGAGGCTTCCCGGGCGGCCACGGGCATGGAACTGGTATTGCAGATGATGATGGAACGGTCGATGAGCGTCTTGCCGGTCCTCGGGTCCTTCAGTTCCGGGAACTCGCGGAGGATCTCCACGACCTCGCCCGCCCGCTCGCCGCAGGCGGCCACGATCACCACGTCCGCCTCGGCGAACTGGCTGATGGCATGCTGCAGCACGGTCTTGCCGGCGCCGAAGGGTCCGGGCGTACAGAACGTACCGCCCTGGGCCACGGGGAAGAATGTGTCGATGATCCGCTGCTGGGTGATGAGAGGTTCGACAGGAAGGATTTTTTCCTTGTAGCAGGAGATGGGGATCTTCACAGGCCATTCCTGGACCATTGTGACGCTGCGTTCCTCGCCGCGGGAGTTCCGCAGGACGGCCATGGTGTCCTTCGGTTTGTACGTGCCCTTCTCCGTCACGGACACGACCTCCCAGATGCCGCGGAACGCGAAGGGGACCATGATCCAGTGCTGGAAGATGCCTTCGGGGACCCAGCCGATGCGGTCGCCCGCCCGGAGTTTGTCGCCGGGGGCCGCGGTGGGAGTGAACTCCCATTGCGTTTCATAGTCCAGAGCGTCCAGATATATGCCGCGCTCCAGGAAGAATCCCGACTTTTCCGCCAGCTTGTTCAGAGGATTCTGCAGACCGTCGTATACCTGCTTGAGGAGTCCGGGGCCCAAAGTCGCGCTCAACAGGCTTCCGGTGAACTCCACGGTATCCCCGATCCGGATCTGATCCGTGCTCTCGAAGACCTGCAGGTCGGCGCGGTTTCCGCGCACCCGGATGACTTCCGATTTCAGGCGCAAATCGCCCAGAATTACAAATGCCACTTCGTTCTGGATCACGCTGGTGTCAAATTCAACGGTCAGCAGATTGCCGTTGACCCCGACGATCCGTCCTTTGCTGTTTTCCGGCATGTCGTTCTCTCCGCGTTCTTATCTTGTATTGTATCCTTGTTTTCTTCCGTATCAGCTTGTTTTTTCCGTACCGGCCGACCTCACCGCATCCGCCGCGCGGTCCAGGTTGTCCGCCGCCCCAGCCTCTTTCCGCATCGTCCACTTTTCGGCGATCTGCAGCTTCAGGCTGTAGGCGCAGACGGAGTCGAAGTTGAAGGCATGGCTGTGACCCGCGCGGGCCAGCTCGTCCAGTTTCTCCCAGCGGGCACGATCCAGTATCCGTTCCCGTTCCAGCGGGTCCGGCGCCGCATAGGCGCGCCGGGCCGCGGAATCCGCATCGGTCTCATATCCGGCGTCCGGACGGTCGAAGGTCCCGAGTCCGGGATACTTTGCGGCACGGAGCTTCGCCAGACTGCCGCGCAGAGCCGTTTCCCAGTTCGAATAGGTGCGGGGAACGGAACCGGCGGGAAAACGCCGGAGGATATTCTGCGGATCGGGATCATCGGGACGGAGAGAAAGACTCTTCAGGAGCTCCATGCGTTTTCCGTGAAAATACGAAGAGCAGAAGTAGAGGAATCGCTCGTGCGTGATGCCCGGCTGCTCGAAAAGAGTCAGCTGCGGCAGAGATGACAGTAATGAAAAAAGCTCCATGACGCTTTCCTTCTCCCCGGAACGAAAAATGTCAGCCTTCCTTGAGAATGGCGGTCAGTTTCGGGCCGATGTAGGAACAGATGAGGTTCGAAAGCGCCTCGTCGCTGAAATCCAGGAACACCGAGCCGTCCCGGAATCCGATCTGAAGTCCGCTTTCCAGTTCCGGCTCGCCGAGGATCTTCGTGCGGGATGCCAAGTCCTGCCCCAGCGCATTGAGAAGGCCGGATTCCAGCTGCTCCAACGCGGAAGCGGGAAGGAGTACCTCCAGTTTGTCCGTGGGATTCTCCGCATATTTCTTCGCCATTTCGTAGATCAGCGCGACCATCAGATTCTGATTCATCGCCTGCCCGATGCAGGCCTTCGTCACCGACTGCAGACGCTGCTGCATCTCGCTGCGGAGCGCAATTATGATGTCCCGGGCCGCCTGACGAATGGATTCTTCCGCTTTTGTCTGCAGGGCGGCGGCTTCCTGCGCGGCCTTCTTTTCGGTTTCGGCGGCTTTGGCTTCCGCATCCGCAATGATCTGAGCGGCTTTGGCTTCCGCATCTGCAATAATTCTGGTCCGTTCCGCCTCCGATTTCTGCAGTCCGTCTTCCTGAATCCGGTTCAGCAGCCCCTGCAAATCCTCCGTCATGTCACTCCGGCTCCGTATTATCTGGTTGAACATAAGAAATACATTTTCGAAAAGTAACGCATTTCCCGCTTTTTTCAAGTTAAAAAAAGATTTTTTTCAGAAAAAAATGCCGCACCTGACGGACCCCGGAC
>JAFZZR010000141.1 GCA_017615635.1 Lentisphaeria bacterium
GCTGGCAGCGCCGCTTATGCTGGCGGCTGCGGGGGAAGAGACGGATGCACTGTCGTTCCGGTTCATCCCGTCCGCGAATCTGATCAAAAATTCGGATTTCGGTCAGCTGAACGAGGAAAAACTGCCCGCGGACTGGACCTTCGACAACTGTTCGAAGTCGCCGGAATTCCGGACGAAAGTCGTGGGGGAGGGAGCGGAGCGTTATCTTGAGGTGACGACCGTGTGGGAGAAGTTCGGCTACTGGCTGCAGTCGGTCCCGCTGAAGGCGGGGGCCACGTACTGCGCCTCCTGCGAATATCAGGTCGACGGGCCTAACGGCGGACTCTGGCTCCAGGGTGAGACGGAGAAGGGTCACAAGATCAAATCCGTGAATTCGATCCCCAGCCGCTTCGGGGATACCCTGGCGGAAGAGCTGCGCGATTTCATTCCCGAACGGTATATCCTTCATGTGGGACCCGACCGCTGGTGCCGCATGGACAAGGAGTTCAGTCTGCCCGCGGACAAGGGAGACGGCGTCTGTCAGCTGCGCGTCGGGGTGTACGGCGGATTCGCCGGGACCGTCCGCCTGCGTCATCCGGCCATCCGGAAAGCCGAGTGCGGGCTGGATGTGCGGATCGCGGGGCAGGGGTGGACGGAGCTTCGGATACCCGGGGCGAAACCCGCGGTGGTGAAGCTGGATCCGGGAGCGAAGGAGCAGACGGTGTCGGTGGTCCTTCCCAGCATCTGCCGGGTGTACAAGGCGGAACTGACCGGACAGTCGGGAAACAAAGTGAGCAAGGAGGTCTTCCATGAATAAGTTTCTTTCTTTTGCGGTCATTGCCTGTACGGCTTGTTTCTGCGGCGCGCTTTCCGCGTGCGCTACGGCGGAAACGGATACGGCCGCATCGTCGGAGCCGGTCCTCCGGATCCGTGAGTTCGGGACGGAAAAGCCCGTTGTGGAGGCGAAACTCTGCGGGGAAACGCAGGAATTTTCCGGGAACGGCTGGACCTGCCGTGCGGAAAAAGTCACGAAGCCGCTTCCCGGCTGGCGTCTGAGCTTCACCAGCACGCGGCATGACGATCCGGCGCGGCTGACGGTCACGTTCACGTCCCCGCTGGATTTCCGGCCTGTGCGGTTCTGGGACGGCTCGAAGGAGCGCAAGGCGGATACTCTTCCGCTGGAACGCAAAGAAATGCTGGAGACGTTCCCGCTGGAGACGGCGGAGGATGGAAAATCGGGCAGGGCCCTCGGCTTCGCCCCGCAGACGATCCTGAGCGAATTCACCCGGTCACTGACTTCCGACGGACTGAACCTGACGGCCCGGATCGTGTCCGACGACCGCCGGGTCCAGGTGCTGGACATCGTGGACTATACGTTCACGCCGGATTTTGCCTGGTGCAACGCGGTGGAGGACTATCAGGACGCGTATCCGGAGTGGTTCCGTCCGATCCCCGGCGCCGACAAACGCATCTACGGAGTGAGCGCATATTTCCTCGGCGGAGCCCTTCAGCGTCCCTTCCAGCTTCACAGCTGGCGTCATTCCGGCCTCAGCTGGGAATGGACCTTCGCCCCTTGGTACGAGGCCGGAAAGTGGTACGCACCCGGCGAGGGCTGGGACGGCGAGACCCAGATATACTGGGATTACTACGGACACCGCAAGGAGAAGCGGCTGACCCGTCAGGAATACGATGAGGCGCTGAAGCAGGAAATGCTCTGGGGCGACAAAGTCGCCGCCATGATGTTCTACATTCTGGTCAAGGACATCCATGAGAGCGTGGCCGACCGTTATCCCGAAACGGTGATGCCCGGTCTCGGCGAGCTCCATTCCCGTCCCACCAACGCGGGACATCTTCGCAGCGCCTTTGCGCCGGGTTCGGCTCTCTTCGACTATCTGAAGAGACAGCTGAAAGGGGTCGTGGATCACTACGAGGTCTCCGGCTTTTCCCTCGACATGGCCAACAGCAGTTTCCATTTCACCACGCCCAGCCAGCTGGAGTACGCTGTGGGACGGTCGTGGTACGACGACGGGACCATCTACACCTCGGACAGCGTGGAGCCCATTCCCTTCTCCGATTACCTTCACACGCTGAAGCGGAACGGCAAGCCCATGGCCACCATGTTCAATGCGGCCGTCAGCGAGTTCTCCCCCTTCACCTTCTTCCATTGCGACGGCGCCATCATGGAAGCCGGACCCGCCGCCAACGCGGACATGGTCCTGGCCCTGCGCCTGACCCTGGGACGCAAGCCCTTCACGTTCTGGCACGGCCTTTTCTCCGGCGTCCGCCGCTCCCTCTATGAGGGCGACCCGGAAAAGACGGCCGAGATCATGCAGGGCATCAAGCAGCACTATCTGCTCAACTGCTTCCGTTACGGATGCAATCCCATGAACTGGGTCTCCGCGGACATCCTCTTCCGGTCTCACCTCGACACACTCCGTGCCATCAGCGAGGCCGGATACCATCCCGTCTCCGCCATCCGGGACGCGGAACCCCTCTGGGCGGGCCGGTTCGGAGACGGAACGGAAACCATTCTCACCTTCAGCAATCCGAAGCGGGAGAAGGTGACGCGGACCGTCCGTGTGGTCAACCGCTATCTGGGCGAAGGGAAGTACGGATTCCTGCCGTCCGCCGGTACGCTGGCGCAGAAGATTGCAAACGGCGAAACGGTGTTCGAGCTCACGCTGGAGCCCAAGGAAATCGTGGTACTCCGGACCGTCGCTCTGAAGGGCGAGGTCACCGGCTTCACCGCGTGTGCGAATGAAAAGTCTCTCCGGCTTCAGGCGGACGCTCCGTTCGCGTTCACGCTGCCCTCGGCCGACTTCGACGGCCGGTGCATCCGGTTCGGGGAAAAATTCATTTCCGGCAAGGCGGAAAAATCCGTTTCGTTCGACCTGCTTCCCGCCTGCGGGACTTTTGCTCCGGAAAAGAATCTGACCGCGTTTCTGGCCGAAAGGCAGACGCCTGCGCTGGAGGCGGGGGCCGGGAGAGATGTGCAGATTGCCGCGGAGATGGTCGCCATGTACCGTCCCAGCGTCAAGGCCAATCTGAAACGCTGGGGCCGGATCAACTCGAATCATCCCGGATTCCTGGATCCCGCTCTGTCCAAGCCCGATCTAATCCTTTCCGCTCCCGGACAGGGCGCCGCCGGAAAGAAGATCCTTGTGGGCACGACCGCAGACTTCCCCGGCCTCGAAGTCCCGGAAAACTTCCCCGGCCCGTTCCTCGCCATGCCCGACGCGGATACCCTTTGGATCGGCGGACGTACGCCCGATCAGGTCCGGAAGGCGGCGCTGGTCTATTTCGATATGCTGGACCGCGAATGGAGCAGCAAGCAAAAAAAGGCAAAGTGACATTGAAAACCGGAATATCGGCAATATAGTACATTCAGCACATGCAACAGACAAATCTCAGGAGAAAAGAGTTATGAAGCGAAACAATTTTACGCTGATCGAACTTCTGGTCGTAATTGCCATCATCGCGATCCTGGCGGGGATGCTTCTGCCTGCGCTCGGGAAGGTCAAGGAAACGGGAAAGTCGATTTCCTGTCTCAACAATTTGAGGCAGATCGGGCTGGCCGGGCAGCAGTACGGCAATGACAACAACGGCTTTTTCTTTCACAAGAAAAATGCGTTCAACGATCCCGAATACTCCGGATTTGTCCGTATGAGTCCGTATCTCGGCGGGCCCGACAGAAGCAAGGTCACGGCAACGCCTCTGGCGGACCGGTTTGCCTTGCAGCCCCAGGTTTTCTCCTGCCCATCCTTCCCGGCGGACCGGACTCCTTACCTTTCGTATTCGTTAACCTACAATACGCTGGCGGCGGATTACTACAGCAATCCTATTTTTACCGGAAAAAAATACGGCAGTCAGTATATGGCGAATTATCAGGCTACCGCCTCCATGATTGTTTTTGCCGCCGACGGATGGAACGCGACCAGTGGCGGAGACAATACCTGTCTGGCCCGGACCAACTCGGGGTCTTATGCTCTTCCGCATTTCCGGCATGGAGGAAAAAGCGTCTTTGTGCTTGCCGACGGGCATGCCGTCCTTGTTTCCTATCAGGAGCTGCGGGGCGGTTCGATCCCTTATGCCGTCATGACGAGCAACGATACGCTTCCCATGGTAAAATCTCTTTATCTGCAGTCGGGTGAATATCTGCCGTAAATGGTCTATTTCGATATGCTGGACCGCGAATGGAGCAAGCGAAAAAACGCAGAAGGGACATTGAAAATATGAAACGGAACAATTTTACGTTAATCGAATTGCTGGTCGTCATCGCGATCATTGCCATCCTCGCGGGGATGCTTCTGCCCTCGCTGAGCAAGGTCAAGGGGACCGCGAGATCCATCAGCTGTCTCAACAACCTGAAGCAGATCGGACTGGCGGGGATCCAGTACGGCAACGACAACGACGGCTTCTTTCTTCACAAAAAAGACCGGTTCAACGATCCGGACAATTCCGGTTTCGTGCGTCTGAACACCTATCTGGGCGGGCCCGACCGCAAAACCATTGCATGATGAAAGAGTGCACACTGCGTGCAGAAGGAATCCGTGTCTCCTTTCGGGAGAAGGACAGTCCGCATCCATTTCGGTACGATCTGCTTGCTTTGTTTGCTGGGACGGACCTGCCCCCCTTCGTCCCC
>JAFZZR010000142.1 GCA_017615635.1 Lentisphaeria bacterium
CAGTATTCGAATCAGTTCTTCACAATCTGCGTGAAGACTGTTAAACTGCCGTTCCGTGAGGTATTTTGAGGCGAAGAGAAGACGCAGCCAGTAAGATGTCTCCCGCGCCTCCTTGTATGCAATGGAAATCTTTGCCTGAAAATCCGGGGATGACTGGGCACCTCTGCTTTCCTCCGGATTGGCTCCGATGCTCGTCCCCGCAGGGCAAAGGAAAATGACTTCTCCATCATCAAGCTGCCGGAACTCTCTTTTACCTCATACTTCATACCTCATACCTCATACTTCATACCTTGATGGCTGCAGCTCAAAACACATCAAAAGCAAGTAGTGTCCACCAGAAGCTCGATCAGTGTGAAACGCATTTTGCTCATTTTTCCTTTTCCTCCTATGTAAGTTTGTTTTGTGTGACATCATAAGCCGGATAAGCCTGATAAGCCGGACAGACAGAAATTTTTTTCAACCTCATCTCCTTGTCCCGCCGCAGCGCGCAGCTCGAAGGCGGATCATCTTTCCCCTCTGTTCATTTCCATGTCGGCGAAGAGTTCTTTTCCGTCCTTCCGGAGCGAGGGCGCGTAGAAGGATATCTGAGGGGTATAGGTTCCTCCGACAAGCTTCCGGACGATGTCCCGGGCCAGAGACGTCAGCGGATATTCGATCACCGCCGTGTTCCCTTCGTTCTTCGCGAAGAAACCCTCCAGTTTCTGCGGAATGACGGCCAGCGGCATATCGGGCGGCAGACCCAGCGCCTCCCGCAGCGGTTTCCGGGGAAGGGCCTGCTCGTTGCAGTGCAGAATGAGGCCGTCGAAGCGGTCGCGCCGGTACTGAGCGGCGATGCCCTCCGTACCGTCATCGGTGGGGACCGTCATGTGCGGCGATCCGTATTCCCGGCAGAGGCGGGCGTATTCGTCCGCCAGTGTGTTGTTCGGAAAGTTCAGGTCGCGCATGGCAAGTGCAATTTTCCGGCAGCCCGAATCACGCAGGAACGCAAATGCTTTCCGGGCCGCCAGCCGGTCCTGTTCGATAAATTTCATCCAGTTGTTGAAGGGTTCCCGTTTTCCGGAGAGATCCCATTCGTTGTCCACGTAGGCCACCCGGGCGCCGATGGCGCGCAGCGTCTTGAAATAGGAGGCGTACCAGTCGTGGTAGATGACGATGCGGCTGTCCCGGTGGATATGGGAAAGATTTTCCAGCCAGATGTCTTTCGGATCGTTCGTCCGGGAGAATATGACGGGCGTGATCCGCCATCCCACCGCCGCCGCCTCCGCGATCAGTTCGAACATCAGCTTTATGAAATGGATCCCGCAGTACTGGAGATATTCGCAGCAGGGAACCAGAAGCGAAATGTTCTTCTCCTCCCGTTCGGCCTTCGGAAATTTGACGAACGTGCCTTTGGATTTGATCCGCTCGATCAGATCTTCCTCCTCCAGTTTTTTCATTCCGCCGCGCAGGGTGTTGCGGGAGATCCCGAGTTTCCGCACATATTCGAGTTCCGTGGGGAGTTTGTCCCCCGGCTTCCATGTGCCGTTCAGGATTTCCTGCCGGATAGACTGGTACACCTGCGTCTGCTTGATCATGGGGAAACGATCCTATTGTTCCATATATGTACCTGTAATTTACTCTGCTTTTATGAAAAATCAAGTCCTGGTCCGGAAAAAATTCCTGTGCTGCCGCATTTTCTTTTTGTCAAATTTTTTCCGGATTATCGGAAGAAAAGAGATTGAAAAAACACGGTTCGGACGTTATAATATGCAGTTACCGGCTTCCGTTGCCGGATATGGAGAATCACGAATGTCGTATCAGGTCATCGCAAGAAAATGGCGCCCGCAGCGTTTTTCCGATATGATCGGGCAGGAACACATTGCGCGAACGCTGCGCAATGCCGTGAAATCCGGCCGGATCGCCCATGCCTATCTGTTCGTGGGGCCGCGGGGAATCGGGAAGACGACGACGGCGCGAATCTTCGCCAAGGCGCTGAACTGTACGAATCCGAAGGACGGCGAGCCCTGCTGCGAATGCGAATCCTGCCGGTCCATTGCCGAGGAAACCAACGTGGACGTGATGGAGATCGACGCGGCGACGCACACTCAGGTGGAAAAAGCCCGTGAACTGTGCGAAGACGTGCTCCATCTGCCCATCTCCTCCAAGTATAAGATCTACATCATCGACGAAGTCCACATGCTCTCCAAGAGCGCGTGGAACGCCCTGCTTAAAACCATCGAAGAGCCGCCGGCGCATGCGAAATTCATCTTCGCCACCACCGAGGTGAACAAGGTCCTGCCCACGGTCATTTCCCGCTGTCAGCGGTTCGACCTTCGCCGGATTAAGGCCCGGGATATCGCGGGCCGGCTCCGCCTGATCGCCGATGCGGAGAACGTGAAGATTTCCGACTCGGCCATCCGGGTGATCGCCCAGGCCGCGGACGGCGGTATGCGCGATGCGCAATCGCTGCTGGATCAGCTGATCTCGTTCTTCGGATCGGCGGACGGAACGCCCATTTCCGAGGAACAGGCCCTTTCCCTTTTCGGACTTACGGCCGCCTCCGACATGGTCCATCTGCTGGAGGCTCTGCTCAGGAATGACCGGGTGGGCGTCATAACCGACCTTCATTCCTTTGCCGCGCAGAGCAAGAATCTGGAAACCCTGTACGAAGAGATCACGGCCTGGCTGCGGGCGATCCTGCTCTGCCGGATCCTGCCGGATCCCGATGCGGTTCTGGAGGAAACGCCGGAGAAGATCGAGGCGTGCTGCCGGTTGTCGAAGGTCACCAATCCTTCGTCCGTCCAGCGGCTTCTGGAAACGATTTCCGCCTCCGGATATCTTCTGCGCGACGCCATCAACAAGCAGGTGTTTCTGGAATCCATCCTGCTGAAAGCCATGCGGATCGCCCACGCGGCCCAGATCGAGGACCTTATCGCCCGTCTGAATCAGCTGCGCGGTCAGGGCGAACTGGATGCCCTCAAGTCCGTCGTCCCCCTCTACGAACTGCCGCCCGGTATGGTCGTGGCTCCCGCCGATTCCTCCTTTGTGGCGAAAAGCCACCCGGCCTCCCGGCAGCAGAATGAGGCCCGGGCAGGCGAGCCCGCTCCGTCTCCGGCCGCGTCCGGAAAGGAAGAGGTCCGGCAGTCGGCTCCGGTGAAAACGACGGCGGCCCCGGAGCCGGAAAACGCAACTGCTCCGCCGTCTCCCGCAGCACCGCCGCCGAAGCCGGAAATCCCGCCTGTCCCGGAGAAGAAAGAGCCTCCCCGCGAGGTCCCGCCGCCTCCTCCGGTTCCGAAGCCCCAGCCTGCGCCGGAACGGAC
>JAFZZR010000143.1 GCA_017615635.1 Lentisphaeria bacterium
ACCGGAAACTGGCGAAGGCGTCCAAGGACATGGGCGTGGAAAATCTGACGATCAACGACTTCATTCTGTTCGCAGTTGCCCGGACCCTGCCGGAATTTCCCGATCTCAACGCGCATTTCCTGGGCGACAAGATGCGCTACTTCAACGGCGTCCAGCTGGGCGTTGCGGTGGATACGCCCCGCGGCCTGATGGTCCCCGTTCTCCGCAATGCGGAAAAGATGTCCCTGCTGGAAATCTCCAAGGCGGTGAAGGAAAAAGCGGCGGCCTGCAAAGCCGGCAACATCTCCCCGGACGAACTCTCCGGCGGCAGCTTCACGGTGAGCAATCTGGGATCCACGGGTGTGGAAAGCTTCACGCCGGTCATCAATCCGCCGCAGACGGGTATTCTGGGCGTGGATACGTTCACGCTCCGTCCGAAAGAAGTGAACGGCGAAATCAAGTTCTACAAGGCCATGGGACTTTCTCTGACCTTCGATCACCGCGCGCTGGACGGCTCCCCTGCGGCGCAGTTCCTGAAAGTGCTCTCGGAGCGGCTTGAAAACTTCAGTCTTCTCCTGGCTCTCTGAGCCGGGGAAGGCTGTGCACAAATAAGAACGACAAGGAGACAGAACAGAAAATGGTGTATGATGTTCTTGTAATCGGCGGCGGCCCCGGCGGATATCGCGCGGCGGAACGGGCCGGGCACTACGGATTGAGCGTGACGCTTTTCGAAAAGCGCGCGCTGGGCGGCGTCTGCCTGAACGAAGGATGCATGCCCACGAAGACGCTTCTCTATTCGGCGAAGCTGTATGACTACTGCAAAGGCGGCGCGCACAAGTACGGCGTGGATGCGACCGGCGCGAAGATCGACCATGCGGCCGTGATCGCAAGAAAAGACAAGATCGTCAAGAACCTGGTTGCGGGCGTCGGCATGCAGATGAAGGGCGCGAAGGTCAACGTGGTCTCCGCGGCCGCGGTCATCAAAGGTAAGACGGCCAACGGATTCGCCGTGGAAGCCAACGGGCAGACCTATGAAGGCAAGAATCTGATCATCGCCAGCGGATCCAGCGCGGCGGTCCCGCCGATCCCGGGACTGCGTGAGTCCATTCCGGCGGGCGTGGGCCTGACGAACCGCGAGATTCTGGATCTCAAGGAAGCGCCGAAGAAGCTTCTGGTCATGGGCGGCGGCGTGATCGGGCTGGAAATGGCCTCGTACTTCAACTCCATCGGGACGGAAGTCACGGTGGTGGAAATGCTGCCCCGGATCGGCGGCATGACGGATCCCGATCTCACGAAGCTCCTGCAGGCCGAATACGAGAAACGTGGCGTCAAGTTCATGCTGTCCACCAAGGTCACGGCCGTGAACGGGACCAAGGTGGATGTGGAGCTCCCCGACGGCAAGAAGCAGACTCTGGACACGGATAAGATCCTGATCTCCGTGGGCCGCCGTGCCAATTCGGCGGATCTGGGCTGCGACAAGCTGGGCCTCTTCGTGGAACGCGGAGCCATCGTCACCGACGACGAAATGAAGACCAACATCCCCGGCGTCTACGCGGTGGGTGATGTGAACGGGAAATCCATGCTCGCGCACACGGCGTACCGGGAAGCGGAAGTGGCGGTGAACGTCATCGCCGGAAAGCCGGACCGCATGAGCTACCACGCGATCCCGGCAGTGATCTACACGAATCCGGAAGTGGCCAGCGTGGGCGAGACGGCGGAGACGGCGGCGAAGAAAGCGCTGAAGTTCCGCGAAGTCAAGCTGCCCATGATCTTCAGCGGCCGCTACATGGCGGAGAACGAAGGCGGGAACGGGATCATCAAGCTGATCCTGGATCCGGATGGGATCATCATCGGCGCATGCGCTATTGGAACGCCCTCTTCGGAGATCATTCCGGCCATGGCCATTGCGGTCCAGCGCCGTCTTACCTGCCGTGACATGGCGAAAGTCGTGTTCCCGCATCCGACGGTGGCGGAAATCTTCCGCGAAGCGATCCTCAACGAAGTGCACTGAACAACCAACACAACAACCGATAGAAGGAAAGACAAGAAATGCCCAAGAGTCAGTATGTTGACCCGATGGAAATGCTGAAGCCCGGAAAAATCACGCTGGGTGAGATTCCGGTCAATCAGTACAAGAAGACGCTCAAGCAGGAGCGCAAAAACTATTCGGACGCCGATCTGATCGGCATCTACCGCGACATGCAGTTCATCCGCGAGTTCGAGACCATGCTGTTCAGCGTCCGTACCGCGAAGAACTACAACGGGATCGATTACCAGTACACAGGCCCGGCTCACCTCTACACCGGCGAGGAAGCCACGGCGGTCGGCATGGCGTACAGCCTGACCATGGACGACTACATCTTCGGATCCCACCGGTCCCATGGCGAAGTTCTTGCGAAGGGCTTCAACGCCATCAAGAATCTGCCGGAAGATCAGCTGATGCAGATCATGAAGGACAACTTCGGCGGCAAGCTGCTGGCCGTGGTCGAAAAAGAGAACAAGTCCGGCAACGTCCGCGATCTGGCCGTCGACTTCCTGCTCTACGGCTTCATGGCGGAACTCTTCGGCCGTGAAAACGGATTCACCCGCGGCCTGGGCAACTCCATGCACGTGTTCTTCCTGCCCTTCGGGATCTACCCGAACAACGCCATCGTCGGCGGCTCGGCCGGCATCGCGGCGGGCGCGGCCCTGTACAAGAAAGTCAACCGGAAACCCGGTATCGTGGTCTGCAACTCGGGCGACGGCGCACTGGGACGCGGTCCCGTGATGGAAGCCATGAACTTCGCGTGCATGGACCAGTACAACAAGCTGTGGGAAGATGGATTCAAGGGCGGCCTTCCGCTGATCTTCCACTGCCTGAACAACAGCTACGGCATGGGCGGCCAGACCGTCGGCGAGACCATGGGCTACGGCAAGCCGGCCCGTCTCCCCGCCGGATTCAGTCCCGACATGATGCACACGGAATCCGTGAACGGCTATGATCCGCTGGCGGTGATCGATGCGTTCAAGCGGAAACGCGAGCTCATCGAAAAGAACCAGGGCCCGGCCTTCATCGAGTCCGTGACCTACCGGTATGTGGGCCACTCCGCCACCGACTCCAGCTCCTACCGTACGCAGGAAGAGATCGACGCATGGCGTCAGGTCGATGCCATTGCCGCCTTCCGCAAGAAACTGGTGGCCGAGGGCATTCAGGACGATGCCGCCTACGATCAGATGAACGAGGACATCAAAGCCCGCATCACCCGGATCATGAAGCTGGCCATCGACGAAACGATCTCCCCGCGTATCGATCCCGCGGCCGATCCGGATGCCATCCGCCGTTTCGACTTCTCCAACCAGAAGATCGAAAAGCTGGATGACCGCCCGGTGGATGCGCTGCAGCCCATGGAAGAGAACGCGAACGTGAAGAAGGTCAAGAGCAAGATCCGGTTCGGTCTGGACAAGGACGGCAAGCCGGTTTCCAAGCTCAAAGCCTACAACTTCCGCGATGCCCTGTTCGAAGCCATCATCGGCAAGTTCTACACCGATCCCACGCTCATTGCCTTCGGAGAAGACAACCGTGACTGGGGCGGAGCCTACGGCGTCTACCGCGGCGTCACCGAAGCCATGCCCTATCACCGGTTCTTCAACGCTCCGATCTCCGAAAGCGCCATCGTGGCGGCGGCGGTCGGCTACGCGCTCTGCGGCGGCCGGGCGATCCCCGAACTCATGTACTGCGACTTCCTCGGCTGCGCCGGAGACGAAGTCTTCAACCAGCTCGCCAAGTGGCAGGCCATGTCCGCCGGTCTCCTCAAGATGCCGGTGGTCCTCCGGGTCTCCGTCGGCGCCAAGTACGGTGCGCAGCATGCGCAGGACTGGACCAGCCTCTGCGCTCACATTCCCGGACTCAAGGTCTGCTTCCCGGCCACTCCGTACGATGCCAAGGGCCTCATGAACGCGGCACTCTCCGGCACCGACCCGGTGGTCTTCTTCGAAAGCCAGAGACTGTACGACACGGCCGAACTCTTCCACGAAGGCGGCGTGCCTGAAGGATATTACGAGATCCCGCTGGGAGAGCCCGACGTCAAGCGCGCCGGCTCCGATGTGACGATCCTCTCCGTGGGCGCGGCTCTGTATCCCGCCCTGAAGGCCGCGGACCGTCTCCAGAAGGACTTCAACCTCTCCGCGGAAGTCATCGACGCCCGCTGTCTGGTTCCCTTCAACTACGAGAAGGTTATCGAATCCGTCAAGAAGACGGGCCGGATCGTGCTGATCTCCGATGCCTGCGAGCGCGGAAGCCATCTGCATGACATCGCCTCCAAGATCACCCAGCTCTGCTTCGATTATCTGGATGCCGCTCCCATCGTGGTCGGCGCCCCCAACACCATCAGCCCCTGCCCCGAACTGGAGAAGTTCTACTATCCGCAGGGCGAATGGATCCTGGACGCCATCCATCAGCAGATCCTGCCGCTCCCCGGCTATCAGCCCGGGCAGAACTTCACCAACGTGGATCTGATCCGCCGCGAAAAACTCGGTATCTGAAGAGGAGAATCATCAATGAAAACCAAAGCAGTACGTCTCTACGGAAAAGACGACCTGCGTCTCGAGGAATTCGAACTCCCGGCCATCCGGGAGGACGAGATCCTCGCGCACATCATTTCCGACAGCATCTGCATGTCCAGTCACAAGGCCGCCGAACAGGGCGCCGCCCACAAGCGCGTGCCCGATGACGTGGCGCAGAACCCGATCATCATCGGTCATGAATTCTGCGGCGAGATCATCGAAGTCGGTTCCAAGTGGGCCGGACAGTTCAAGGCCGGAGACCGCTTCTCCATTCAGCCCGCGCTGAACTACAAGGGCTCTCTGGCCGCCCCCGGGTACTCCTACAAGTACATCGGCGGCGATGCCACCTACATCGTGATTCCCAACGAAGTCATGGAAACCGGCTCCCTCCTCGCCTACAAGGGCGAAGCCTTCTTCCACGGCTCCCTGGCGGAACCCATGAGCTGCATCGTGGGCGGATTCCATGCCAACTATCACACGAAGAACGGAAGCTATGTCCATAACATGGGCATCGTTCCCGGCGGCAATATGGCCATCCTCGCCGGCGTGGGCCCCATGGGTCTCGGCGCCATCGACTACGCGCTCCATTGCGACCGCCGGCCCGGCCTCCTGGTCGTCACCGATATCGATGACGCCCGTCTGGCCCGTGCAGAGCAGCTCTTCTCCGTGGAAAAGGCGGCGAAGGACGGGATCAAGCTGGTCTTCCTCAACACCTCCAAGGGTGACGCGGTCAAGGCCCTCATGGATCTCACCGGAGGCAAAGGTTACGACGACGTGTTCGTCTTCGCCCCCGTCAAGCCCGTGGTGGAACAGGGCGACAGCATCCTGGGCCGCGACGGCTGCCTGAACTTCTTCGCGGGCCCCATCCGCACGGATTTCAAGGCCGAATTCAACTTCTACAATGTCCACTACTCCTCCACCCACATCGTGGGAACCTCCGGAGGAAATACCGACGACATGCGCGAAGCTCTGAAGCTCATGGAAACCGGCCGGATCAACCCCGCCGCCATGATCACCCATGTGGGCGGTCTGAATGCCGTGATCGACACCACGCTGAACCTGCCCAACATCAAGGGCGGAAAGAAGCTGATCTACACCAATATCGATCTGCCTCTCACCGCCATTGCGGACTTCGCCGAAAAGGGCAAGACCGATCCGCTTTTTGCCGAGCTGGACAAGATCGTCAAGGCCAACAACAATCTCTGGTGCACGGAAGCCGAGAAATATCTCCTCAGCCACATCTGAGATCCGTATTGGACGGACATCATGCCCCGGAGCGCAGATCCTGCGTTCCGGGGTTTTTCTTTTTCCCATCCGGGAGGGGCGTATCCGATGAGGATTTTCCCGTCCCCTGCCCTGTTTTTTCATTTTTTTACGGATCCATGATTTGACAAGGTATGAAAGGCATGTATATTATCGATGATAAATCGTTCTATCAGCCGGATGCAAATATGGTCAGAAAACAGAAAATCACCTTGCGCGACGTGGCGGAAATGGCGGATGTCTCCCCCGCCGCCGCCGGAAACGTCATCAATGGCGGCACCGGAAAAATCCGTGTCGGCGCCGAGGCGCGCAAAAGGATTTTGGAGGCGGCGAAACAGCTGAACTATCAGCCCAACATGGCCGCGTCCATTCTCCGGGGCGGACAGTCAAAGCTCATTGTCGTGTTCATCGATTCCTTTGCCAGCTACCGGACGCTGCGGCTTCTGCAGGAAATCGAGCGTGTCTGCGCCGGGTCCGGATACCGGATCATCACCAGTTTCTCCCACGACAATATCGCGAACATGAAAGAGGATTACCTCATGCTCCAGCGGTACGGCGTCTCAGGTTTCATCTGTTGCGCCCACGATTATCCAGATCTCAAGGATCAGGTGACTGAACTCTTTTCCGGAGCAAAGAATGTCGTGTTCATGGAAAAACCGTGCGTCCCGGATATGCCGTATGTGCAGACCTCCCGGAGAAAGGCTCTGACGGCGATGATCGGAGATGCGCTTCAGCGGGGATACCGGAGATTCGGCACCATGCACCGTTTCCGCACGGCGATTTCCGAACAGGCGCTCCGGAAGGATTTCATAGAGGCGCTCCGGGCCAACGGATTGACGCCGGAAGAGGATCTTATCTTCGAGTATCCTCAAAATCTGCCGAACGATCCGAAAGTCCGACTTCGGCTGGCTGTGGATAAAATGATTCTGCCCTTCCGCCCCGATTTTCTTTTTATCGATGATGCCGTCAGCACGGTGACGCTCCGGCACATGCTTGCTCAGACCGGAACGGAGATCGCCATTCACGGAGGGAACGGTGATCCGCTCTTTGCGGATATCGACATACCGTCGCTGGATCCCTGCTACGAAAAAACCGCCTCGGAACTGCTGAACATTCTGCTGAATCCAGAACGCAGAAATGAGAGGCCTCTGATCGAGGCAAAATACAAAAAAGAGGTGTATGAGCGATGAAATGAAGGACAGATGCTTCCCGGTATTCCCGGCAACCTTGGCCTGACCATAACAACAAACTACTCACATAGTTGCTATGGTAAAAGAAGGCAGGTGTGAAATGTAAAAAAAGTATGGCTGGACCAAAAAAGTGTGCTACTGTGAATAAGGCGACGACGTGAACGGTTCACGACTCGCAAACAGAAAACACACACCAAAGAAAGGCC
>JAFZZR010000144.1 GCA_017615635.1 Lentisphaeria bacterium
ACTCTTCCGGAGAAAGAAAATGCTTCTGATCGTCGGCAGGACTTCTTCCTCCGGCACTTTCCACCGTAACGCCGCAAAAGAGTATAATGCCGACCGCGATGCATATTCCTCCCGTTATCAGCAGAGTTTTATTTTTCATTTCATCATCTTTACCTCGATCCGGACGGGCGTTCTTTCTCATTGGGCACTCAACGTCTCTCGCCTCATATTCTCTCTTTCCTCTTTCCGCCAATCATATCACGCACACGGATAACATAGTCTCCGCTCATAAAAAGTCAAGACCCCGTTCCCGGAAGCGGCAAGTTATGTCATCTCATTCAATGATTTAAGGAATGAACGTCCCGGAGGCAGGGACTTCCGGCTCCACCAGATCGAATCCGGTGTCGTCGGTCTTCTTCGGGCCGCCGCCCCACTTCAGATATTCCCCGTCCGTGTATTTGCCGTCCATTCCGGCGGAATAAAAGCGGATGCCGCGGACCGTGCGTCCGGCTTCGAATTCGAAGAACTCGCCCTTTCGGATCCGGAAGAACTCGCCCTTTCGGATCCGGAACGGTTCTCCGGTAAACGGATCCTTCGGGATCTCCATGCTTTTCAGACCCAGATACCGCAGGGCCGTCCTTGCCGCGCGGATCTGTGCGATCGACATGAACAGGTACTCATTGGTGCCGTCGAATTCGAGATTGAGCAAAGACCGGGAGATGAGAAAGTCCTTCGGGAATTCTTTCGGGACAAAGGAGCGGAAGTCTTTCATCTGCGTGACTTCGGCGGCAATGCGCAGATTCCGTTTCGCCAGAAAGATCCATTCCCGTGTCCACGGAACGACAAAACGGAGAGGCATGCGTCCCTCCTCCGTCCTGTATTTCGCCAATCCCTCATACGCCGTCCCCTGAATGAAGCTCTCGATGATGTCGAGGCCGCATACACCCTCCTGGATCCAGGCATGCAACCAGACGCGGCGGAGAAGCACCTCGTCCTCCTGCAGTTCTTCATCCAGCTTTTTCAGTTGTTCCGGCGTCAGCTTTACACGGGAGAGAAGCTCCGAAAGTGTATTCAGGCGCATAAGCTCGCACGAAACCGCAATCAGCCCGGCAATGATCGGCCCGTCGAGTTCCATGACGACGCGGCTTCGCCCGAAATCTTCCAACGCGCCGGACACATTACCGGACTCCGTCGCCTTTGCCCTGATCCGCATCTGCCAGATCTGGGCAAGAGTCGTGTTCAGCTTCAGATCCTGTATGGACTGCTCGGCCAGCCTCTTTTCCGGGTCCCAGGGCATGTTGATCGGAAAAACCGGATGCGACTCGATCCAGGCCCAATCCTCCTGAATGGACTCCAGAAACTTCGTCCGCTGCATCCTTTGTGCTTCTGCATCGGAGTACAGGCCCGGAGGCAGACCGGGAAACATCTTTCCCTCCATCGACTTGATTCGCTTTGCCGCCTCGCCATAGAGCCGGGGATCCGTTTTCACTCCGTTCATGCGGAACCGGATGGCGCTTTCCCGGTCGAACGGGAGCCCCGCCTCCGCAAGCTGTTTTTCCAGATTCCTGCGTTCCTTCAGCAGTTCCGCATACTTTTCCGCCAAGCCTGCCGGGTCGAATTTTTCGTCCATCTTCCGGGCGATTTCACGGTCTATGTTCCTGTAGCCGAATCCCTCGATGATCCGGAATTCGGCCGTCCCGGAGTTCTCCCCGGCACAGAGAGTCAGCATGAGGCAGAGCGGAAACAGAATACCACACAATTGTTTCATCAGTACACCTCCTTCAGGCGGAAAACTCCCTCCGGGTCTTTCTCGAAGCAGAGCGTAACGATCAGATTTTTCGTATTGGACGAACCCGTATTCAGAAAGAAGTAATCCGCATAGCCGTGAGACTTCGTATTCGGCCCCTTTGTCCCACTACTGGAGAAACCATCCGGCGGACCGAGGATGGCGGCGGTCTCCTCGGGCGTCATTCCGCACCGGAGAAATTTGATCTTCTCCGCCAGAAGCCGGAACTCGGCAACGCTCTTCTTGACTTTGAAGATTTCCGAGGATTGATTTTTCTCCAGATACTTTTCCTTGAGGGGCATATTCAGGAAAAACCATGTATATGGACGGGGATCCGGTTTCGGGAGTTCGAATTCGTCGAAGATCAGCTCCCTTTTCGCCAAATACTTGTAGAAACGGCCCGTCGTATGAAGCCGAAGCATCAGTTTCCCGTCCTGATTCGCACAGTTTCTTGAAAACCAATAGTAAGGCGTACTATAAAGCCCCGCACTGTCCTGATTCTCAGGGCTCAACAATTCGAAGAGCTGTCCGTCTTCCGCCGCGAGGCAGGCATAATTTTGTTCGCGGATCCACATTTCTGTTCCGGAACTTACTTTGTACCGGATCTGCACCTCGAAGGTTTTCCGGTCCGGTGCGACGGAAATCAGAACCATGGCGAATTGGACCTCTTCCTTCTGAAGTTTCCAAATCGATCCGGGGATATTCTGCATCTCGACAGCTCGGAAATACGCCGTGTGATCCGGCGGAGGCAGATCGTATTCGCAGCCGAACAGACGGATCTTCTTCGCGCCCGCCGGAATATCGAAACCGTATGTTCCTTTTCCCTTGAACTCCGTCTGAATGTCCACCTCCAGCGTCTCGCCGCGGAGCCCGGTTTTGACCACGGGCGTCTGCCCCGAGATTTTCCCGTTTTGAATGGTCAGGAACGTATTTTCCGGGCCGGCTTCCCCGGCACAGAGGACGCCCGCGGTCATAACAATCAGAAAAACAGAAAGAAGTTTCATGCAAAATCCTTTCATTTTACTCCCACCATCCACTTACGCCTTTGTGCCCCCATACCGCGTAGGAAAGAAGAGCAAACGCCTGAACATGCGTGGTGACCTTCCCCGTCTCCTGCCATACGTGCATGGAGCAGCATCCGGAACAGAAAACGGCGATCGGGACGAAAACGAATAACAGGCTCAACAGCGAATGTTTCATGCTTCGCTATTCCTCATGCTTCTCTTTTGGAGTCAATATAACATTCGTTCTCAAAAAAGCAAATCCGTGCATCCCAGGTAAAAACGAATTTGATCTTGACATATCATGAAGCGTGATCACTGTGGGCGATCGGTCGTTCGGCCGGAATTTTCACAAAAACTCTGATTTTATATTTGAAAATTATTTTCATGGGTGATATATTGTCTCACGATGGAGGCAGAAAGATGAAGAACAGCGGAAAAAAGATTTCTGAAAGCCGGTATATCGTCCCCGCATTCGCACGAGGACTGAAACTGATGGAATTACTCTCTTCCCATCCCGAAGGTCTGCTCATGACGGAAATGGGAGAGCTGGAACTTCCCGCGGCGTCCCTTTTCCGCATGCTGACAACGCTCTGCGAAACCGGGTACGCCGTCCGCGAAAAGAACGGTCTTTACCGCCTGAACGGAAAACTTCTTACCGTAGCATACCGGGCCGTGGAAAACAAGTCCCTCATCTCCTGCGCGGAGGAGTCCATGAGGGAACTTCGGGATCAGACCGGCGAAAGCGTGATGCTGGCGGTTCTGCACGGCGGAGAGGGTGTGGTCATTCACCAGGAAATTTCGAAACATCCGGTCAAGGTCATTTTGGAAATCGGGCATCATTTTCCTCTTCATTCCGCGGCTCCGGCCAAGGCGATCCTGGCCTTTCTGCCGCCCCGGCGTGCCGAGGAGATCATCCGGGGCATCCGGTTCACGCCCTACACGCCGAAAACGATCCGGGACGAGCGGAAATTCCTGGCGGAACTGGAGGAGGTGCGGAAAAACGGCTTTGCCTGCGACCGGGGTGAA
>JAFZZR010000145.1 GCA_017615635.1 Lentisphaeria bacterium
AGAAGTCCCCGCGCCTGTGCCTGCCGCTGCCGCATCGGCCGGTGAACCGGCCCCCGATCCCACGCAGACGGCGACCGCCATGCGTCTGCCCAAGCTCAATCTGACCATGCCGAAGACCGCGGGGACAGCCACATCCATGAACGTTCCCAAGCTCAATCTGACCATGCCGAAAACCGCCACTTCCATGAGCGTTCCCAAGCTCAATCTGACGGCCACGAGGACCTCCGGCACGGCCACAAGCCTCGCCATTCCCAAGATCACTCCTCAGGCGCAGGCGAATCCGGAGACACCTCCGGCATCCGCTGCGTCCGCCGCGCCCCCTGTTCAGGCGGAAAATGCGCCCGAAGGGAAGGAAAATGCGCCCCGCAAGAAGAATAAAACGCTCCGGATCATCATCGCCTCGTGCCTCGTCGTCTTCATCCTCGGCGCGGTGGGTGTCGATCTCTACATGGTCTTCGGCGATCCCACCGATCAGCACGAACAGCTGGACGAGGCACTGAAAAGCGTGGAAGAGGGGAATATGAAAAGAGCCGCGCGCCTGTTCCGGAAATCCGCGAAGCAGGGCAACCTTTACGCGGCGGCTCAGCTGGGCGAACTGTACCGCACCGGCAACGGCGTTGAGGAAGACCTGGGAAAAGCCATCGAAATGTTTACCCAGGCAAAGGGCGTCCCGCTGGCCGAGTTCCGTCTGGGACAGTGCTATGCGGAAGGCAAAGGAGTCTCCAAGGACCTGAACGAAGCGGTGAAACATTATGAGACCGCCTCCAAAGGCGGATATCCCGAAGCCGTTCTCGAACTGGCCAGATTCTACGCGGAAGGGATCGGCGTCAAAAAGGACGAGCGGAAGGCTCTGCCCTGGTGCAGAAAGCTCGCCGAAGGCGGCGATCTTCAGTCGCAGCTCAAGATGGCGAAATACTGTTTGAACGGCGTCTATACCAACTACAACCCGGCGGAAGCCGTCAAGTATCTGAAAAAGGCGGCCGATCAGGGCAGCCATTCCGCACAGTATCAGCTGGCGGAATGCACGCTGCGGGGGATCGGAATGAAGCCGAACGAGAAAAAGGCGAAAAACGATTTCAAGAAACTGTATCAGGACATCACCACGGCGCTGGAAGGCGCGAAGACCAGTGACGAAGACCTCGTTGTCACCGCGAAATGCCTGATCAACGGATACGGAGTGAAGGAACCCGATCCGGTTCAGGCGGCGGCCGTCCTTGCCGGGCCGGTGAAGAATCAGAATCCCGAAGCGGTCATGCTTCTTTATCTGCTGACGCAGGACGAGGCGCAGAAGAAGGCGCTGCTGGAAAAAGGTCTTGCGCTCGGCATTCCGGAAGCCAGGGAAATCACGGCGCTCCAGATCGCAAAGACCGATCCGAAAAAGGCGGAAAATCTGTTGAAGGAAGCGCAGGATCAGGGGTCTCTCTCCGCCTATACGGCCTCTGCCGCTTTCCACATGGAAAAGAATCCGAAACAGGCCTTCAAGGACAGCAAATTCGCCTCGGAACGGAAAGATCCTCTCGGATCCATGCTCCTCGCGAAATGCTACGAAACCGGCCGGGGCACCCCGAAGGATCCGATAAAGGCGCTGGAAATTTACTGGTCTCTGACCGATCCGGGTTCGCCCGTCCGCGTCCAGGCGACGCAGAAGGTGATGGAGCTTTTCAAGAAGAAAGAGTATCAGGCGGAACTTCTCAAAAGGTTCAAGGAGCGTCTTGAGAAAGGAACCGATGAGGAAAAGAAGAACATCCGGAAACAGATGGCGTACTTTTACCTCACCGGAACGGGCGTCAAGAAGGATACCGCAAAAGCCGTCGATCTTCTCTGGGAGGCACAGGCCTATGATGAATTGAGTCAGCTTCTGGAAAAGGGGATCGAATCCAAAAAGATCGCGGAGCTGTTCCTGAAGGCGGAAAAAATCAGAGATCCGCAGATCCGTTACGCGCTTGCAAAACTGCTCATCTCCGGCGGCAAGGGGATCGCGGCGAATCCGGCCAAAGGACTCGACCTGCTGAAGAAAGCAGCCGACGCGGGTCATCCGCAGGCCGCGTACGAAATGGGATGTCTCCTGGCTCAGGAAACAAGCATCGATCTCTTGGAAAACGACAAGGTCCGCCCCGGAATGACGGTCGCAAAATCCTTCGATGGGGCCATGAAGTATTTCCAGAAAGCCGCCGCGGGCGGTCATCCGGCCGGGCAGTACCGTTATGCCAGAGCCCTGCTCCACGCAAAGAAAGCGCCCGCCGGTGTGCAGAATAAGGAAGCCGAAGCCGAACTCTGGCTCGCAAAATCGGTGCAGGGCAATTATGTGCCGGCCTTCTTCCTGTATCCCATGGTCCATCTCGAATCCGGAAATACTGCGGAGGCCGAGCTTCCCGCCATTCTCCAGAGCATCCGCACGGCGGCCGATGCCGGATACGTCCATGCCTTGTTCGCCATGGGAGACATAGCCTCCGCCGCCGGGAAGGAAGAGGAAGCCAATGCCTGGTATGAAAAGGCCGCCGAAAAGCAGTACGTCTCGGCCTTGATCCAGTTGAAGCGCACAAAGAAGAACAGCGCGCTGATCCACGAGGCCGGCGAAAAGAAGTACCTCCCCGCCCAGGCGGAAGAGGCGCTGATCCTCTTCAAGAAGGAGAGGAAGGAGAAATCCGCCAAGAGCGATGGCCGCAAGAAGCTGGAACAGCTCCGCGATCATGATTATCCTGCCGGGCTCAACGAGCTGGCCGTCGTCATGTACGACAAGGATAAAAAAGAGGCGAAGGAGCTCTTCCAGAAAGCCGAAAACAGCGGCTCCGCCTGCGCCATGTTCAATCTGGCCGTCTTCACCTACAGAGAGGAAAATCTGGGACGCGGCAATTACCGGCACGTGCAGACCATCCTGAAGAAACTCCGGGATTATCATCCCGATTTCACCAAGATCCCCGAAAATCTGGAGGAAAGACTGGATCGGCAGATGGCACTGGAAGCCGAGTTCCGCGGAATCAATGCCCGGCTCAAGGATGCGAACAAAGCGCTCAGGTTCAAGCCCACTCCGGAAAAGAAGCAGGCGGCGGACAAGCTCACGAAGGATGCCATGCGCGTCAGAAGCGATCTGGACGACGTCACGACCTCCCTCAAGAAGGATCTGGATTGGATGCTCGAATCCGATTACGCATGGTTCTTCCGCAAGGCTTCTCCGAAGATCCGGTACATCTGGATCCCCGCCGCGGATCTTTCGCTGCTCAAAGAGGTATACAAGTAATCCGCAGACCGAGCCGAATCAGCTCCGGGCCCGTCCATCTCCGGCGGGCCTTTTTTTGGGGGTGATTTCTGCCGGATCCGGCGTGGACTGTCACGCGGTATGCATGATCAGGAACGCCGGCTTATGGGTTTTCCGGGCGTAGGCCAGCGTATTTTTCGTACCGTGAGACTTGCCGTCCCACACGGCCAGAAGGACATCGCAGCAATCCACGATCTGCTGATTCCGCACCTGAAATGCCTTCAGGATCGTTTTGCCTCGAAATTTTGCCCGGTCGGGCAGGAACTGGAGGTTCCGGATCCCCGCGGCCTCCGCAGCCTGAAAAGCGAGCGTATCGATTCCCCGGGCGCCGCCGGTCACGACCGCGGTTATTCTTCTGCGGATCAGCCCGTGATTCCGGCAGAAGGCACGGAAATCCCTGTTCTGCATCGTAAAGTACGGGATGAAATCGAACTCCGTGATGGACCGGCTTCCGGTGATTCCAAGTTTCATAAAAGAGGCGCCCCAATCACCCCGTTGTAAGGCACCACCACGCGCCCGCCTCTGGATGCGAAAGGGGCGCCGACACCATACGAGACAGCGCACCCCTTCAACAATGACTCCAAAGGCAAAAGAAATGGTGGTTTTTACAACGGAGTATGTTGAAAAGTCCTGTATTGACTGATCAAGGATTCAAGTTTTTATATCGTCTGCGAAATGTTCTCCATGAATGGCTGCATGTTCACCGTGATTCCGTAATATAGTGCCGGAATCGGCAAAATCAACGCGGCGGATATTTTTCCCGGGTCGGGGAACAGAAAAAACGGAAAAAAACAGCGGAGAAGACGCGGGATCGCGGGAAGAAAAGATTGCATTTTTCGGAAAAGCGTGCTATAGTATCAGGCTGTAGGAAAAGATACCATACACACAGGAGATGCAGTCCATGGCTACGAGCGCAGTATCGTTGAAGGAACTTATCGAAACAGCAAAACAATCCGAAAGCGATGACGCGGTCATCCGCCTCACGGAAGCAGTGGGGGGAGCCGAACAGGCGGCATTGAGCGCGGAAGCGGACTCCTTCAGGGAACTGTTCGAACTTTGGAGCGACGAGATCTCCCATTCGGAAAACAAAGCAGCGCTGATCGTCAAACTTGCCGAAAAAAGCGTCATGGATGACGCAGACTTCCGTACGGCACTCCATTATGCGGTCCGCAAACTTCTCCCGCCCTATCTTGCCAGCGGATCCGTGGTGAAGGCCATCGGCGCACGGGATACCGCGACCGGAGTCCGCGATGCCGCGCTCCGGCTCCGGAAACTTCAGCACCTGCGTTCGACCGCCCTCATGTATCATCAGGAAACGAAGCAGTGGAGCAAGATCAACGGGATCGACAAAGTGACGGGAACCATTGCCGTGGCGGGGCTGCAGAGCAGCAACGTCTCCAGCATACCGCTCTCGAACGCCGTGCTCTCCGCCTACTTCTTCAATACGACGCCGGACTTCATCAATCTGCTGTATCCCTCCGCCCGGAATCTGGCGTCCTCCGCGGAGTACCGCAGACTTTTCACACAGAATTCCCTCTCGGAGATCTCCGCGCAGAAGATCCGTGACATCGTTTTCGCGCTTCTGGTGCCCGCGTGTTTTACGCCCGAGGCGTTTGAAGCCTGGTGGAGTTCCGCGCCGGCCGCCGCGGCCGCATCTGCCGCCGGCAAACGCGGTTTTGCCGAAGCGCGCAGCATTTTGGAACTCCATACGCTCCTCGCCGCAGAGGAAAAGATTTCCGCGCTGGACGAGGCCGCGGCAGCGAAGCTGGAAAAGCTCTTTCAGCGGATCCGCAGAGACATATCGCCCAAGGACGTCGCCAATCTGACGGAGTGCATCGCGCTCATTGCCGAGCCTGAAACGACGCCCGAACTGCTCAAAAAAGTTTTTGCGCCGCTGCGCGGGAAGGTTCCCTTCTGGCCGGCGGAGATCAACGAAAAAACGCCGCTGGCTCCCCTGGAAGCCTGGGGACGTCTCTCCGTAAAATATCTGTCCGGCTTCATCAAAGCCTCGCTCATCGTCTACTCGCGGCAGGAAATGGCCGTGATGGCGACGAAGCTCCCGCTCCGCTGCGTCAGCGTCCTGCTGGACGTGCTGAAAGCAAAAGAAGGGGAAGAGGATGTCGTAACCGAGACACTGCTCAAAGTCAAGCAGCTCTCCGCCGACGTGATCCTCTGGATCTGGAAGAACCGGACGCATGTCTCCTCCCGGCTGGCCGATGAGATCGACATGGGCCATGTGCTCAATGCCATTTCCGCGGAAGGCCTTCCCAAGGAGTGGACGGCTGCCCAGCGGGAACTCAAGCGCGCCCTCTTCGAGAAGGCGGACTTCCAGAAGTTCGTTATTGAAAATGCCAATGGCGATATTCCCTCCATCATTGCGGCCATCCAGCGCTGCCGTTCCTTCCAGGGCGGCGAGCGCCAGAGCGTGCTTGTCAAGCTGGGACGTCACTCCGAAGAGCTCAAAGACCTCATTGAGGCCGGCGAAGGACGCCGCATGATGGGCGATGCCGCGCAGACGCCCGATCAGGCGCCGGTCACCTCCGTGGCGTCTCACCGCAGACTGGCCGCCGAACTGGAAAATCTCATCAATGTCCAGATACCGGAAAACGCCGCTGCAGTGGCTCTTGCCCGCAGCTACGGCGACCTGCGGGAAAATGCGGAGTACGATGCCGCCAAGGAAAAGAGAAGATTCCTCCACCGCAGACGTGCCGAACTGGAAAAGACACTCGGTTTCATCCGCAGCACCGATTTCAAGGACGTGGTGATCGATGGTCAGGTCGTCATCGGATCCCTGGTCCGTTTGGAATCCGCCTCCGGCAGCATCCGCGAATATTACGTTCTCGGTGCCTGGGACGGCGATCCCGAGAAGAACCGGATCTCCTACAAGACCCGGATCGGCGAAGTCCTCATGGATAAGAAGATCGGCGACAAGGTGGAGATCCCGGAAGCCGGATCCTACACGATCAAGGAGATCCTGCCCCTGCCCGAAGAACTCCGGAAAGAACTTGCGGGAGAGGAATAAGAGTTCCGATCCGACATTCGTTCAAGCAAAAACGCGATGCCCTGTACGAAACGGCGCATCGCGTTTTTTTTGACCGGCACTCCGGTCCCCCGCGGAGATCCGAAAAAGATCAGAAGCTGAAGCCCATGTTGAAGTGGAAACGGAGCTTCCTGCTGACGCCTTCCTGATTGCAGACAAGAGGATACGCAAGGTCAAGCCGGATGGGGAGAGCCA
>JAFZZR010000146.1 GCA_017615635.1 Lentisphaeria bacterium
ATGCGTTTGTCCGGCTTCATCTGCTTCGCCGATTACGCCGTGACAGTCTTCCCCTCCGGGTTCGCTTGCCTGCGCCTCCCCGGCTTGCCAAGGCGAAAAAAAATCCGGCATAGGCCGGATTTGTTGAGGACTGGTGGAGTATATGAGACTCGAACTCATGACCTTCTCGCTGCCAGCGAGACGCTCTAGCCAACTGAGCTAATACCCCGTGCGTTTGATTCCATTACTGTACCTCATTTTTTCAAAAAGTCAAGGACGGGTGCAAATTTTTTCGAAAAATTTTTCAGCTGGACACGGCGCGGAGAACGTTTGCGGCCTCCGCGGCATTTGACTTTTTCCCTGTTTCATGGTATTGTACCTCCTATTATGGAAAATCAACCCGAACGATTCATTACATCTACGCTGAACCGGAAAGATGAGACGGCAGAAAAAACGCTGCGGCCTCAGGCTTTTGCCGCATTCCCCGGACAGGACAAGGTCAAGGAACGCCTCGAAGTCTACGTGGGTGCCGCGAAGAACCGTTCGGAGCCGCTGGGGCATCTTCTTTTGAGCGGTCCGCCGGGACTGGGCAAGACTACGCTTGCCTATATCATTGCCAACGAAAAAGGCGCCAAGATCAAGTCCTCCAGCGGGCCCGTCATCGAAAAGCCGGGGGATCTGGCCGGACTGCTCACGTCGCTGGAGGAAGGCGACATTCTCTTCATAGATGAAATACACCGGCTGAACACCGCGGTGGAAGAATATCTCTACAGCGCCATGGAGGATTTCTTCATCGACATCATGCTGGATCAGGGACCCGGCGCCCGGTCGGTCCGTCTGAATCTGGCGCATTTCACGCTGATCGGTGCCACCACGAGGCAGGGACTTCTTTCCGCGCCTCTCCGCGCCCGGTTCAAGCTCTCCCTGCGTCTGGATTACTATACGCCGGAACAACTTCAGCAGATCGTAACCCGGTCCGCGGGAATTCTGGATGCGGAAATCGAGCCCGAAGGCGCGCTGGAGATCGCCCGCCGAAGCCGGGGAACGCCGCGAATCGCCAACAATCTTCTGGGATGGACCCGGGACTACGCGCAGGTACGGGCCGACGGCCGAATCACCACCGAGATCGCCCGGCAGGCCCTTTCCATGATGGATATCGATGAACGGGGGCTGGACGAGATGGACAAGCGGATCCTCGAAACTCTTCTGGCCAACTTCAACGGCGGGCCCGTGGGGCTGAACTCGCTGGCCGTTGCCATCGGGGAGGAAGCGGGCACGATCGAAGACGTCTACGAGCCTTATCTCATCCAGGAAGGATATCTGATGCGCACCGCGCAGGGGCGTGTCGCCACCGAGCGCGCCTGGCGTCTGTTCGGACTTTCGCCCCGTCCCCGCCGCGGCCGTGCGCCCGGCGCCGGAGGCGATTCCCAGCCCGATCTGTTCTGACCGTGCCGAAAGATGATCCGTTTTTCGAAGCGGCAGAAGATTCCATCGGGATTTCTTTTCGGTGAAACGGGGTGGAATTTGGGCGGATCCGGGTGTATGTTACCTCGCTGCGCGGATTCCGTTTCCGGGCGGCCCGCAGGATGTCTTTTTTCGGTACAGAATCAACAGACGGAGTTCGACAGACAAAATGAGTTCGATCTCGTTCCGGTTTTCCGATGAATACGGCGATGTCGCCGCGATCCACGATGCTCTTTACGCATACAATCTTTCCAAGACCGGCTTGCCGCGCGTGGAGGTCTCCGCGGAACACTTTCCGGAACAGCAGGCTGTTCTGGCCTGCGGGGAAGACGGGCAGGCGCACGGCGGGATCGCGTTCCACTGGCTTGATGATCCCAGGCGGATCTTCGTCGATTACTTTTTTCTGGACGACGCCGTCCGGGGCCACGGCGAGGGACGTCGTATCTTCGAATTTTTCTTTGACCGGGCGAAGCGTTCCGGAGCACGGATGATCGAACTTACGACGAACACGTTCCAGGCGCCCGGATTCTACCTGAAAATGGGATTCCGGATCACGGGAGAAAAAGCCTCGCCCGTACCGCTCCGCCCCGACAATATCCACTACTCGCTCCGAAAAGATCTGTAAATGGTTTCCGAGTCATACAACAGGAGGACCCTATTATGCCGAAAGTTACCCTGAAAACTGATGACGTCCGCTTCACCTTCTGCGAAGGAGACGGCGCTTTTTCCCTTTCCGCACCGCCCTTCGAACTGAAAAACGGCCGTCCCTCGCTGAAGCTGGGGGGAAAGGCGGTCCCGCTGGAAAACTGGCGGACCGTCAAACACGCGGCGGGCTCGCTTCAGGCTGAGTGCACGATCCCGGAGGGCCGTCTCCGCCTGACAGTCCGTCTTTCCGACGCCGAGGGCGTGATCCTTCATCTCACCGCGTCCCTGAAGAAGACCTGTGACGATATCGCTCTGTACTACTTCGACAATGCGCGGATCCCGTGCGAGCATCTGCTTTCCCAGGGCATGAAGATGGGCGGCTGCCGGTCGGTCCTGCTGGAAAACGAGGCGGCGACGCCGGAGTTCACCGGATACTATCAGCTGATCCTGACCTCGCATGGCACCTCCCTGCGCCTCTCGTATCCGCTTCAGCACGACTTCCTCGCCTCCTTTGCCGGACAGGCGGAAAAAGGACGCATCAGCCGATTCCGGGCAGGCACGGAGGTCCGGCAGTATTCCGGAAGGAAAATCGAACTTCCGGCGCTGACGTTGCGAATTGGCGACGGGTTCCGTCTTCTGGAAAGCTATGCCGAGGAAAACGGCGGACCGGAAAAAGATTTTCGCAAATTCGTGTCGCCCGGCTGGAACTCCTGGGACTATTACCGCTGGACCGTCACCGAGGACGATGTGCTGGAAAATGCCGAATTCATTGCCCGCGATCCCGTTCTTTCGAAACACGTCCGCCGGATCATTGTGGATGACGGCTGGCAGTACGCCTACGGCGAATGGGAGGCCAACAGTCTGTTCCCCCACGGTATGAAGTATCTGGCCGGACGAATCCGCAAGCTGGGACTGGAGCCGGGCCTCTGGGTGGCCCCCATCGTCATCGACCTTCATTCGCGGATCGCTCAGCTTCATCCGGAAATGCTGACCCGGAGCATCGGCGGACTCCCCGCGCCCAGCTGGGCCATCATGAACCGGCGTGTCTTTCTGCTGGATCCCACAGTCGAAAGTTCTCAGCAGTTCATCCGGGAGATGTTCACGCGTTTTCTGAGCTGGGGATACCGCTACTTCAAGCTGGATTTCCTGGGATCGCTCACCTCTGCACGGCGCTTTGCCGACCGCAGCGTCCCGCCGGGAAAACTCATGGAGCTTTCCATCGGCACCGCCCGGCAGGCCGTGGGCAGCAAAGGCATTCTTCTGGGATGCAACTACCTCTTCAACGGCGGCCCTGCCCTCGCGGATCTGGTCCGGGTCGGCTCGGATATCCATGCCGGATGGAAAAACATCAAGTCCAATGCGGTTTCCGTGGCCGCCCGGTGCTGGGCCAATAAGAAACTGTGGGTCAACGATCCCGATTTCGCCCTCTGCCGCAGCATGGATACCGCCGACGATCCCGACATGCAGAAACTTCTCGCCTGCACCGTGTTCATCGATCCCGACGATCCCGCCACCGACCACCCGTTCGCCCGCTTCGTCCCCGTGAACGACGATGTCCGGCGTCCCCAGATGGAGGTTCTGCTCAGCATCGTGCTCATGAACGGAGGGGCGGTCACGCTCTCCGACCGCATGACGCGCCTGAACGAATCCGGTCTGGATCTGGCCCGCCGCACAGTGGCCGCCGAGTCCGGCGAGACGGCGATTCCGCTGGATCTTTTCTGCTCGGACGTCCCTTCCTACTGGTTCCAGAGACTGAAACGCGGATACCGCGCTCTGCTCATCAACTGGGAAGACACGCCGCAGGAACGGGTCTTCGATCTCGCCGAGCTGGGGCTGAAAAACGTCCGGGCCGTGAACTTCTGGAACGACCGGAGCGTCCGGGTGAAAAACGGCCGGATCGAACAGGTCCTGGCGCCTCACACCTGCCTGCTGGCGGAGATCCGCTGACCG
>JAFZZR010000147.1 GCA_017615635.1 Lentisphaeria bacterium
CCAGCACCGGCTTCAGTACGCCAGGATCGTTGGCGCAGACGCGGACGAAGGGGGCGCATCCCGTGCCCCGGCAGGCGGTCACATGACCCTTGATCGTGTCCAGCGTATGCGGACCGTGTTCGGCGTCGATCCATACGAAATCCAGACCGCAGTCCCCGGCGCATTCGGAGACGGCCAGATCATCGAGCGTCACCACGGCGCCGATGGCGGTCTTTCCCGAGGCGATGGTTTTCTTGAATTTTTCCAGATGATTGATTTCCATTTTTCTGAAACTCTTTTTGCTGAGGTTGAATACGGTTCAGTTGCCGTTATAATAACATGGCATGTATGAAAAATCAAGAAATTTTTCTATAAAAAATAGATATTTTATATTGTAAAATTAGAAAACCGTGATATTGTACTTCGAAACAAAGAAAGGAGCTTCCCATGATCCAGGTCATAGATCGCGTTTTTACCATCATCGAGGAACTAAGTCTTGACGGGGAAGTCTCCCTCGATTCCCTGGCCCGGATCACCGGACTCAACAAGGGTACGATCTGCAACATCCTCCGGTCCCTCATCGAACTCGGATACGTCGCACGCACGAGGGGAAGCCATTATGCCCTGACCGATACCTTCCGCCGTCTGGCGGAGACGGAGGCCTGTTCCGCCGCCGAGCTCGAAGAGATGCGGAAGACCGTCGTCTCTCTGGCGGAATCGACCCGGGAATCCGGCGTTCTTTCCGTTTTGCGGGGCGACCGCGTGGCCGTGGTGACGCAGGCGCAGCATTCCCGTCCGCTGATGATCAACCCCATGGAGATCTACGCCGCACTGTCTCTGTACCACAGCGTGTCCGGCCGGATCCTGGTCTCGCATCTTACGGAGGAACAGCGGGCGCGGCTGACCGGAAGGATCGGCTTTCCCGAGGCGCAGTGGGACTCGATCGCATCTCTTCCGGCGCTGGAAAAGGCATGCCGAAAGATCCGCCGCGACAGACTTTCGGTGATGCGGAATCCGGAGCAGGGGATCATCGCCTTTGCCGTGCCCGTTTTCCGCTCCGACGGACGCGTTTTCTCGCTGGGACTGACCATGCCGCTGATGCGCTGTACGTCACCGGTGAAAAGACAGATCCTGCAGGATCTTTCCTCTCATGCCGAAAAGTTGTCCGTCTGAACCGGATTTTCAGTAAAATTTCCAGCCGCGGAAGTTGCAGATGGAATTTCCCTTGAACTGGAAGTGGATTTTCTGTCTGCCCTGCAGTTTCCGGTCCAGCGTGAAGGTCTGATCCTGATACTCGCTGAAGCCGCCGGTCGATTTCAGCGTTATCTGCCCGACAACCGATTCATTCCCGTTTGGCTCGGTCAGCACCATAAGGATCGTGCCTCCCTCCAGCTTCGGATCGACGCTCACGTTTACTGCGATTTTATCGGAGCCATGAGGACCGAAATCGACCTCATCGAAGAAAATCAGCGCGTCATCCTGAATATATCCGGCGTGATGCCGGTCCGTAGTCAGGGCGCAGGCCATGACGCCCGCCGCATCCTTGACTGTGATCAGCTCTCCGGCACGGGCGGAAATCTCTTTCGGGATGTACTGAATGCTCATGCCTGCGGATTTTCCGTAGTCGAAAGAGGCGAAGCGCCGCAGCGTTTTCTGGATCCGTTCCGCTTCTTCCGCGGATCCGAAAACCCGGATCTCGAAGCTGCGGGGCGCTATGTTTATCATCGGATCGCTTGATCTCACTGGTGTCGAGGCTCCTTCCCGGCAGATCCAGCATTCCGCGCCATCCTCCAGTTCCGCCTTTTCCGCTTCCGGACCGGAATTGGCAAAAACGAAGATTCTCGAGCCGTCCGGACCCTGCCATGCGCAGCTTTCGATCACGGGCAGAGTGACGGGATTTTCCGCATATCCGCCCCATGCCTGCGTTTTTTCCGCAGGTGATACCGCGTATCGTATCGGCGCAAGCATCCGGCCTTCATTGAAATACGGGAGCAGTACGGTACGGATATGAGCACATTTCTTGATAAAAAGGCGTCGTTCATCGGGAAATCCGAGTTCGGAAAGCTGGAATCCGCCCAGCTGCTCCGAATAAACGGTCTGCCGGGCCGCTTTGCAGAAGAAGGACTGTTTGTCGCCGGGATGCTGAACGCCGCCGCTGTAGGTCAGGCCTTCGAACTGGGCCCGGCCGGAGTAAAGGGACTGGAAGAGCGGAATGATTCCCTGATAGCTCCAGCGCCAGACATGAAATCCGTCGACACATTTCAGATAGGGTTCGGAGTTGTCTTCCGAGGTATGATAAAAATCCGGGTACGATCCCTGAAGATTCTTCCGGATCTGCTGAAAAATCGGCCAGTATCCTTTTTCCAGCCAGAGAGCGCCGTCGTTCATCGGGTGGCCGTGTTCCGGATCGAAACAGCAGATCGGCTTGCCTGTGGTGACCTGATCGTGGTAGGCCCCGCTGAAACCGTAATCCGCCAGCCGTTCCGTCAGTTCGATCAGGACTTTCTGCCAGCCTTCGGCGGCCGGACACATGATGGCGAATTCGCCCTTTGTGTGATAATATTCGGTGTTGATGCTGCCGTCGGGATTCCGGATGGCGTATTTCGAACCGTGAGATTGATACATCCAGTCCGTGTTGTCCGGTCCGTCCTTTACCTTCCACAAGCGTCCGTCGATATAGGGGACAACATAGTTCCCCGCGGCGATGATCTGCTTTGCCAGGCGGAGAGAAAAATCCTGCGGAATGAAATGAGGCCAGCCTGCTTTATCGAACTGATCCCAGCCATACCAGTGGATCATAACAGGATGTTCAAAGTACTGCTTCAGGTAAGCCGTCATGTCCCGGCATTGTTCCACCCCCGTTTCCTTCGACATGGTCAGCTTGATCGTCAGCGTGTTGTTCCGGAACGATTCCGGCGTGTCTTCCCGTGGCAGTTCCCGGATCCACCAGGCCGCATCCCGTTCCAGAAAACGGCGGTAGACGGCTCCGGCTTCATACCATCCGCCCTGATACAGCGCCACAACGGCCTTTCCGCTCATGCGGAAACTGTTTGTCGCATCGTTCGGCTGGAAGGGGACCGGCGAAGTCCAGGCGGCATTCAGATTTCCGCGCTTGCTCCACACCGCAAATTTCTTTGTTCTTGCCAGACCGTCTTCATAACCGAAATAAATTCCTGTTTCGTCGTCGTAATACGCGCCGAACTGCATGGAGACCCCGCCGGACGGATAGATCCCGGATTGTCCCGTGCTCAGTTCGTTTACGATGGGATTTTTCAGCAGGACGCCGGACATATACGGATAAACCAGGGCATCCCGGCCGTCGCTGTTGAGCCTTGCGAAGGTAAATTGAGGATAATTCACTTCCGTCAGAAGGCCTTCGATTCCGCTGACCTGAAAATCACTTTCCACCCGGCTGCCGGAGAATGAAACGCGGGAATCCGCCGTAAATTTCAGCGGCTCCTCGAAGGTCCAGCGGATTTTCAAGGTGGAATCATTCTCCATCTGACTCTCCCAGGAACCCTCCGGGGCGTTATATCGGACTTCGACCGGCTTTCCGCCGTTTTTTCCGAAGATCGTCCATGATATCGTCTGCTCTCCGAATATATCCTTCTGCGTCCGAATGGAATACAACCCCGCCAGCGGATGCGCGCCCTTTCCCTTTCCCAGAAGGACCAGGACCGCCATGTCCTGATTCAGATAAAGATGAAGATCTTCCTGATCCCGGTTGAATTTATCCTGGAGACTGCGGAGATCCTGAATATCGGCCATCTTTTCATATTTTTTCATGCAGTGCCGGATCTTCTCCTGCGGATATCCGGTGAAGGCGCTTCGCGCCAGCGAATCGATGATCCAATGTGCAACGGGATGATCGTATTTCTTCTTCATAGCGGCCATTTGCGAGGCCAGAGGCTCTTCGATTTCCGTAAAGCCTTTCGGAATTTTCGCCGTATACGCATTCTGTTGGAAAAGTTCCGCGATTTCACCCTCGTTCAGAGCACGGTCGAAAATCGCCGCCTCCCCGATCTCTCCGTTCAGCATCCAGGGGCCGCCGCCCAGCCCGCGGCCCAGCATGACCGGAAGATTCCGGCTGACCGGTTCCGCCCAGAGAAATTTCCCGGTGCAAACCGGATCGCCGTTTTCATAGATCCGGACCTGATATCCCACGTCTCCCTGTGCCTGATCGTTGACGTATTCGAAGACGGCCGCCAGATGCGTCCAGACTCCTGGTTCCGGGGCAACGCCTCCTTTCAGATTGCCGCAGTATTTTTTCCCGTTATGAAAATTGGTGTAGTATCTTCGGGCGTCGCGGGCAAACAAGAATGTGCCTTCTTTGCAGAAAAACATGTCATGCGCGTCGTTTTTCCCGTCTTTGGTCCCCAGATCGTTCAGCTTGACCGTAATGCTCAATGTCATTCCGGACTTCGTCAGCTGAATATCCCGGCTGTCCGGAATTTCCGCATAGGCGTTTTCCCCGTTCAGGATCAGTTTTCCGTCCCGAATGACCGCACCTCCTTTCAATATGACGTTTCCTTCCGTAAATTTTTTGCATTCCCAGCGTGGTTTCTGCTCCGTCGCTTCGGCAAAGATGCAGAGCAGGAGCAGAAGGCTCCAGGACGTCAGGTGTTTGATCATTTGCAATATCCTTTCACTTTTGCTTATCTTTTATGCCGCATTTCCGGAGACTTCCTTCACTGATCTCCCTGCACTCTTCGGGTGTGAGCGGGATGGAATATATCCGCATTTCCGCCACTTTCCCCTTCATGAACCAGGGGCCGCCCCAGCCGCGCCCGAACGTAACAGGCTCCAGGTTGTCTTCCGGTTGAAGTTGACAGGTGATATCCTTCACCCGTTCTCCGTTGATATAGATACTCGACGTGTAAAATGTTTTATCCCCGTGAAACGATTTGGCCGTTGTTACGGCGATCGCGAACCATCCACATCCCGGCAGGGAAACATATATTCCCTTTTGAAAACTCCGCCCGTCGCCGAGGTTGAAATACAGATTGTCACGATCCCGTCCCAGCAGAAATGATTTATCCTTGAAAAACAGCATGTCGTGAGCATTGTCCATTCCGTCTTTCCGGCCGTCTTCCTCGAACTGCACCACGGCATACAGGGTCCCGCCTTCCAGCAGGGAGATGGAGGAACTCTCCGGAACGGCCAGATAGTTGTCCGGCTGAAGCCGGATGCAATTCGATTCCGAATCGATTTCCACGTTCCCGACAAATTCCGGCGCGCCAATTTTTCCGCCCTTGCAGATCACCGGACCGGAAAAATCATAATGGAGCAGAGGTTCTGTTCCGTGCAGACTCAAGGCTATGCCGGCGCACAGTGCGGAATAAAGCAGTTTCACGAACCTTCTCTCCCGTGTTCATCGAAGAATCAAAAATTCCGTCCGATCTTCGGGAATTTGTTGATATCATTCCACAGACTGTCCCCTATCGCCACCAGCCCGTTACGGTTCACGACATGCCCGCTCCCATCAAGCAGAGCAATGGTCGAGCTCAAATCATGCCAGAAGGAGACTCCGTGTATTTCGTTGGCTTGTCCCCAGAGTTGATTGCTGCACTGCCGGGAGGAAGGCGTCGAATATTCTCCCGCCGTGTCGGCCAGAACAACGAACTGTCCGGCACTGGCGATTTTGTTCCGCTTGTAAAATCTTCCTGATTTATTCGCATCGCCGGGAATCTCACCGTAGCGCAGCCCCACGGAGTACGCTTTTGTCCGGCCTGCGCCCGTCCCCGTGGAGGTATTCTCCGGATGTCTGCTGGGATCGATCAGCGGACAGGAGGCCATCTCCCAGTTTTTCAGATACCCGTGTTTTTTTGCATGGTACGTCCAGACCCGGTCGATCGAATCGGCCGGCAGATTCATGCCCGTGTTGTTTCCCAGAGAACCGATCAGCATCCAGTCGTCATTATCATCCGCATACATGCTCAAGGCCAGCATGGATTGTCTCTTCCGGCTCATGCAGTCGATGCATTTCGCTTTTGATTTCGCCTTGCCCAGAGACGGGATCAGCATGCCGGCCAAAATGGCGATGATGGCAATCACGACCAGAAGTTCGATCAGCGTGAATTTTCTTCTTTTCATGGTTTTCTTCTCCTGTTTATGTTTGCTTTTGCTTCATTGCTTGAATTTTTCGCAATATTTTTGTATACGGCTTCGATGACGGGGACTTTCTTTCTGTTTTCGGGACGGAGCAGGAGATCCAGCAGAGCTTCCGCCATCTTTTCATAACCCGGGTCGAAGGTCCGGAGTTCGATATCGTCGAAAAGCGGATCCCCGTTTCCGCCATGGATCATGATGTCCCGGCCGGAGAGGAGCATTTTTGTGCGGAGAGCTGCGGCATGAGGGGCGTCGTCCACATACAGAAAATCGGGGCGGAAGGGAAGAATCATATTTTCCATGGCGGCCCGGATGCGGATCTTCGGATCTTCGGGGCCTTCCGGATACTCGAAAATCAGGTTCGGATCAACAGGCAGTCCGTTGCTCCGCATGGCCGATTCGAACTCGGAACGAAGATTCTTTTCGGAAGAATACGCCAGGCGGCCGTGAAGAAGTCCGATCCTGCGGTATCCGGCGCGGGAGGCATCGGCGATCATTTCCGTCAAAGCTTTCCGCCGGGAGGTCCGGACATACGGCACACCGGGGATGAACGGCTTTTCCATACACACCACATTCTCTGCTCCGGCGAAGAGGCCGACGACCTCCTTTTTCAGTTCGGGATATTCGTGAGCGCAGCAGATGAATCCGCGTACGCCGTAGCGCTGGAGCGTGAGAAAATCCTCCTTCATAGCGGCAATATTGTCATGAGAAAAACTGGTGATGATACGGTATCCTGCCTTTGTGCAGAGACGCTCGATTTCCTGAAGAAGCCGCAGACGCCTGTAACTGGCAAAGGAATCGATGAAGACGCCGATAAGTTTCGAGTCTCCGCCGGCGAGAATGGACGCGGCCATGTTTGCCTTGTAATTCAGTTTCCGGGCGGCCTCGAGGATGCGTTTGCGCGCCTCGGCGCCGACGCCGATCTTTTCGCTGCCGCCGTTGAGGACTTTGCTGGCTGCGCCGAGGGAGACGCCGGCGAGCTTTGCGACATCGCTCAAGGTCATTTTTTTCGGGGAGTTCGTCATAGACGTCATTCCGTTATATAAAGCGCTTTATCAATCGTAATATACCCCGCCTTTCAGTCTTGTCAAGACCTTTTTGAAAAGGACAGTACAAAATAGTCGGAAAACGGAGGTCCCCGACTCAGGACTCTTCTGTAAGGGATTATTTCCGTTTTTTGTGCATACAGGGCGCCACGGTCTGGCCGGGCAGGATCTTGTAGTCCACCTCGACGTCGGAGGGCAGGCCCCGTCTGTCGTTAAGATTTTTCAGCGTCTGCACCGCCAGTTCACCGAATCTGCGGTAATCCTGACTCACAGCGAAGGGCGGGGGATACAGATGATCGTGGACATCCTCCGAGCTCCAGGCCGCCAGGGAGAGGTCTTCCGGGACCCGGATCTTCAGAAGCTTCAGTGCATGCAGTACGGGGAGAAGATAATCTTCGGTCTGGAGCAGGAGCGCGGTGGGTTTCCTGGACATCAGGTGGGACAGAGCGTTGAGCACCGCCGGCAGGGTGTGTTCTGCTTCCGCATACAGGTCGGGCGTAAGACCGTATTTTTCCGCCAGAGCCAGATAGGCCGCATTGCGCCGCTGACTGCTCCAGTTGTCCAGCGGATGGAATGTGTGTTCGCTTCCCAGCCGTGCGATGCGGGTATGGCCGTTTTCCTTCAGCCGGTCCACCAGTATCTTCATTCCCTGGAATTCGTTGGAGGAGAGGCGGTAGATGTTGTCCAGATGATTCGACTGCGAGTTCAGACAGATCAGCGGACGTTCGTGCATTTCACCCCAGATCCGGGCGAGCTTGTTGACCGTGGCGATGGAGACCGCGCCGCAGATCGGGATGTCGCGGATGCATTCGATGCGGTCCAGCTGGATAATGACCGGATTGAACCCGGACCGCAGCAGTTCGCTTGCAACGGCGGAGCACAGGCGTCCGAGATATCCGGTCAGGATCGGAGAATACACGATCAGCGCCACATTCACGGTCTGCGGATTGTAGTGGAATCTTTCCGAGGCGGCGAGCACGATCCGGCGGGTGTCGCGGCTGATCCGGGGGGAATTGGCCAGCACGCGTGAAACGGTGGAGATCGAAAAGCCCGTAGCCTCGGCGATATCTTTCAGGGTCGTTCTGTTCATAAGACTCCGTTTTTCAATGCAAAGGCAATATAATATGCTCGAAAAATATTGCAAGCGTCTTTTTGCATTATTTGCATAAAACTATCATTTCTTTGCATCAAAAGGGCCGGGAAACGGCTTGCAACAGCATAAAATCAGACTATATTTGTCAGAGAACCGTTCTGTGATAACACAATCGAATCGACAGGAGGACGTATGTTTTCAGTCAGGATCGAAAAGAAGACCGGTCGGAAGAATCCGGAAAATTTTACTTTGATCGAGCTTCTGGTCGTCATCGCCATTATCGCGATCCTCGCGGGGATGCTGCTGCCCGCGCTGAGCAAAGTGAAGGCGAATGCATACGGCACGCAATGCCTCAACAACCTCAAGCAGATCGGACTCGGCATGATCATGTACACGGATGACAACGATTCATCTTTTCCCATTGCCGCCAGAACCTATTACACGGGATCGAGCGACAGCTCGGACCGGGGCCTCGACACCTGGGCATACACGCTGCGTGTGAACAACTATGTGGCGGTCGACGATCTTTATCTCTGCCCGTCGCTGAAGGATCATCTTAAACTCTCGAATCATTTCGGCGAGCTCATCACACAGGCCTACGCGTCCCTCGACTATGCGTATGTGACCTATTACGGAGGTTTTACCCGCTCGTCGGCGAAGTATCCTGTCGCCAGGACCGGCAAGGTGCTGACGCCCTCGAGCAAGCCCTGCGTCACGGATGCCGGATACCTCGGCACCGGTGACGAATGGACCGGCATGGCCTGCAACAAACTGACAAAGGTGATGAGCGACACCTATTGGGGAGAGATTCTTTCGCCGCACAAAAACAATTCGCCGTTCAACCGTGAGCATGGCGAAAGCAATGTTCTTTTTGCCGATATGCACTGCGGACCGCTGCCCAAGCTGTCGGTCATAGCCATGTATCCCCAGAATCTGTTCATCTATAATCAGCCGAATCCGTAAGACGGCATGGTCTGCAGTTCCCGAGATTCGGGAGAGGTGATTCCGCGATGAGGAGAAAAATACGAGCCCTCGTTTTTTCGGCACTGTTCTTCAGCGCTTTTGCCGGATATGCGGTCAATGTCCGCGATTTCGAGGCGAAAGGCGACGGGGAAAGCGATGATACCGCGGCCTTTCAGAAAGCGCTGTCCGCCGCGTTCGTCGAGTATACGGAAAGCAACCTTCCCAAAAGCCTTCCCGAGGTCGTCGTTCCCGCGGGGACCTACCGCCTGACGGGGACGCTCGTCTTCCGGAACGCCCTGGTCCTGCGGGGGGAGGGGGACGCAGTTCTGCAGCTGAATTCTGCGGAAAAGGATCTTCTTTACGGAGCGGGCCGCTTTGCCCGGATCTCGGGCCTTACCTTCCGTGGCGGCGCTCATCAGTTGAGGTTCTGGACCGACAACATGGACGGCTCCTGCTTCGACATCATGAACTGCCGGTTCGAGAATTCGGCCAAAGCCGCCGTGGAATGCAACTGCCTCGCCCTGCGAGATCCGGCACGGGAGGAAAAAAAGCTGGAAAAACTGCCGCCCTGGCGTCTGCAAAAGTCCGGGGACCTGTACGAATTGATACCCGTGGAACTCCAGGGCGCAGCGGGGTTCTTCAATTCGACCAAACTCACGGTCGAGGACTGCACCTTCGTCGACTGTGCCGAAGCGGTCGACTGCTCTGCCGACGGCGTCACGATCCGCCGTATCCGGGTGATCGGCGGAGAGAACACACTGTGTGCGTTCCGGCTCGGGACGAGAGCCTTTCTCTATGATCTGGACATTCTTTTGAAAAGAAACGAAAAACTTCCCCAGGCGGTCGTGTTATACAAGTCGGGGATCCTCGAAATGACCGATTCCATCGTGAAAACTGTCGACGGGAGGGGAATTCCCCTCGTCCGCAGTCTCGCCGAGACGGCAGGCTCATATCTGGGCGGCAGCATGCTCCTGCAGCGGATCCGCACCTGTTCCGGAAATTCCCCGGAAAACGCTCTGGTCTATTCCGAGTTCGGATATGTGCCCCAGATCCTGATCGTTCAGGACGTGACGGAAACGAGCGGCGTCAACGCGGCGGTGTTCCGTTCCGCCGTGCCTCTGGACGAGGCGGCGCTTGACCGGTCCATTCCTCCCGCGTATCTCTACAAACAGCGTTTTTCGCGGGAGGAATCCTTTGCATTCTCCTTCGAAAGCAACAGCGGACTGGATGAAACGCTCCCCGGCGTTCTCGCTCCCTTTGTCCGGAACCTTCAGGAAAAACTGCCCGCCCGGATTTCGTTCCCTGAAGTTCCCCGGTTCGGGGGCGAGGTGCTCTCGGCAGAGGCATTCGGTATCGGCCAGGAGGAGTCCCCCGAGGACATGCCGAATCTGAAGAAACTCTTTGAAGCCGCCCGCCGCTCGCCCGGCTGTACCGTTATCCTCCCCGGTCGGGACATC
>JAFZZR010000148.1 GCA_017615635.1 Lentisphaeria bacterium
CGGCGGAAACTAATCACGAAACATACGGGAATCGTCCGCAGCCATGCCTTATCTTTACACCTTGTGCGCCGTTCTGCCATGCATGCTGATCCTGTGCTGGCAGGATTGCAAGTATCGCAGACTTCCTAACACATTGACCATCGGACTGGCCGTCATCGGGCTGATCGTCCGGTTGTGGACGGGCGGCCTGCCGGGACTTTGCGACGGGCTGCTCGGAGGAGTGGTCTGCGGAGGATTCCTGCTGATCCCGTATATGATGAAAAGCGCCGGAGGCGGAGACGTGAAAATGCTCTTCGCCGCCGGTGTTATCACAGGGTTCCGCTTTGCCTTCGCGGAGCTTCTGTTCGTGTCCGTTTTCGGCCTTCTGATCGGCATCGTCATGTTGTGCCTCGGACTTGTGGCGTCCGCACGGCTCCGCCATTTCCTGCGTGTCATATTCGACTGGCGGTACGACCGGAAGAAAGGTGCCGCGGAACTTCCCCCGAAGACGGATGAGCGGACACGCGTCCCCTTCGGCGTCGCGATTGCCGCCGGGACGACCCTGACTTTGTTGTATGCAATCTATCTGGAGAGGATCTGATGAGACGAAACGAACACGGGGCGATCATGCTTGAGACGGTCATGATTCTGCCCGTCCTGCTGATGGTTGTTTTTTTCCTGCTCCAGCTGCTTTTTGTCCTTCTTGCGAAGGAGATGACGTTTTATGCCGCCTACTGCGGCGCCCGTGCCGCCCTGGTTTACAATCCGTCCGACTACAGTGTCAACGAGGGGGGCATTGTCAAGAAGGCGGCCTGCACCGTACTGGCCTGGATCAGCCAGTCTGTGGAGGGGTCCACTCCGCTGAAGATTCCCGCGGAACCCGAAGAGTATGTCATTCCGCGTTCCGACAATGTGTGGGACCAGGTCACTGTGACGATTCTTGAGGGGCTTTACACCGATTTGACACAAGATCCGCCCAAAGCGAATGACGACGAAGATGATGAAGATGATTTTCCCATGGTGACCGTCACGGTCGATTTCAAATGCCCGCTTCTGATTCCCGTGGGCGGACGGATTTTCGCCGGGTTCGCCAAAAAGCCGCGGTATGGCCCGGCTCAGAATCCGGTCGTGGATTTTGCCGACGCGGTCGCGAGAGGGGCGGAAACGGAGGACGAACGCGGATGGGCTTACAATTTCATTGAGATCCGGGAGTCGTGTTCCCTCGGAAAACCATACAATACGATCACATTTCCCCGGATTCCCGAGGAAGACCGTTTCCTGATCAGGAGAAACGAAGAAGAATGAAGACATTCATCATGTATTGTGTCCGCAAGATTCTGTCGCTGAAGTCGGACAACGACGGTTTTGTCGTGATGTTCACGCTGTCGATCTTTCTCCTGCTTTTCGTGTTCTGCGCCTCGATTTATGCGGTCGGGGAAACGATACACCAGAAGATCCGGCTCCAGAACGCCTGCGATGCCGCCGCGTATTCCGCCGCGGTGGTCCAGGCGGACGGCCTGAGCCGTATCGCCACGGTCAACCAGGCGCTTCAGTGGAGCTATGTCCAGATGACCAACCATCAGATGGACTACATCACCTACCGTTGGCTGAATCTGACCGTCAGCCGATTCTGGGAAGATCGGAAGAATGCGGAGGGCTATCATTCTTTCCTTGTCACCTCCTTCGACATCGAGAACGGGATCCCCGGCCTGATCCTGTCATTGACGGATCTGATCGCGACACGGATCTTCGGGACCATCAATCCGCATTGGCAGTTCCGCTGCACCAGAAAGCACCATTTGGAAGGACCCGGCTGGTGGATCGGGCAGGGGCCTCCGAAGGGAGCAACCAGCAGCTGGGACGCAAGAAACAAAGTGGCGCTGAACGGACATTCATCCCAGGATGCAATTGCCATTGAGACGATTGAAAACACCCTCACGGATTTGAGAAATTCCGCTACGAATACCGTGTCGACAGGCGGCGGTTCGTCTTCGGGCGGCGGTTCGTCTTCGGGCGGCGGTTCGTCTTCGGGCAGCGGTTCGTCTTCGGGCGGCGGTTCGTCTTCGGGCAGCGGTTCGTCTTCGGGCAGCGGTTCGTCTTCGGGCGGCGGTTCGTCTTCGGGCAGCGGTTCGTCTTCGGGCGGCGGTTCGTCTTCGGGCAGCATCAATCAGCCCATGAATATGACTCTTATCCGGCTGCTCGGCTGCAAAGACGGGAATGATCCGAGCCAATGGGTCGATCCGGATGATCCGGACTGGGTCATCGATCCCGAAACTTCGGGCTGGGTCCGCGATTCGGCCAATCCGAACATGTGGTATAATCCTGACGATCCGTACGGGATCGATTCGGCTTTGGAATCCGGCATGAGCCTGAGTCAGTGGCAGGCGAACTCCGAGCAGAAAATCGAGGAAACCGTCAACAGCGAGTATCAGGACCGGATCGATCAGGAAACGGATCCCGACAGGATCGCCGAGCTGGAAAAGGCCCGGGATGACAAAATTGATTCCATGAAGTCGGAACTGGACGATATCTGCAAGGCCTATGAGCAGCTTTATACCCGTGAAGATGAAATAAAGGCAAAATACGGGGCCTTGATCGCGGCGGTTCCGATCCCGGATCCGAACGATCCGGATGCCGTGGCGCAGTATTTGAACAAGATCTCGGAACTGGAAGCCCAGAGAGATGCCGAACTGGATGCGCTTTACGCCCAGAACGATTATCCCTTCAACGGGTCGTCTCCGTTCGATTTGCTTTCCGTCGGATCCACGGTCATAGCGGCAAATCTGGCTCCTGCGCTTTCGTGGGAGGATCAGATGAAGAACATGATCAAGACCGACAAGGACATGATCAAGCTTCTGAACGAGACCATCCCGGCCATCAATCTTTCCATGCAGACTTCCATGAGAACCGTGGCCGAATTCGTGCTGGTCCAGATGCTGCGCGATCCGCGGCTTCCCGACGATCAGGCGATGAAGAAATATCAGGCCTATATCTATATTCCGCAGGGACTTGATCCCTATGCCAGTACGTCCGGTTCCTCCATTCTCAACGACCAGCAGGCGATCGGAAGTGTTTCCGGCGGGAGTCCCGCGTCCAATTTCTATGCTCCTGTCTACAACACGGAGCCGAGTGAACGTCTCTTCCTGCAATTCGGGTCGAATGACGGAGCCGGAAGAAAACTGCATCAGTTCTTCCCCGTTGCGGACAGCAACCTGAATAACAGCGGCCACGATGCGTGCGGTCTCGATCAATGGTTCATCCGGACCGGCGAGGCGGTAAATGAAAAAGGCGTACGTCCGCGCACGGAAGGCGCACTGGGGCTCCAGCGCGGATACAAGGATGCCAATCTGAACGAAACGGGAGAGGGAGCGGTTGTCCTGTCTCCCCATTCTGTCGACCGTGGAAATCATGTCGTTAATCTGTATCTCGCCGGGGCCGGCCTCACCGGCTTCCTGGAATCCGACGATTCTCCGCAATCGACATCTTCCGTCAACCAGGGCAATTCACTCTTCAGGTTCCTCATGACCGCGCTTTCCTCATTCCTGGGGAACATTCTCAATGAGCTTGCCGACGTCAAGGCGTCCTGCGGCAATAAATATGGCGACGGCAGTTTCATACCGATGTGTACCGCCTCCAATGAGATTTACAGTCTGAAAGCCGAATACGAATGGTCTTCGTCGAAATGGCTCTGTATCGGGAAGGGTAAACCGTCGCTTTTTACTTATTGCCTGATTTTCAATAAGTTTGACAAAGTCAATTGCGATTTGGGTTACAGCAGAAGCAGATTCATGGGCAAATTCAAACAGAAAGGGAAAGGGCATTACCATATCCCGAAATGGTTCTGCGGGTTCCGACCGCGTTATCTGGGAGATGTCGGGCTGGATCCCAAAGGCAAGATAATCCAGATGTCCTGCATGGATATGCTGCCGCCTATCGCCGGAACGATCGAGGGCGCGAAGCACGGATACATGACCCATACGCTTGATATCGACCACTATCTTGAGCCGTTCCGGCAGCTTGGCACATCGGATGTCTCGAAAAAGAGAAAGGATTATGAAAGCTGTGTCTGCTTCATCGACGGACTCCTGACAAACCGGCTTAATATCGATACGGGCGGCGCTTCCGGCATCATCAACGGACACGCCAGAATCTATGGAGACGACAAGGATGTCTGGGAGCCGGAAACCTATATCGGAGAGGTGGTCAAACCGTGGATCCTGAGCGAGAAGTTCTTCTCCGGCGCGGGAACGATCGTGATCGGCGCCGCGATGAAACATGAAAACCCGTTCGTCCAGATGCTGGGCATTCTTCAAATGGATGAGAATATCATCGACGGGAAGAGCGTGCTTTCCGCATTTGATCCGCCGAGCTACAGCGGCCTCAAAGTCGGTGTCAACCGCGTTTCCGCCGGGAATTACATGTGGACCATGTCCGCCGCGCGGGCGGGTGTCCGCCGTGTCCGCCGTGGCGGTACGTTCGACCGGAAACGCATGTATCAGGTGGTATACGATCCGACGTCCGATCCGGAAAACCTGCATTTCGCGAATCAGCCGTACCGTTACAAACTCGATTCCCAGTCCCAGTCCGGCAATTCCTTGAATCAGTCCAACAATCCGTGGGAGCCGTACGGCAATTCCGGAGATTCCACGCACGATCCCCGCTGCGTGCTTGCCGGGTGTGTCTGCCATCAGACCAATGAGAAACAGTTCCAGTATGTCTGGAATCTGTGCGAGCTGGATTGGGATGCGACCCTGCTGCCGATCCGGTACGCCGGGTGCGAGGCGAAACTGGCGGGGTTCGGCGACAATGAGAGTTATCAGGAACGGATGAACAACATTGAATCCATTGCGAATGTTTCTGACGTGGAAGATTCGCATCACATCAGAAATTTCTGCGGCAACGGCAACAACTGGGCTTGGACTCCGGCAACCGACAGCGGGACCAACGCCGGCAACGCCAACCCGATGAACCCGGACAATCCAAATAATACCGGCTGGAATCCGCTGGATCCCTCCAGCGAGGATGACGTTAAGCTCGACAGTCTTCTTCCCGACGGCATCCACAAAGTGGATCTCCAGAATCTGATGAAGAGAAGACGCATCCTGTGACGTACAACATATTGAACCCTTTCAACACCATACAGAGGAACCTATGAATCGTTTCAAACAATGCATGACGGCGCTGGCAGTCGGTTTCGCCTGCTGGCTTGGGGCAGCCGAACCGGAAAAAACGGATGATGAAATGGAGTTTGAAGTGGACGCGGCAATCACGGAAGGCGAGTTGATCAGTCAAGCGGCGATCAACCCTGCTGATGCGGTAAAAGCACTGTTCCTGGATTCCGCCGAAAAGAAGTGGCTTTCGCTCACGGGAGACGTTTTCTCGCAGGAACAGCTTCGCGATTTCTTCTGTGGCGCGTTCATTCTCCGCGGTCCCGTAAACAAGGATGGAAACATCGCCGGCGTGTACAATCCCTGGTGGGACACGATTCTGATTACGGAAAGCTACCAGACAGAAGTAAGTGTGGATGGAAAAACCGATAAGATCCGGAAAGTCGGGGATTTCGTTTTCATGAGCGGCGCAACGTTCCGCGGAGACAAAGGCACGGACACTGCCATTGCGGAAAAACTGGCTTCTCCGGGCGGTTCCCCCTCGAAACTGGCGCGGGAACTGACGGATCGGACCCGGAAAAAATTTGACGCCATGTACGGAAAAATGAAAACGCCGCTTCTTCTCGATCATCCCGGCGCGAATTCGGAAAGCTCGAAAAAACAGATCGTGGCCTGCGCAGCGGTCCGCCTGAAAATGACGCAGCTTCTTCTGAAAGACAAGGTCCGTTTCGAAGACGCCTGGTCCGTGGCGAAAGTCCTTCGTACCGGAAACCGGGATACGTTCGATCTCCTCTTCCCCTCCGAATTCGGGACGATGATGTCCCGGACGTTCTGCCGTTTGCCGGAAGTTGTCCGGGCCGACTTCGAGCCGTACGGGTATTATCCCGACAAGGAAGGCGGAAAAGCCAGGATTTACATTTTCATCAATACGGAGTTCCCGCGCCTGTTCGCTGTCGCCAGCCTCGGGCTCGGGATCGACAAAAATACCTTCGAATGGTATGACTTTTATCGCAGTGATGAACTGGTTCAGGCGTTCGAACTGGCCGGGAAGGAGGAGAAAAAATGAAAAAAGCATTGCCGCTGTTTTTTGTTCTGACATCGCTTTTCCTCAATCCCGGAGTGCAAGTCCAGGCAGAGGATGTCGATCCGGCGCATCTGCGTTCGCTGCTGTCCAGTTCATTACACTCTAAAAAAAACACTCCGGTCGAGACGATGACCGAGGTCTCGGTCGATACATTCAAGGACATTCTTTCCTCCACCATCGGGGGAAACCTCACAATGCCGATCGTGGCCCCGGCGGTTTTGACCCCGGAGGACAAGATGCTTTCGGATATCCCCAAATCCCCGTTGAAGGCTGTTCTCGAGGAAATCAAACAGCCCGTCATCCGGGAAACCGTAGTAGATATCGCGGATCGGATCTCGACCGGAAAGAGCGTCGATTTCAAACAGGCCGTTACGGATATCTTGAATGCCAAAGTGCACGATCAGATCGAAGAGTCCAAGCTGACTGTGAACGAGAAGAAGCTGGCGCATGCCGCCATCTCGAATCTGAACGGAGAGGATGGCGCCCTGTTCCGGGAAACGACTTCACAGATCGAGGCGAAACTTGTCAAGGAAGGCATTCCCAAGGAAAGTGCTACCAGCATTGCCCGCAATATTTCCACCTTTATGGCCGATACGGACAATTTCGCCGCCCTGAAGGATGCTTCGTCCGAACTGACCCAGGACCTGGTGACGAAATATGTCGGAAGCAAAGGCGCCGCCACGATCAATGCTGCGATCGAAGAATACATGAGCGCCGAAGGCACCCTGAAAAGCACCGCGAAAAAGACGCTGGATACCGCGATTGACCAGTATGTGCGGGATCCGGCATCCAATGCGGCCCTGAAAAAGGCGATGACGGACATCGAAAACGGAAAGACCCCGGACTGTCAGGCCATCGGGACCGCGCTTGCCAAACACGGTGCGGACAAGCTCATCGATGATTCCAAGCTCAGCGCCAACGAGAAGGTCCTGGCCCATGCGATCGTGGCGGAAATGGCCGGCGAAGATGGCGCCCTGCTCAATGCCACGGCGGACCATATCCAGAAAAAACTGATCAAAGCAGGCGTCGCCGAGGAAACCGCGAAAAGCATTTCCGGCAACATCCAGACATATCTGGCCGATACGGGCAACACCGCCGCGCTGAAGGCTGCCGGATCCGAATCCCTTCAGGCGCTTGTCACCAAGTGCGTCGATCCCAAGGGCGCCGCCACGATCAATGCGGCGATTCAGACCTATATGAGCGCCAAGGGCACGGCCAAAGACGCAGCGGTCGTGGCGCTGGATACCGCGATCGACCAGTATGTGCGGGATTCCGCTTCCAATGCCGCTCTGAAAAAGGCTCTCGGCAATCTGAGTGCGGGCGAAGCCGTCAATTACATGGAAGTCGGGACAGCCTTGGCCCGTCACGGCGCCGACAAGCTGATCGACAACTTCGATCTGAGTGCAAACCAGAAGAAGCTGGCGCATGCCGTCATCGCCGATATAGCCGGAGAGGATGGCGCTTTCCTGAATGCCACGGAAGATTACATCAAGGCAAAACTGATCAAGGCAGGCGGTTTCCCGGAAGAAACGGCTTCCCAGGTCGCCGGTTTCGTCCATGACTTCCTGAACGACACCAACAATGTCGCGGCGCTGAAGAACGCAGCCTCCGCTTCGATGCAGGAACTGGTCAACCAGTATGTCGGAGGGAAGGGCGCCGAAGTGATCAATTCCGGGATCCGGGAGTTCATGTCCGCCGATGGTACCCTGAAGAGCACGGCGGAGACGGCGCTGAACACCGCAATCGATCAGTATGTGCGGGATCCCGCCAGCAATGCCGCCCTGAAGAAGGCCGTTGCCGACCTGAAGGATGGCAAGACGGTCGATTACAAGGGGACGGCCACTGCACTGGCGCGTTATGGCGCGGACGAGCTGATCGACAAATCCAACCTGAGCGCGAACCAGAAGAAGCTGGCGCATGCCGTCATCGCCGATATTGCCGGAGAAGATGGCGCATTGCTGAACGCCACTGGTACTTATCTCAAGGATAAAATGATCAAGAAGGGGATTCCCGCGGACAAGGCGTCCAGTATTTCCGGCAACATCCAGACGTTCCTCGCGGACACCGGCAACACGGCGGCGCTCAAGTCCGCCGCAAGCGAGGCCGCGCAGACTATCGTTTCCAAGTATGTCGGCGAAAAGGGGGCCGCTGTCATCAACAGCGCCATAGAGAATTATATGAGCGACAAAGGGACGGTCGGAAGCGCGGCAGGCGCTGCGCTGGATGCCGCGATCGACCAGTATGTCAAAGGCGACGATGCGAAAAAGGCGCTCAAGGATGCGATCGAAAAGGGAAAGAACGGCCAGCCCGTCGACTTCACGAAAGTCGGGAAGACCGTGTTCGATTCCTATGCCAAAGATATAATCGACAATTCCAAGCTTTCCCCGGAAGAGAAGAAGCTTGTTCATAATGTGCTCGATTCGATGAACGGCGAACTTCCGTGGAGCGAAACCGGAGCGGAGGCCCTGGAAGCCGTTATGGTCAAGGCCGGTCTCTCGCAGGAACAGGCTGAGGATCTCTCCCGCAAGATCGTCAATTTTGCCACGGGTGACGGCAGTCTGGGGTCAATTGTCGATAGCGCCAAGTCGATCTTCAGTTCTAAAATCACAGAAGCCATAGACAAACAGTTGGAGAAATGGGAACAAAAGTTCCCCTTCATCAGCTCCGTTTATGAGTTTTTCGGAATAAACAGAGCCGATATCGTGAAATTCTTCCAGAACCTTTCCTTCTCCGATGTCAAGGCCGCTTTCGCAAAAATCTGCAATATGAGTCTTGAGGATTGGAAGAACATCGGGAAGCAATTGCTGGACCGCATGGTGGACAAGGTCGTCAAGAAACTGACCTCTGTCCTGACGAAACTGGCCAACAAACTTATCAATTGGCTGAAAAAGTCCGTGAAAAAGGTGTTGAGCAAGATCCATTTTCTGGAAGACTATATGAGTTATATCGAGTTGGGCCTGGATATCGTCGGCAATATCGCCACCGAGAAAGCGGGAGAACTGATAAAATCCGGCGTGTCCCGAGGTGGAGAAGAGCTGAAAGGAATATGGGGAGGCGGAAATGGAAGCGGAGGCGGAAGCGGAGGCCTCGTCAATGGGAATTGATCGGATGAAAAAGCTGTTCTCCTCGGAAGAAGGGACGGTGGCATTCGAGTTCATCCTGATGCTTCCGATCTACATGCTGCTGATCGGAGGAACCCTGTTGATCTTCGATTTGACGATGGGGATCCTCCATCTGCAGGAGGCAAACAGAAATCTTGCCTGGGTGGCGGGAGACCGGTACTTCAAGGATATTGAAAAGGCCAAGGAGCGTCTGAACACTTCGCTCACTCAATTCTATGAGGACCGGAACAAACGCGAAACACTTGCGGGCGCAGGAACGGATTACTGGCTGTACGGGGAGAACAAACGGGATCTCTGGGGCGTGAATGTGGTCAAAACGCGTACCGGAGCCGGATTGTTCGAGGCCAACACACCCTGGGGAATGCTTGCGGCAGGCAACATGGAACTGGGCATGAACCGTGTTTCCTCCATTTTCCTGGGGCTGATCGCTGTTTCCTCCGCTTTTTCCGATGATGAATCCATTCCGAAACTCTACGACAGAAGTTTCAAGCTGACCCGGACGGAAGTGCCGGACAGCGGTTCCGTCACTGCAGGGGACGGCTTCCGCCCCGAATCCTACCTGTATCGGAGAAGCAGCCGGAAAACCGAACGGGACGGGACCGCAATGGAGAACGTCATTTCCGTCATCGGTGAACCGTGGCCGAATCTTGATGACAATGTCAATACGGTTCAGCCGGCGACCGGCACGACAACCGCCACCGACGATTCCTACAAACGGGTGCTTGCCGGCCTGGCGCAATGAAGGGAATGGAATGATGAAGATCTTCGCCGCATCCGTTGTTCTGATTCTCGGTCTGGCTGTTCTGGCACAGACTGGCGAATCCGTCGCTCCCCCGGAAAAAGTCTCTCCCTCCGAGGCTCTGACGGATCGGAAGCCTGCCTCGAAGACGCTGTCCAAAAACTCTGCCAAAGCGAAACTTGCCGAAAAATTATCGTCCAGGTCTTCGGCAGACGAGGCGAAGCCCGCCGAAAAAGCGTCGTCCAAACCGGCAGACGAGGCGAAGCCCGCCGAAAAAGCGTCGTCCAAACCGGCAGACGAGGCGAAGCCCGCCGAAAAAACAGATTCTCGGGCTTCAAGTCAGGAGAAACAGCCTGCCGAAAGCAGGGAGAAGAAGACGAAAGCCGAACTTGAATCCGAGGCATTCGCCCTTGAAATCCTTTCGAAACTCCCGCCCGGCGGAACCGTCATCGGGCCGATCGACAGTTCCGGTAGAACCTGGGCCATGAGCGGTGTCTATGCCAAGCCGATCGAACAGCTCAAAAAGGAGTTGTCCGATGTCATGCGCGCGGAACAATACGAGCTTCTTCATGAGATACCCCTGACGGACGATCAAAGCAAGCTCCTGATCGCCTGGAAGAAAAAAGAAATCAAACTGATTTTCATGCTCTGGAAAATGTCGGACGGAGAAACCGGTTTCTCCTGGGGGAGATCTCAATGACACCTGTCGAGTTCCGAAAACTCCTGCTTGCCGAGTCCCTGACGCATCCCGGTCTGGTCCGGAAAACAAACGAAGACTCCCTGGGATTCTTTCTGGAGTCCGGCTGTTTTTTCGTGGCCGACGGAATGGGCGGAGGTTCGGCCGGCGACATCGCCAGCAGTCTGCTGGAGAATCAGATTTCGGATGCCATTGAGTTTTCCGGCGGGGAATCGCCCGAAGTGAGGAAAAACAAGATCCATACGGCCATTCACGACGCTCATTTGAAGATCCGCGAATACGCGGAAACAAGATCGTTTGCTCAAATGGGAACCACGCTGGCCCTGATGCTGTTCAACCCGTGGAATCCACGGCGTGCCGATCTCTGCCACATCGGAGACAGCAGAATCTACCGTCTCCGGAACAACAGCCTGAACGTTCTCACGAGAGACCACACGGTCGGAGCGGAACTGGAACGCGAAATGATGTCCTCCGATCACCCGGAAAAAGGGATAGGGGATCATCGCACGAGCGTCTTCTCGCATGTGCTCACCCGTGTCGTCGGAGCCACATCCAACGAGCCTGAAGCCGAATGGTCGGAAACGGAAGTCCGCTCCCGGGACCGTTTCCTGATCTGTTCCGACGGCGTGACGACCATGCTGGCGGAACCGGAGATCCAGAAGATCATTTCCGAATCCGGCCGACCGGATGAGGCCGTTCGGGCATTGTCGGAATCCGTGCTGAAAGCCGGTGCGAAAGACAATTATTCCATCATCATCATCTTCGTCGGAGATTTGGGACTCCCGAAATCGGACCCTGAAGAAACTGCTTTTTATTGAATCGTCGAAAGGAATGACCCCGCAATGAAAAAACTGACAGCCTGTCTTTGTTTCGTTCTGGGAATCTGTGCCGTCCTAAGCGCCGCGGATCCTCTGACGCAGTTCATGTCGCCTTATGCCGATGCCACTCTATACGTCACGAACAAAAACACCATGAAAAACCTGGACAAGGCCTTTCAGAAGAAAGTTGAGAAAGACCAGAAGGAAGCTGCGCATCAGCTCGAAATCGAAGGGGTGGATGTCGACGAAGATGACGATGAGGAAAATGATCCCGTCTCCCTTCTTTTTTCCAGGATATCGGACCGGGATGCTGCTGCCGTTTTCAATCTGTATGTGATTTCCTGGAAAGGACCGAAAATGGTCATCAACGGCGTGGCGAACATTTCCGGCAATCTGCAATCCGATATGGAGGATATCAGGAAGAAATTTCCCCAGCTCGAAAAAGTGCAATCGGACAGAAGAAATGCTTCTTTCCTGTACGACGCTCCGGACGGGATGAAGTTTTCCGTCCTGGCCGAGGATCGTAATACCCTGCATTTCCAGATCGATATCCGATATGACAATCCGATCCCCTTTGCTCCCCTCAAGGCCTTCCGCAAGAAGCTGGAGATTCCGTTCGACGTCAAGGAACCGATGTTTCTGTTCAACTGTCGCCCCGAACGTATTTTCCGTCTTCTGCCGCCCTCGATGAGCGTAGCCCCCGAGTTCAGCAATAATCTTCAACAAATATCCGATTTCTTCATTTCCGGACAGATCGAAGGCAAAAACCTGAAATTGAATTCCGTTGCCGAATGCAAAGACGAAAAAAGCGCCGGGGAACTGCTTGAGAGATTCAATGCGTCTTTCAAGAAGGATTTCGCGGCCGACACATACGGCTTGTTCTTCTCGAATTTCAACAGCAGGAGCTCCGGCAGCAGAATATTATCCGATGTGGATCTCGAACTTGAAAACGCCTGGGATCTCCTCAAAAAAATACCCGGGGTGGATTTTTCCGGAAATGAGGAGCCCTGATGCCCGCTTTTTTCCATTTTTGAGAACAGATGACAATGAAATGGCTTAAGAAAAAAGATAAGACTCTGAAACCCGGAATGGTTTTCGAGAAGTATACCGTCGAAAAAGAACTCGGTCACGGCGGTATGGGGATGGTCTATCTTGTCCGGCACAACATGCTGGATTCCCATTTCGCCATGAAAGTCCTGGATTCGGACGTCGCCGCGAAAAACAAACATTTTGTCGACCGGTTCATCCGCGAAGCGAAACTCGCCTGCAAGATCCGTCATCCGAACCTGATCACGGTCCATGACGCGGGCATGAATCCCGGTACCGGGCTGTACTACATCGTCATGGATTATGTCCCCGGCGGAAACGTGCGGGACCTCCTGAAGGCAAAAGGCCATATCCCGCCCGACCGGGCCCTCGAGATCATCCGGCAGATGGCCGGCGCGCTCTGCGCGGCTTATGCACACCACATGGTGCACCGGGATATCAAGCCGGACAACATCATGTTTGCGGTCGACGGCTCCGCAAAACTGGCGGATCTTGGAATCGCCAAGTCGACGGACGAACACGATCCCACGCTCACGATGGCCGCCACGGTCTTCGGGACGCCGGCCTACATGTCGCCGGAACAGGCACGGGATTCCAGCCAGGTCGATATCCGGGCCGACATCTACAGTCTCGGCATCGTTTTCTACGAGATGCTGTCCGGACAAAGGCCGTTCAACGGCCCGACGCCGATGAGCATCCTTTCCCAGGTCATGGGGCCGCAAAGCGTCCCGGACATCAGAGCTGTCGCACCTGATGTGCCGCGGGAGCTGGCCTCGCTGATCGCGGAGATGACGGAGAAGGACCTCGGCAGGAGAATTGCAAATCCCGACATTCTCCTGAAAAAATTGAACGCCATCCGGCTTCCGGTTCAGCGGAATGCTGCTCCTCGGTCTGCTGCCGCCGCGCGGACTGTGCCTCCGGCAACAGGCACGTCGGATGTCACGATTCCGACGATGGCTTCCGTGCCGGATGTGACGATTCCGACGATAGCGCCGTCTGAAACGACCGCAATGCCGGACGTGACGCTTGCGACGGTTCCGCCGCCTGAAACGGTCTCCGCACCGGACGTGACGCTTGCGACGGTTCCGCCGCCTGAAACG
>JAFZZR010000149.1 GCA_017615635.1 Lentisphaeria bacterium
CTTCAATCGAACAGATATTTTCTGCCGCCCCCTTGGGGCTGATGTTCCCCGAAATATCGTGTGCATCATACAAGGTAAGGTAAGATATTATGAGAGACGCAAGAGGTCTCTCATAATATCTTCTGTTTCGACAAAGAAAAAGCCAGTCGGTATAACGCCCTTAGCAACAGGAAGGGGATCATACCGACTGGCCTTGTGCATAATATAAACGACGATGGTTCACCTGTCAAGGGGCTTTTCAAGAAAAATACGGAGGTGCGGCAACAGTCGAAAATACCGGATTTCGGGCTTTCGAGAGACGCCGAAAGACCAGCCGCGAGTTTGGCAGGACCGTCTCTACGGAAACTGTAAGTTGAAAAGGCATCCGTATTTTCTTGCTTTTTTGCGTTTTGGGGTGTAGATTATTGTTTTGTCGAACATCAACAGAACAAGAATAAGGAGAATGCAGAAAATGAAGCTGAAAACCGGAGACTGGATCGCCATCGGGTACGTGATTCTTTATGCGGCCGTGGTCTTTTTCTTCCCGTGGGACTACGGAATCAAACCCGTCAAAGACATTATGGACGGCACGCTGAAGGAGGTTTTCTCCGGCGAGACGGCCGCGGGTATCTTCTGGAATTTCTCGTTTACCGGATCGTTCAGTGATCTCACCGGACTGAAAAATTTCGGACATGTGGTGAGCGCGTTTCCGTATCTCACGGGCTTCTTCAAAGTGGCGCTTCTGGCCACCTTCGGCGAAATGCTGAAGGTCCGCGGCCGCACCGGCAGCTGGAAGACGCCGCAGCTTCTGCCGAAATTCGTCATCTGGGGAATCTTCGGACTCCTGTTCTCCCTGGTCTTCGCGCTCTTCGCCAAGGGTGTGGAAGGGATCTCCGGCACCGCGCTCTGGTTCGGACCGAAGCCCTTCATCTACGGCACGGCCGGCTGGGGCGACCGCATCCTCATGGGCTTCTCCATTTCCCTCTGGTGCAACCTGATCTTCTGCTATCCGATGATGCTGGCCCACGAATGGTGCAACACCTGCGTCACGAAGAAGAAATTCGTCGGCGGCGCGGAGTTCCTCTCCGGACTGGATCCGAAAGTCTGGGGCTCCTTCATGCTGAAGAGCATCGTGTTCTTCTGGATCCCCGCCCACACGGTCACGTTCAGTCTTCCCCCGGACTACCGGGTGCTGATGAGCGCGGTCCTGAGTCTGGCGCTGGGCTTCATTCTTACGGTCAAGCCCAAAAAAGACTGAGTTCAGAATGTCCGAACCGGTTCTTTCCCGCTTTCTGCGGCTGATCGCCTTCGATACGCAGTCCAGCGAAACATCCGGGCTGCATCCCTCCACGCCCGGACAGAAGGTGCTGGCCGATGCGCTGGCGTCCGAATTCCGGGCCATGGGCGTCTCCTGCCGCGTGACGGAGCAGGCCTGCCTCTATGCGGAGATCCCCGCCACAGAAGGACTGGAGAATCTCCCTGCGCTGGGGCTGATCGCCCATCTGGATACCTCCGACGCCGTCTCCGGGAAAGATGTCCGTGCCTCGGTCGTCACCTGGGAGGGCGGCGATATCCCGCTGGGAAAGAGCGGCCTGACCGTACGGCCGCCCGACCGCATGAAGGGGATGCGGATCGTGGTGACGGACGGGACCACTCTTCTGGGTGCGGACGATAAAGCGGGCATTGCCGAGATATGCACCTTCTGCGAGCGGATCCTGGAGGAGAAACGGCCGCACGGGCCGCTGAAGATCGCCTTCACGCCCGATGAGGAGATCGGGGAAGGCACGCTGTTTTTCGATTATGCGGGATTCGGCGCAAAATTCGCCTATACGCTGGACGGCGGAGCCATCGGCGGGATCGAATACGAAAACTTTCACGCGGCCAGGGCGAAGGTCTGTGTATCCGGACTCTCCGCCCATCCCGGCGGCGCCAAGGGCCGTATGTTCAACGCGCAGACCGCCGCCATGGAATTTCATTCGCTGCTTCCGCCCGCCGAGGTGCCGGAGCACACATCCGGACGGGAAGGATTTTATCACCTCTGCGCCATGAAGGGCGATGTTTCGTACGCCGAGCTGGACTATCTGCTGAGGACCTTCGATTCGGATGACATGGAGAACCGCAAAAATCTTCTCCTCTCCGCCGCCTCGTTCCTCAACAAAAAGTACAAACGTGAGGCCTTCCGCGTGGAGATCGCCGATCAGTACCGCAACATGCGGGAATTCATCGAAAAAGTCCCCTTCCTCACGGAACATGCCTTCGAAGCCATGAAGCGCGCCGGAGTCACTCCGTTCACCTCGCTGATCCGGGGCGGCACCGACGGCGCGAAACTCTCCCGGAACGGGCTCCCCTGCCCCAATCTCTGCACCGGCGGTTACGGCGCCCACAGCCGCACCGAATTCGCCTGCGTGGAAGAGATGGAGTCGTGCGTGCAGATCCTGCTGAATCTGGCGGACGTATTCCGGGAGCACGCGGTCCGGGCTTGAGTCTTACAGCTGCCATCCTCCGGCAATGGGGATCTCCGCGCCGGTGATATATCCGGCGGAATCCGAAGCCAGAAACGCGATCAGATCCGCGCATTCCTGCGACGATCCGAACCGGTGCATGGGGATCTGCGCCTTGAGCTTCTCCGCAAAGGACTCGTCCTTCAGGACAGCCGCATTGCGGTCGGTTTCAATGACGCCCGGCAGGATCGTGTTGACCGTAATCCCGAAAGGCGCGTTCTCCATGGCCGCCGTTCTGGCGATATTCATGAGCGCTGCCTTTGCAGCGCCGTAGACGGCAAGCCGCGAGGCGGGCTGGATCCCGTTGATGCTGCCCACGAAAATCACGCGCCCGGACTTTTTCTTCCGCATTTCAGGCAAAAGCTCGCGAAGAAGGATGCACGAACTTTCCACATTGGTCCGGAACATACGGAGAAATTCCCCGCTCTCGAAGTTTTCCAGCCCCGTATAACTCTGCACCGAGGCGTTCAGAACCAGAATGTCGGGCAATGCCCCTCGGGTCCGGAGAGTTTCGATCAGAGCCCCGAGCTCCTCCGCCGAGCCCAGATCGCCCGCGGCAAAGCAGGCGCCGGGCCCGGCTTCCGCCACGGCGGAACGGAGTTTGTCGCTCTCCCGGACGCCGTGGAAGATCACGTTCGCGCCGCGAGCGGCCAGAGTCAGGCCCGCGGCCCGGCCGATCCCTCGGCTGGACCCGGTCACCAGTGCTGTTTTTCCGGAAAGATCGTTCATCAGAAATATCCGCCTTTGTCGATGATTTCGGAGATGGTATCGCCCTGACGCACCCAGCTGAAGATATCCACTTCGTTGCGTTCGATGCCCTCGGCCCGGAGCAGCACGTCGTAGGCGATCTCACGCGGAATGCAGAGCACGCCGTCGATGTCGCCGAAAATGATGTCGCCGGGACGAACCGTCACCTTGCCGATCCGGATGGGCACCTGATAGTGCGTGATCATGCAGCGTCCCAGAGAACCGTTGCTGGTACGGTATTTGTAGAAAACGGGGAATTTCTGCTCCAGGATCTGCTTGGTGTCCCGGATCCCGCCCGCGATCACCGCGCCGCGGATGCCCTTCGTCATCGCGGTCGCCGTCATCACGCCGCCCCAAAGCGATGCCTCCACGTCCTCGGACGTATCCCACACCACCACGCCGTCGGGCTTGAAGTCGTCAAGCATCTGCGCGCGGAACGTCATCTCGCCCTCGATCATCACGTTCGGGGCGCTCTTCAC
>JAFZZR010000150.1 GCA_017615635.1 Lentisphaeria bacterium
TCTCCCGTGCTTCCTTGTATGCAATGGAAATCTTTGCCTGAAAATCCGGGGATGACTGGGCGCCTCGGCTTTCCTCCGGATTGGCTCCGATACTCGTCCCCGCAGGGCAAAGGAAAATGACTTCTCCATCATCAGGTTGCCGGAACTCTCTTTTACCTCATACTTCATACCTCATACCTCATACCTTGATGGCTGCAGCTCAAAACACATCAAAAGCAAGTAGTGTCCACCAGCAGTTCGATCAGCGTGAAATTCTTTTGTTTCATCTTCTTTTCTCCCGTTCGCGTTCGTTTGTATGCCATTCTGGGCATGCTGTTCCTAATATAGAATGTCTTTGCCGGATTGTAAATGCTTTTTTTCGCCAAATCATATCTTTTTCATGCAAAAAATCTGTCATTTTAAGACATGAAACAGGCTTTCGCATTTGAAAAAAACATTTCCCGTAGTATGTGTATGCCATGAAGCGTTATCAGCCGGAGCCCGATCCATGAAAAAACAGAATTTAATGATCATCAACTCGATCTGCGGAGACGGGGGCGTCCGGGCGTATCATCCGATGTGGCAGCTTACCCTGACGAATTTTCACGAAGCGGAGCCGATCGTCCGGAGAGACTTCCTGCCCCATGTGCATACCTTGTTCGAACTGATCGTTCCCGTCGGGCCTCAGTACCGCTGTCAGCTCGACTACCGGGAACTGGCGGTCCCCTCGGGAAACTTTCTCCTGATCCAGCCGGGCCAGCACCATATCGACCACCTTTCCCCGGAGGAACGCTTCCTGTGCATGCACTTCAATCTGCGCCCGGAGAACAGTTCCTCCCTGCTGAAACAGCTGTTTGTTCCGGGCCTGCCGCCGGAAAAACAGATCGCGCCGATCCCGTTTCCCGGGGTGCTTTCCGATCTGCTGGATCTGTCCGTCAGACACAGGAAGGAGAAACTGCCTCAATTTTTCTTCGATCAGATTTTTCTCTCCGTTCTTCAGCTGTTTCTCGGGGCGTATCCGGCCGGATATCTTCTGCAGAATCCCGATCAGGAAACGGGCCGGGGACAGACCTACTACCGGATCTACCGCTATTTCGAGAGCTGCATTGCCCGCGGCAGATTTTCCGTCCGGGACTTCTGCGCGAATATGAAATGTTCCTCCCGGACGCTGAACAGGATCTGCAACGAGTATTTCTATTCGCCGCCGCATCGTGCCTTCCAGGACTACAGGATGAACTGCACGCTCCGTTACATTCTGGAAAATCCGGGGGTCAGCGTCAAGGAAGTCTCCGCCCGGTTCCATTATCCGAACCCGTTTTATTATTCGAGGCTGTTCAGGAAGCGTTTCGGATTCGCGCCCTCACGCGCCAGATACGAGCTCGACGTTCACGCTTCGGACGGAACAAAAGACTGACGAATGCCGGGGCCATCTCCGCCGGGCAGATCGAAATACACGCCGGAGTCAGAAATCCTGCATTTTATGAACGAAGCGGGGCTCATGCGCCCGGGTTCCCCAAAAGGGTTCAGATACCGTTTTCTTTTTTCGACGCGGCGAGAGCCCGGTGCGCATTCACGGCGTACATGATGATCTGCCCCATCATGAAGACATAGAACCCGGAAATCGTGATTTTCTGGATGAGCGGATCCGTCGGTTTGTGGGGCAATCCTCCGGACTTCAAGGTGATCAGATAGCTCATTGCGCCGACCATGGAAAGGATGACCGTGGTATATGTCAGCCAGATCATCTTTTCGCCGAACCGGCCGAAGAGATCGCGGGGCGTCAGAAGGGAAAAAAGGATGGCGAAACCGAAGGGGACGGAGCAGAGTGTGCAGAAGTTGTGGAGATCCGGGTGGCGGTCAAGAGGGATCGCGCCGATCCCGACGAGTCCGATCCCGCCGAGCACGCCGGAAAAGAGAATCGCCCAGCGCTGCCAGCGGGGCGCGGCGCCCCGGCGGAAACGCTCGACAAAGTACCATCCGCAGAGGATCCCGGCGCAGGTCAGTCCGCTTGAGAGGAGCCAGGCGGAAAGATGATTCGGCCTCGACGCCACATGGACGAATCCGCTTTCGCTGACGATCTGCCCATACCAGGAGTAGTGTCCGTTGTAGAAAACCATCGCCCCGATGATGAACAGCGGAACCAGCAGGCCGAGGATCAGCATGATCATCGCACTCCGGCAGCACAGAACCGGAACCGAAAGCGGAACGGGTTCCGGGATCGGCGGCGCCTCGGGGATGCTGCGGATCAGCGCGACGGACAGGATCACCATGGAAACGGCGTAAAGCGGCACAGTCGCCGGAGATGCAGGACAGACCCCGGCGAAGCCGGCACCGATTCCGATCTGCGAAATCGTCAGCGTCGTGAGCCCGGCGGCATACCACATTCCGCCCGGCGACCTGCGCGCGCCGACGGCAGCGGCAATCGAGAGGACGGAACAAAGCGCAAGCCAGAAAAAAGGAGGCTCGCTTCCCGTTGAGGGGAGCACGACCGCCGCCAGCAGGGGAATCAGGAGGAACAGAAGGATCCCCGCCGTCCGCCAGGAGAAGCGGCCTCTGCGGATCAGAAATGCGGCCATGCAGAGGTGCCCTGCCCCGAAAATCCAGCATGCCGTCCCGCACTCTCCGGACAGGTCGCCGGCGGATGTCAAAAGCAGACCCGCAAGGGGCAGGATCAGGGCCGGGAGCGGGGTGCAGGGACATTTTCCGCGGCGCCGGTAATACAGAAGGAATCCGGCGAACAGAAAAAGCAGGATCGGCAGTCGTGACAGGGCAAAAATCTTCAGCATGATACTCCAGAATCCCCATGCGGGGCCGTTCGTTGTTGATGAAACGATCACTGTTTCCGGATCCGGAAAGACGGATCGGCGAGACAAAACATAGCACCCGTATTCGAATTTTCAAATAAATTTTCATGAGGACTTGACATCCCGTCTGCAAATGTTATAGTACCCTTAAAAGTGTTATACATATCAATCAGCAAAAGAAGGATGCGGAGCCGTCATGAAAAACGCCACCGTCCGTCCGAAGCATCAGCAGGTGTACGATCAGCTGGTATCCATTCTGACCCGGGGCTCCTATAAAGTCGGGGACCGCCTTCCGTCGGAACGGGAGTTTGCGGCGGAACTGAATGTGAACGTGCTGACGGTGCGACGGGCGTTCCGGGATCTGATCGCCGCGGACTTCGTGACGAAGCGCGTGGGCTCGGGAACGTACCTGAACCGGGAGATTACACGGAACTGGAACGATCACGCGGTGAATCTGACCATCGACTGCATCTGCAACAGCGCAGTCCAGAAACTGTTCGAACAGGCGGGGAAGATTGTGGCGGAAAAAAACGGCCGCGAGTACCGGATCGTCCATACCAGTCCCGCCTCGGCCCGGGATTTCGTGCGAGCCTGCCTGCAGTATCGTCAGCCCACGATTTTCTGCGGGACGCTTCCGGACTACCGGGAGTTCCGCGAAGACATTGCCTCCGCGCCGGAGCTGTTCGTCTCCGCGGGCGCGCTCAGAAGCGGACTGGAAATACCTTCGGTGATCGGGTCGGACGCCGTGGGGATCGATATGCTGATGAACCATCTTCGCCGTCTGGGGCACCGCCGGATCGTGCTGGCCCTCGGGACGAAGGAACTGGGCGAGCCGGGCCGGAGTCCGGCCTCCATTCTCGCCATGCAGAAGACCGCCTGGATGACCCGGCTGGGAAACGAATACGATCCGGAACTGTTCTGTCCCGTCAGCATGGACCTTTTCGGAGGCGATCAGATGGCGGCCGCGTACGAGGCGATGAAAAAGATTCTGTCCTCTGCGGATTTCACCGCCGTGATCTGCGCCACCGATGAAATCATGTACGGAGCCATGGCGGCCATCCGCGATGCGGGAAAACAGATCCCCCGCGATGTTTCGGTGGTCTCCATCGGAAACACCACATTGAGCCGCTTTGCCAATCCTCCGGTGACGGGCGTCGACCTGAATCTCCGGGGGCATCTGGACGAAGCGTTCAGGATGCTTTTCCATAATCTTCAGGAGCCGGACCGGATAGAAATGCTCCGGGTCGTCAAACCGAAACTGATCGAACGGGAATCCACGTCAAAAATAAAAACAGACAACCCACATCAAAACAGGAGACGAGTCAAATGAAAGAAAGAGATTTCACCCTCATCGAGCTGCTGGTCGTGATCGCCATCATTTCGATTCTGGCGGGCATGCTCCTGCCGTCGCTGGGCACGGCAAAACAGAGAGCCCAGGGAACGCAGTGCGCCTCGCAATGCAAACAGATCGGGCTCTGCATGACCATGTACGAAAACGACAATCAGGATTATATTCCGGGACAGCAGCGGGAGAACGTGGGCTTCGATCATCTGCTGAAGAATTACATCAAGGTCCCATCCGATGTCTATGTCTGTCCCGCCACGACACCGGCGGAGCTGGAAAACGTTTACAAAATCGGGACCCGCCAATCCTCGGATGGAAAATATTACGGGATCACGCTGCAGATGGAAATGCGTTTCGGCAGCATCACCCTCGGTTCCAGCAACTATCCGCTGAGAAAGACCAAGCAGGTGCGCCAGCCGTCGAAAGCGGGTGTGGTCGGAGACGTCTACAATGTCAAAAACAATCCGCTGTTCACCGGCTCAAAATGGGATCAGAGCTATGCCTGGGGATTTGCTCCGCTGATCCCGAATGCTCTCCTCAGCGGTTACTCTTATCTGGCGCCGCGGCACGCCCGTCAGTGCAACGTTCTGATGCAGGACAAGCATCTGGAACAGGTCAGGGACGGAGACGAACACAAGGCGAGACACCCGCTGGAGGGAGCAAGCAGCGCATACGTCAACTGACCGCCGTGATGCAGAAAGGAATCCCGTCATGGACAGGATCTTCATACTGGTCTGCCTGATGCTTCTCGCCGGGATCACCGTATCCGGCTCGGAAAACGTCAAAGACGATTTTTCCGGGAAGCCCTGGGGAAGCTGGACGGCGAACGGCATGATCGCTTCGGGCACGCTGGACAAAACGACCGGAAAAACCGCGCCGGGCGCCTTGAAAATCGCCATCGGCCCGGAGTGTCCTCTGAACTGCTCGATGTGTTTTCTGAAAAAACTGCCGGTCACGCCGGGGAAAAATTATACAGCCTCGGTCTGGTACAGGACTTCGGGAACCGATCCGGCGGTCAGAGTTTCGCTCGGATTCCAGGGGCTGGATGCGAAGGGGCAATTTCTGAACAACGGGACGTACGGGACAAACAAATCGGCGGCAGGCGAATGGACCAGGCTGATCTACTCCATGCGGATCCCGGCCGGGGGGAACAAGTGGGATCAAGTGAAATTTCTGCTCTGCACGCTCGGCGTTTCCAACTCGGCCGGGGGTGAAGTCTGGTTCGATGATTTTGAATTTCAGCTTGAGGAGGAATTCGACGATGATTGACGGAAGAAGAAAGAGGAAGGCATTTGCCTTCATTTTCGCCGCAGCGGCATGTCTTTCCGCATTCGGGCAGTTCAAAGCGGTCCCGAAAGAACAGAAAATCAGTCATCCGGACCTGAGCTTCTGCGTCACCTTCGACCAATTCGGCACACAGGCGGAAAAGGCCGGCGGGGATCGGAATTCAAGAACCATGGCCGATGCGAGTTTTCTGCTCCGAGGGGCCGTCGGATTCGACGGTCAGCAGGCTTATCAGCCGAATCCCGGAGAAAATCTGATCTATCCCGCGGCGGGGAATATCGACTGGCAGCAGGGAACGCTGACCATGTGGATCCAGGCAAAGGATTACCATCCGGGCGCCGCTTCCAAGCGGGGCAATGTGGCCTATGCCCAGTTCCTCTTTACACAGGGGACACGGTCTGTGAAGTATCTGCTCTATGAATACGGCGGCATTCTGTACTGGGACTGGTATTCCTCCGAACCTCCGCACCGCTTCGGCGATGTCGGCCGCGTTCAGATCAGTCTGGAAAAGATCAGAAAAGACGAATGGTTTCAGGTTGCGGCCTGCTGGGATGACAAATCCCTCTCGCTGTATCTGAACGGCAAATTCTGCGGGAAAGCGGGCCTGCCCGCAAAGCGGAGCAAATCGCTCGATCTGGTCCCGGATTCCAACTCCTTTATCGGTTTCCGCAATCATTTCCATCACGACGACCACACAAAACATATTACCCTGACCGATGACTGCAAGATCTACTCCCGTCCGCTGACTCCGCTGGAGATCGCCAATCAGTTCAATGCGCTGTGCACCGGTCAGGCCGCGGGTCCGGAACGGAATTTCGATCTCACGCTGAACGGAGTCGACCGCGGACACGGGAAGGACAGCGATCAGCTTGAAGCCGAGTTCGACTTCATTGCTCTTCCGGAGGAAGCCGCAAAGCTTTACCGGGAAGGGAAGCTTGTACTCGACTGGGAACTGTATCGGGAAGACGAGATCGTCAAGACCGGGCAATGGCAGTTCGCGCCCGGAGAAACCGTCAAATTCCTGACCTCGATCGACCGTCCCGGCAAGTATACGCTGAAGACACGGTCCGGCAAGATGGAGGAACAGGCGGAAATCGTGCGTCCGGATCTTTCCTTCATCGGAAACCGCTGCGGGAACGATGGATCCGTTCCGGCGATCTGGAAGGATTTCTCCGTGGACGGCCGGACGGTCAATCTCTGGAACCGGAAATATGTTTTCGGTCCGGGCCCGCTGCCGGAACAGATTTTCATTGCGGGGAATCCGCTGTTCATTAAACCGCCGTGTCTGCTGATAAACGATCTCCCGGTTTCGAGCTGGGAAGCCGGAGACGCCGTTCCGGAAAGCGACCGTGTCACGTATACGGGAAAAGCGGCGATCGAAGGCGGGAGCATCCGCTATTCCGCCGTCGTTGAGTTCGACGGGATGATCCTGTTCGACTGGGTCATCGAGGGCGGGCCTGTGATCCGATCCATGAAACTGAGCTGGCAGCAGGCGCCGGGATATCATGATTATCTCATGCGTCCGCATGTCTGGAAGAACGGCCGGGGCGATTTCCTGTATGACAACGGAATGGACGACTCTCTGCAGGAGCTGTGGATGGTTTCGGAAAAAGGCGGGTTCGCCTTTGCCCCCGTCAACGACGCCAACTGGATCTACGATCCGAAGAAGCCGGTTTACCATGTTGACCTGGAAACCGGGGAGGCCTCGGTCGATCTTATCACGCGCGAAGTGAAGATGCCCGATGACGTACCGTACCGCGGAGTCTTCATCGCCACTCCGACCCGGCCGCTGCCGAAGGTGTTCCGCGCCATTCGGCACAATGACAATACATATCCCGGGTTCATGATGACCCAGTTCGGAGGGAAGGCGTTCACCGGAGTCTCCACCTACAAACCGAACTGGCGGTTCGAACAGCATTTCCGGCTTACGCGTCCGAACAGCCAGGGGATCTACGGCATGGCGGATGCCATGGGATCCGAAACGCCGGAAGCGGTCTACTTCAGGAAATACTGGGAGATCCCCGGCGCCTCGGGATATACGTTCAATTTTCAGCGGTATTCGCCGGACGGGACGGTGAAAACGGGGAAAGTCCACACGCTTTCCGCCTGCAATGCCTGTTCGTCGGTCGATTTCTATTCCGCCAATATCCACGAGCTGCTGGGACATCCGGGCTCGGAAGCCGCGGCCGCGATCTACTTCGATCTCTGCGGCAACAATTCCTGTATCAATCCGCTCCACGGATGCGGCTTCAAAGACAAGTTCGGAAGGGATATCAAGACCTACGCGCTTCTGCACAAGCGCGAACTGGTCAAACGCACGGTGCGTCAGGCGCATGCGGCCGGCAAACAGGTCTGGTGTCATGCCCAGAGAAGCTTCTTCCCCATGATGAACGGACTGGCCGATTTCTTTGTCCCGGGCGAACAGTTCGAGGCGATCTTCGCGCGTACGCTCTATCCGTTCACCGATGAGATCCCGGAGCTGATCCTTCAGACCGAGTTCAACCGCGATGTCATGGGCACAGGGATCATCTGCTGGAGCACGGTCACCTCGCTTCAGCGCTCTTCGCTTCCCGTCGAACAGAAGAAGCGGGCGACCGAAGCGGCCGAGACCATGCTGCTGCTCTATGATATCGACATGAATTCGTGTTTCGCCTACAATCCGGTGATGGCCTCCATCTGGAACGCCGAACGCCGTTACGGGATCGAGAAGCCGGGTACGGTGTTCCACCGGTTCGACCGGCAGAAGGAGATCACCTCGTCCGACCCGAAAGTGCGGGTTTCCTACTACACGGTACCGGACGGCGACTCCGGCAGCCGCATTCTGGCCATGGTATGCAACTCCGATCCCATGCATGCGGAAACGAGCCTCGATCTCGGGCCGTTCGCACAAGGGATCCAGACGGTCCGGGAAGAGTACACCAACAAGGATTATCCGGTCGAAAACGGAAAAGTCAATCTCAAAGTTCCGGGCCGCGGCTTCCGGATCATCGGGATCAATCCCCCGCCCGCCCGTCCTTGGAAACTGGATTACCATGCGGGGATCTACACGGGCGGCAAGGACAGCCGTTCGGAATATGCGTTCGATCCCGCCGCCGGGATCCACACCATACGCAGAAATGACAGTCAGCCCTTTACGCTCACGGCGTTCATCCCGGTCCGGAGAGGATACCGCTACACATTGTCCATGGAAAGCATGACTCAGCCCGACCGGAAAGTAAAATGGTCGCTCCAGCCTCAGTACAACGGGGTCCCGGGTTCTCTCCCGCTCACCTCCGGATCCGTCTCCGGGACCGGCGGCTGGGAACGCACGACCGCCGACAAGCAGATCCCGCAGGCGGAAGGGAAAAACTGTTATGCGCTGCTGCTGACGCTGTCCCTGGATGGAACCGGGGCCGTGTCTTTCCGCAATATCGAAATCACCGAAGAAAAAATACCATAAAACCAGGAAGATGCTGATATGAACAGGGAATCCGCGCTTGATCGATTCAGGCCCGTGCCGTTTTACTTTCTGAACACCACCGACCCTGCGGACTATACGCCCGAAGCGGTTTTCAGTGCCATGAAGCGCATGAAGGAGCTGGGATACGGCGGTATCGTATTTTTCAACAAACCGCCGCAGGGATTCGATTCCAGGGGATACCTCTCGGATTTCTGGTTCGAAGTCACCGGACGGTTCATCGAAGCGGCCCGGGAACTCCATCTCCAGCTATGGATCAACGACGGATTCAACTATCCGCCCGGAGATGCGGCAGGCAGGATCGAGGCTGTCGCCCCCGGGCTCAAACAGCATCGGCTGAAGCCCAATGCCGAAGGAAAACTGGAGATCCTCGAGGTGCCCTGGGGATTCCCCGCCTTCGAGGAACCGGAAAGCGGCGAATACTTCCGGAAGTTTGTCTACGAGGAATACTACAAGCGGTTTGCTCCGTATTTCGGAAACGGCATAACCGGATTCTTCTCGGATGCCGACAACCGCCGTCTCAATGCGCACATTCTCAAGGACTGTCCGGAAAGATATTATCCGTGGAGCCGGAACTTCGCGGAGATCTTCGCCTCGCGGTTCGGGTACCGGATCGAACCGCACCTGAAGGATCTGTTCAACGATCCGTCCGCGCCCGTGCAGAACGACTACTGGCTTTTGTGCGGCGAACTCTATCAGCAGTGGTTTGCGGGAAATCACGCCTGGTGCAAAGCTCACAATGTGCTGTACACATTCCACACCTCCGACACCGGCCCCATGAGCTACAAAAACTGCCGCCGCAGCTCCGTCTTCACGGAAGGCGATCCGCTGACGCTGCTGAGCTGCGCCGATTATCCGGGAACGGACCATGAGATCATGGTGCTGGACGGCGGGACCCATTACGACGGGCGCTACTACACGCCGAAAGTCACGCTGGGCGGCGGTTCGGAATATCTGACGCACCCGAAACTGAACGATACGCATTGGGATCTGCGGGCGAAATATGCGGAGAGCGCCGCCGTGCTCAACGGCAGAAAACGCGTCATGTGCGAAATGTTCGCCGCCACCAACTGGAACTCCACGTTCAACGACCTGCGCAGGATCGCCGCCTGGCAGATCATGCAGGGGATCAGCTTCATCGTGCCCCATGCGGTCCATCACCGTTTCCGCAGCGGAATCAAATTCTTCGCGCCTCCGGAATTCGCTTCGACCACGCACCGACACGGACTGCGCCAGTTCAACGATATGCTGGCCCGCTGGTGCCGTGCGGCGTCCGAGGGCGAATACTGCGCCGACTATGCGGTGATCGATCCCTCCCGGAAAGTCTGGAGGGACCGCGATGCCTCTGCGTTCTTCGGGTTCTGCGACAAGCTCAACCGCCGTGCGGAAGGATACGTGATTGTGCCGGAGGGATATGCGGGTTCCATTCCGAATGCGGTCGATCCGCTGAAAGAGATCCCGGAACTGCCGGATCCGGAAGTCACCTTCACCGGCGGCGAACTGGCCTATATGCGCCGCAGACTGGATGGAGAAGAGTATCTTCTGGCGGCCAATATCTGGAATCCGGCGCCCGTCTCCGGTTCTCTCTCGTTCGGAGGAAAGACATACGAACTGGAGCTGGAACCCGGCGAAATCGCCGTCGTCGGCGGACCTTACGAATCGTACCGCACCCCGACGACGTGGCAGAAAAAGACAGTGTTCGACAAGCCCTGCCCCGTACGCTGGAAAGAGGAGAATGTGATCCCCTTCGAACGGGAACTTCGTTTTTCCGCGCCGTCCGGCATGAAAATCGCCCTGCTGATCCCCGCCGATCATCCGGGAGCGGTGCGGATCAACGGCGGAGAATGCCTCGGCGGGACGCCGGAAAAAGTCTATGACGATGAGTACCTCTGCTTCCGGTTCGAGGCGGCAGAACAGAATACGATCCGGCTGGAGGAGCCCGCGAAGTTTACCGTGCCCGCCCTGCTCCGCGGCGATTTCGACGTGGAACTGAAAACCGCCGGCGATTACGCGCAGCTGGTTCACCGGGCCTACCTTCTGGATATTTACGAACCGTCGGAGAAATTCTTCGTTCTGACTCCCCGCCGCGATTCGCTGATGCCGGATTCGGGATGGGAAACACAGGGACAGCCCTTCTACTCCGGAGAGGCGGAGATCCGGCTCGGCACTGCGGAGACCGGCGAAAACGACTTCCTGGTCCTGCCCGGATTCCGAAATATCGCCGAGCTCCTGATCGACGGCGTCCCCTCGCAAAAATCCGGCCTTTCCCCGTACGCATTCCCCCTGCCTCCCGGACGGCATGAACTGACCGTCCGCTGCTGGAACACCATGGCGAACCGGATGGAGCGGTTCGCCGCGCCCGCGGGGATCACCCGTCCGCCGGAGATCCGGCACAGGCAATAAAAGCGAAAATAGGGCGGATAAACCGGGAAAGGAGGGTTGCAAAAGTACGCTTCACAGCGTATATTAAGGGGATCGTACGTTCTTAACCGGAATCCGGAGGCAGCAAGGAAATGAAAAGGGTACTCTCCATTCAGGACATTTCATGTGTCGGCAAGTGTTCGCTCACCGTGGCGCTTCCGGTCCTTTCCGCCGCGGGTCTGGAAACGGCGATCCTGCCGACTTCCATCCTCTCCACGCATACGGGATTCCCCGGCTTCACGTTCCGGGATCTGACCGACGACATCCAGGCGATCACGGACCACTGGAAGGACCGGAAGATCGAATTTGACGGCTTTTACACCGGATATCTCGGAACGGTCGAACAGATCGCTCATGTGGAACGGATCTTCCGTGAATTCCGGCGTCCGGGCCAGCTGCGGTTTGTGGATCCGGCCATGGGCGACAACGGAAAGCTGTATGTGGGATTCACGCCGGATTTTGCGCTCCGCATGGGAAAGCTGTGCGGCGCGGCCGATATCATCGTGCCGAACCTGACGGAAGCGGTGTTCATGCTGGGCGAGCCCTATCCGGAAGGCCCCTGCGGAGAGGAATACGTCCGCAGTCTTCTGAAACGGCTCTGCGGACTCGGATGTCCCACGGCCGTTCTGACCGGCGTATCGTTCGAGCCGGGCCGCTGCGGCGTGGCGGCGTACAACTCGCAGACCGGAGCATTCACCACATATTTCAGCGAATATCTGCCGGTTTCCTTCCACGGAACGGGCGATGTTTTCGCCAGCGCCTGTTTTGCCGGACTCATGTGCGGTCAGGACCTGAATGACGCCCTGAAGACCGCCGTGGAATACACGGTGGAGTCCATCCGCCGGACGATATCCTATCCGGACCACAACTGGTACGGGGTGGATTTCGAAACGGCCATGCCTCTTCTGCTGAAACTGCTGAAAAAATAACAGATTCGGAAAACGGCCGACACGGAAAGGAGAATCGGAAATGAACGGAAAAAAAATCATACTGACCGTTGTCTGCTGTGCACTGGCGGCCATTCTTGCCGCGGCGTTCCTCATTCCCCGCGGAGGGAAGAACCCGGAAGGTGACGGAGCGGAACCGGTCAGGAAGCTGATCTGCACCACGTACCCCGTCTATCTCCTCGTCCGTGACGTGGCGAAAGGCGGACCGGTCCGTCCGGAACTGCTTCTGCCGCCGGACACGGGATGTCCCCATGACTACTCCCTGACGCCCGGCGATCTGATGAAACTTTCGGGCGGCAGAACGCTTCTGATCCGGAATGGACTCGGTCTGGACGACTCGCTCTGGGAAACGGCGCTTTCCGCAAACCCGAAACTGAAATCCATCGCTCTGGCCGAAGGTATTTCGGGCGTGATCCATGAGGAAGAAGATGACGACGACGATGACGACGATCACGAGGAGCACGCGGACCACGGTCACGAGGCCGCGGAATCATGCACGGATCCGGAGTGCGGGCACCATCATCATCACCATCATCACGGACACGAAAACGGACATCTCTTCGCCAGTCCGGACACGGCGGCGGAGATGGTGAAGAACGCCGTGCAGGCGCTCTCCGGATTCGATCCCGAAAACGCATCTCTCTACGAAAAGAACGGGAAGAAGATCCAAGCGGAACTTCTGGCTCTCGCCGGAGAATTCCGGTCGGCCGGTCTGACCGGACGGAAAATCGCGGTCCAGCACGATATTTACGCGTATCTTGCCCGTCTGTGCGGTATGGAAATGGAAGTTTCCCTCCGCGCGGAGGAATCCCAATCCCTGTCCCCTGCCCTGATCGCCCGGCTCTGCAAACAGATTCGGGAAAAGAAGGTAACGGTTCTTTACGCGGAGCCGCAATACTCGAAGGAGACGGCGGAACTGATCGCCCGGGAGGCAGGGATCGCGTATTCCGTGCTGGACCCCTGCGCATCGGGCCCCGCGGATCCGGAACATGGTTATTATCAGAAAGTCATGCGGAAGAATCTGGAAACGCTCCGCGGAGGTAACGGGAAGTGAAGGAAGACGAGTCCGCCGACGCTATTGTTCTGGATCACGTGGGAATCCGGATGGGGGAAACCCAGATCCTGGAGGATGTCTGCGCCCGTGTTCCCTCCGGCGGATTCACCGCCATCGTAGGCCCCAACGGAGCCGGCAAGACCAGTCTGACTCTGGCCATTCTGGGACAGCTCTCCTACTCGGGCGCCATCACGTTTCCCAAAAGCGGCGGATTTCCCCGGTTCGGTTTCGTCCCCCAGAAACTGCAGTTCGACCGGGAAATGCCGATGACCGTATCGGATTATCTTCTTGCCGGGATCCAGCGGATCCCCCTGTTCTTCGGACGTTCTCCGAAACTCGTCGCCCGGATCCATGAAATGCTCTGCGAACTGGAGTGCGAAAAACTTTCGGACCGCCGGTTCGGCGCCCTGTCCGGCGGCGAGATACAGCGGGTCCTCATGGCGCAGGCGCTGCTCCGGGATCCGGAGATCCTCGTGCTGGACGAGCCCACGTCCGGAGTGGATGTGAAAGGCGGAAAGATCTGCTGCGAACTGCTGAAGAAGATCCGGCTCAACCGCGGGTTCACGCAGCTTATGGTAAGTCATGATCTTGCAACCGTTTCCGCCCATGCAACGCATGTGATCTGTCTGAACCGGACCGTGCGCGCCCAGGGCGATCCGGGAAAAGTGCTGACGCATCGGGTACTGACGGAGACCTTCGGACTGCATCTCGGGATCCCGGATCTGCATAATCTGCCGGCCGATGCACAGACCTGCGAGAGCTCCTGCCCCTATCATCACGCGGCCCATTCGGGCTCCTGCTCCTGCGGGCAGCATCATATTTCCGCCGCGGAAGAGGAGAAAGGAGCCGGCCATGATTGACGAACTGATGCTCCGGGCGGCGGACGCCCTTTCCCTCCTGTTCCCCTTCGACTGCATGGACTTCCCTTTCATGCGCCGGGCTATGCTGGGGCTCCTGCTCCTGGCGCCGCTGACCGCCGGCACGGGGATCCAGGTAGTGAATTCCCGGATGGCCTTCTTCTCGGATGCCATCGGGCATTCGGCCTTCGCCGGAGTGGCGATCGGTCTGCTTCTGGCCTGGGATCCCAATGTGACCATGATGCTTCTGGCCGTCGCGGTAGGCATGGCGATCATGCTGCTGAAGCGGCGGAGCAGCCTTTCCACGGATACGGTCATCGGCGTGATCTTTTCGGCGGTGGTGGCCTTCGGACTGGCCATTGTCAGCCGCGACCACGGAGCGGCAAGATCGGCGCAAACCTTTCTGTTCGGAGATATTCTCACGGTTTCCGGAAAGGATCTGACCCTGATCGCCTCGCTCCTGCTGGCGTTTCTGATTTTTCAGTTCATGGCCTACAACCGGATGCTCTGCATCGCCGTGAATCCTCTGCTGGCGGCGGTCCACCGGGTCCGCACGGGCTTCTACCAGTACGGTTTTGCCGTTCTTCTTTCACTGACGGTGATCCTTGCGGTGCGGACCACGGGCGTGCTTCTGGTCACAGCGCTTCTGATCGTGCCGGCCGCGGCAGCCAGAAATTTCGCCCGCAACGCGGCCGAGATGTTCTGGTATACGCTGATCCTTTCGATCGTTTCCAGCGCAGCGGGTCTGATCCTTTCCGCACAGGACTGGATGTCCACCCCCGCGGGCGCAACGATCGTGCTCTGTTCGTTCGCATGTTTCTGTTTCAGCTATCTGTGGTCCGCCTTCTTCCGTCCGTCCCGGGCGGCAGATACGGATAAATGACAATGACGGGAGTTCAAACTATGATCGGAAAAATTATTACCGCGTGCTTCTTCACCTGGGCGCTTCTTCTCTTTCACTCCTGCATGCCCTTCGGTTCCGAACGGGAAGTCCTGGCCCTATCCCGGGCCGATGACGATGTGATCCGCGACTATACCGCATCCTTCCGGAATTCCACGCTTCTTTCCGCCGTCAAACGGTGCGGCCACTGTGGAAAAATGGTGGAGGCGGAGATCAGCGAAGGCGAATGCATGTTCCGAGAGATCAACGCCTTGGATCCGCGCACCCCGGAATATCCCAAAAAACTTGCCAGAATGCGCGATCAGCTTCGGGGCGAAGCGGAAAGCGGATACGGCCCTGCGCACTACCTGCTGGGTTTCATGGCCGAAAACGGTTTGTTCGGGACAAAACGCGATGAGATCGCCGCCGCCCGCCGGTACCGGCTGTTTTCCGAAACGGGAGATCCCCGCGGAACGGCGGAGCTGGCCTGTTTCTGGGTGCGGATCGGAGAAAATCTGCCCGCGGCGGCGGAGATCCTGAAGAAAGCGCTGGCGGCCGATCCGCGCGACACGGGACTCGGCATGTATCTCTCGGAGGCCTATGCACTTATGGGCCGGAACCGCGAGGCATTCGAAGCGGCAAAACGGGCCTACTATTATTCGCCGGTGGATTCGGAAGAGCGTATGGCCATCGAATCCGTCTTTCTGAACCGCCTTCTGGCCGCCGCAAACGAAATCGGTGCGGATGCGGCGCTTTCCCAGATCGGCGACATGATTTACATTTCTCCGAACAACATAGACTTCAAATATTTCCGGTGCATTCTCCTGCTGATGTTCGGACGCTGCGATGAAGCCGAGGCGGATCTGCGGAAAATCAAGGGGCTTTATCCGGAGGAACCTCTGGCCATCCTTCAGGCCCGGATCTGCGCCGCACGCGGAGATTTTCCCGGCGCCTATGCCTCGCTGGACCCGATGCTCAAAGCCGATCCCCGCAGCCTCCCGCTCCGGGAAGCCCGGTTCCAGCTTCTTGTTCAGGAGAACCGGGAAAAGGAAGCCTTCGCGGAACTGGAAAAATACGTGAAGAACGATCCGGATCCCGTGGACATTCTGCTTTTCCGCGCCCATCTGTATGTGGAACGCAGGCAATGGGATCTGGCGGAAAAGGATTTCCAGAAGGCCCTGGAATCCGTCTCGGATGAAGCGGCCCGGCGCAGGATCCGTCAGTCGCTCAATTCGCTGCGTGAAATGCGCGATCTGTTTCCCTCGGACGCGCCGTGACGCCGTATCACGGCTGCATCGGCTCGGAAAACAATTTCCGGTAACGGAGCGGGGTGATCCCGTACCGTTTCCGGAAGTACGTGATGAAATAATTGCAGTCGCAGAAACCGCATCGGATCGAGATGTCACTCAGCGGCAGGACCGTTGTCCGGAGCAGGCCCTCGGCCTGATTCAGCCGGAGAGTCTGCAGATACTCCATGGGGGAAGAGCCCGTGGCCTTTCTGAAATGCCGGAAAAACGTCGCGCCCGACATATTGGCGATATGCGCCAGATTCGTACGGTTCAACGGCTTTGCATAGTGCTTTTCCATGTAGCGGATCACTCTGGCTATGTTCTGCGGACCCGAATGCGAGGCTTTCTCCGGATCCGCGGGCTGACGGCAGATCGTGATGAACAGGACGCCCAGCAGAGAATAGATCGCGGTCCGGTATCCTTCCTGGCGGCTGTTCAATTCCTCATGGATCTGTTCGATCAGAAATTTCGCCTTGTCCAGCTGCTCCCGGTCCAGACGGGTATGCTGGCCGAAACCGCTTTTCCCGGACGGATCGTCCTCCCGCTGAAACAGGGCGCGATAGCCGGGCAGACGCCGCACGCACCCGAAGTCGAAGCGCAGTTCATCCGGAGCCCACAGGACATTGTAGACAACGAGATGCTTCGAATTGGAAAATCCGTGCTCCTGTCCCGGATGGATCAGATAAACATCCCCCGGCTCCAGCTGCGACTGTCCCGCGGGGGAACTGTAACAGGCGGTCCCGTTCACCACAAGCAGAAGCTCTTCGAAATCGTGGGAATGGATCGGCGCCTCCGCCAGACGCCCCTTCACCGATATGACGTTCAGCGGCATCTCCTTTTCCGGATGAAGACGGTTCCAGCGGTATACGGAATCCTTCGATGATGCAGTATGTTCCATAGTCGTCTCCCGTTCGGATACAATAGCATGAACCGGGGTTCGTGTCAACCGCCACTTTGAACTTTTCATTAAGTTTTTTGATTATTAATTCAAGTTCGAACTTCAGCCAATATGACTATCCCCTCAAATCGACTGCGAACTACGCCGACAAGCACATGGATTTCTGCCGCAGCAATACGGCAAACGTTCTCTTCATGAACTCCCATGTAGAGAGTTTCAAGCAGGAACAACTCTACGGAACGGGCGAAAAATATATCCTGAGCCAGAAGCCGTAAGACGGCGCTGTCACAGTTTCATGGAAGTCTGGCTGCGCAGGATATCCGCCTGCAGAAGGGCCGTCTGCCGACGGCGGAACTGCACCGGTGTCAGACCTGTCTCCATCCGGAAAACGCGGTAGAACGACTCCAGACTTTGGAATCCGCATAATGCCCCGATCTCCTTGATCGGATGAGAGGAACCCGCCAGAAGAATCCGTGCTTTTTTCAGGCGAAGACGCAGCATGTATTTGTGCGGAGTCGAATGGAGATATTTCCGAAACAGCGCATAGAGATGGGCTTCGCTCACGCCGGCCAGCTCCGCCAGAAATGGAATGCTTTCGGCTGAAATATCTTCATTCTGCATAAGCGTTATCGCTTTTGCCAGAGGAAGCGGGAATTCCCCTCTTTCATCCGGCAGGGTCGATGCATAAAACTCCCAGAGCAGCCGATGAATCAGATAACTGCCGAGAACCTGACGGTCTATGCCCGAATCGAAAGTCCGGCGCATGGCTTCCAGCACAAATTCATCCAGTTCATTTGTCTTGTTCCAGTGTCCCAGGTGCCCCGGTCTGTTCCATGGTTCCAGCAGACGGAACCGAAGGGCGAAGGAAGTGAATTCGCGGCCGGGAGCAGTCCGCCGCCAGACGGTTTCATCGTTTTCCTGATGCCAGAGCATGGTTCCCCTGCGGCAGACCTGTTGTTCACTGCCCTCGCCATACAACAGTTCACCGTCCAGCACGATCTCAATGTAAAAAACATCTTTCGGAACAATGTTCGGGATCACGTTTTTTCCGTTCGAAGGGAAATAACACACGCCCAGCAGTTCGACTTTTCCCGGCAGATCGATCATGAGACAGCTCCTCTTCCGATAAGATAGCATACTTTTTGTCAAAAACAATAAAATTCAGTGAAAAAGTATTGTTTTTAACAATCTTTCTTGAATGGTCCTGCCGGAGTTCCCGATACGGACTGAAACGGCACAGACCCGTTTCTTTTCCGTAAAGCTGCCGCCGTCCGCTCGAATTGCATCCTGTCCGAGCGATAAAAAATAATAGGTTTTGAAACTTGCGGAAATCTTTTCTGCAAATTATTTTACAGAAGCGGACAGTAAAACGCAAATCGACAAAAAAACAACGGATCATCGGAAAAACCAGTCTGTCAACGACAAAAGAGGAGACAGAAGAAATGAACATGAAACCGCTGAAACGGAAAACGAACGGCATCCCTGAACAGCTGAAGGCAAAAAAAACGCATTCATTTCTACGAAACAAAGCTTTCACGCTGATCGAACTGCTGGTCGTGATCGCCATCATCGCCATTCTTGCGGGCATGCTCCTGCCTGCATTGGGTAAAACCCGTGAAAGCGGGAAGCGTGTTTCATGCATCAGCAACTTGAAGCAGATCGGTCTTGCATTCCAGCTTTATATGAATGATTTCAACGGATATGTGCCAAATTACGAAACGAATTGGACAGTGACTTCCGCAGGAAGGGAAAAGGTGATCTGGGCATCCCTTCTGTATCATCAGAAGTACACTTCTTATGATGTATTCCGGTGTCCGGGCGCGAATTTCAAAAATTCAGGAGTGAATCTGCTGAACAGCCTTTCCAGCGGAAATGTTATCGGAGAATATTGCCATTACGGCTATAATTATCAGGAAGTCGGACAGAACCCGAAAAAAGTGACAGGCCAGCGCAATGTTTCCCGGGCAAAACACCCGAGCAGTCTTTATGTCACGATGGATACCCGCCGCAGTGACTCTCTCGATCGCGGATATTACATGGTTCTGGATTATTCCACCGGGCAGGCCGGTAATCCTGCATACGGCTATCCGCATCCCCGTCATCTCGGATCGGCGGGCATTCAGCATCTGGATGGGAGCGTCAAATCCTACCGTGCGGATCTGATGAGCCCATATTCGTTGAATGACGGCGGAGAAATCGGCAGCATCAGCAACAATCCACGAGGCTGGAAAGTAGATGCCGATTAAGTCTTGAGTTCACTCCGAACGGCACCAGATCAAATACAGAGGAAATATAAAATCATGAACTCTCATCGTTTGAAGATTTGCATTCCCGGGATTTTTCTTTCCGCAATTGCGTTTTTCTGCATGATTTTGACCGGATCGGCGGAAGAAAGTCCGCTGAAACGCAGCAGCGATACGTCTGTGCAGGAAATAAGTTCGAGTCCGGAGTCGGAGTTGTTCGGTGAGATCCGCAAGAAGGCGGCTCAAACGGTCCCGTACTCCGAAGAAGATTACCGGCTCGGCAGTCTGCTTATGAAGGAAATGAAAGACTTCGGGGCAAAGAAAAAGCTGGCGCTCGATCGGAAATATTTTATTGCGGAAGGTATATTTTATTCAACCGGCCGACTTTATTACCTCCGGAAAAAATGGTATGACATGCCGCTTTTTTCCGCCCGGGACATGTGGGAGCCGGGTCCCTCCGAATACAAGATGACCAGTTTTCTCAAAAATTATCAACTGCTTCGGGAAACCGGTGCGGATGCGTTTGCCTTTTATTTCGAGAGCAACGACGGTTTTTCACGTGCCCTTCAGGCGGCCGAAACAGTCAATAAAGAGGCGGGGGATCAGGAAAAGACATATGTGATTCCCATACTGTTTCACGGGAAAGTCAGCCGTCCCCAGGATTGGAAAACCTTAAAAGACTGCGCGCGGAAGCCTTCCATGTTCAAAATTAATGGGAAACCGCTGCTCAACAATTATCTGACCGACCACCTGTCTCCGGAAGCAACGGAAAAGTCGATTCGGGATATCAAAGCAGCAACGGGGCAGGATTTCGCCTATATTCACCAGATCGGATCCCTGCGGAATATGTCGGATCCTTACAACGTTTACATCATGAAAAAGGCGGTTCCGGCAACGCTGATGCTGAAATGGTTCGACGAGGTGACCCGGTATTTACGAGTCTGTGACGGCATTAATTTCAGGAATTATCTGTCCAAACGTGACAATACGTTTTACATGGAATACTACGACGACGTCATTCTGCCGCTGTGCACCGCGGCATGCGCCCAGGATGAATTCAACGGGAAGAAGATCTTCGAATTTCAGATCATGCCCGGCTACGCCTATTACTGCGGGTCCCAGTCTCTCTCCTGGGACGGCACGAAAACCATGCGGAAATATCTCGAACTCTGCCGCAAGTATCCGATCGATATGATACTCTGGTTCGAATGGGATGAAATTCACGAAGATACCCGTCTTGAACCGACTGTCTACAAGCCGATGGCCGCAATGCGGATCGTCCGGTATTACAACAGTCTGTTCCGGAACCGGAAACTGACGCCGCTGGAAGGCGACGACCTTTCCCTTCCCAATCTGATTGTGAGTCAGCCACGGCAGTTCGTCCTGGGCCGGGACTTTGAATTCGAACTGCTCAATGTGCCCGACACGGAACAGTCCACACCCTATTCGGTAATCGCGGAACTCACAGACCATGACGGGAAAACGGTCTATAAATCGGAACCGCTGCGTTTCGATGCCGCCGAACTCCGGGATCATACCATATCGATCCCAAGCTCGGAATTAAGCAGTCCCCGTCTGCTTTCCCCCAGGCTGACGATCGAGTACAAAGGGGAAAAACATGTGATATCGGAAGGACTCCCTTTCACGGTTTTGCGTCCGACAGCAAGCGGCGACAGCATCTGGCTCTGCACTCCGCTCCGGAATCTGATGTTTCCCGAAACCAGGGAGATCGAATTCAAGGAAGTGAAGGATCATAATTCGATGGTTAAATTCATGCAGGCGGACGTCCGGGTTGATTTCCCGGGGCATAAACTCAATACGGTCGATATACTCCAGAACAGTAATGAGATTTATGTTTACGATCCGCAGAATGAGTTCCTGCAGAATGACACTTCGCGCCGGCTGTTCCGCTTTACGACGCACAACCTCAGATCCTTCATGAAGTGTCAGCTCAAATGGGAACTGTCCAACGCGCCTTCTGCAATACGGTTCGAATTACCCAAGGACGGCCTTCGCGGAAACCCGTCACTCAAACACCAGGCAGTCCCGTTCGAGTCACCCTCGGAAATGACGGCCAGCATGACCCCATGGCTGGGCTCGCGGATTTTTTCGCTGAAAGAGGAAGACGTCGAAAACGCGGTATTGACCGTTTCCGCACTCCGTCTTGAGGGATTTGACAAAGGGAAAACATCCACCTGGAGTCTGCCGCTTCGCGAGCTCGGAGAATACGGAGTGAAAATGAAAATATTCGAAGACGGACTCCAGTTCGGCGTGGAAACCATGCACAGACCGGATCGGCTTGCCTTGCCGATCAATACCCATAAGGCGGAATTCAAAGGCCGTATTGCCGCGGATCAGCCGGACGGCGTTCTGGGTGTCTGTGCGGTGTCCCGTGACGGGAAAGTCTGGTGGAGCCGCGGCCATGTTGTGAATCCGGCCTCGTCTGCATCCGGGGAAGTCCGGCTTTACAATGACGGCACCGGTCCATTTTCACTTGACGTCGCAGTAAACCGCATTCCCCACATCAAATATAAATTCGACCCGAAATACGGAGACGGCGTTCTGACGACCGATGCCGGACGGGAATACTACGGTGTGATCGGAGGCTATCTGCCAGTGCCGGTCGGTTTCGAAGGACACATAAATTCCACGGGAACGATCCCGAATCTGGCGGAGATCGGAAAGGAACCCGGAGTGAAGAACTGTACGACGCCGATCTGGAAAAGACTGGATGACGGCAGTTATGCGCTCGTTTTTGATGGAAAATATAATAACTTCGTTGCATTCCCGCCGACCGTGATTCCGCAGCGTGCCGGTTTTACGATCCGGTTCGAAGTGTTCCCCGAGGATGTGAATCGGGATCAGGTGTATCTGCATACCGGGAACAATGAAACCTCTCTGCTCGGATTTGAACTGAGGACGGAAAACGGACATTTCGTCATTGTTTTCTGCAACCGGCGTCCCCATGATTCGAACTCACATTACAGACAGGTTGACAAACGGATAACAAACCTCGCTCCCGAAAAAGGAAAATGGAACAAGATCAAACTCGTTTATGACGGACAGGCAGTCGTCCTTGAGGTGAATGGACAACGTGAATCACTTCCGCTTTCCGGGATAACAAATGCTGTGAGTTGCTCTTGCTTCGGCGGAGTAAGCAGATCGAAAGAAAAACCGCAATATTTTCAGGGAATGCTGCGGTCTTTCGAAGTCATCCACAGCCCAGAACCATAAATTCAGCGGGGTGGATTCCGAAATGATTCAACGTGATTTTCCGTCGGATTTCCTCTGGGGGACGGCAACCGCAGCCTATCAGGCGGAAGGCGGTGCGCACGAGGACGGCAAAGGGCCGTCGATCTGGAACGAGTTTGAAAAACGGCCGTTCGCCATTGCTGACAACGCAACCGGGGATATTGCCAGCGACCAGTATCATCATTATCGTGAAGATGTGGCTCTGATGAGACAGGCAGGCATGAAAGCCTACCGTTTTTCGATCAGCTGGAGCCGGGTCCTGCCCGATGGATACGGATCGATCAACCCCAAAGGGGTGGACTACTACAAACGGCTTTGCGAAGAACTTCTCCGGAACGGGATCGAACCGTATCCGACCTGGTATCACTGGGATTTGCCGCAAGTTCTGCAGGAGAAATTCGGAGGATGGGAATCCCGGGAAACGGTAAAGTATTTTGGCGAATATGTGGCCCGCATCGCAAAAGAGCTCGGAGGTCTGGCAAAAAATTATTTCACGGTCAATGAGTTCCTGGCCTGTTCGGATGTCGGCTACGGAATGGGCTTGATCGCGCCTGGGCTGAAACTTCCGAAAAAACGTCTGAACCAGGTCCGACATCATCTTCTGCTGGCGCATGGGACAGCGCTTCAGGCACTCCGGAGTACCGCTCCGCATGCCCGCGCAGGGCTGGCGGAAAACCCGACTTTTCTGATGCCGATCATCGCGATTCCCGAACATATCGAGGCGGCGAAAAAAGCGTTCCGTGAAATCAATGCCCATTTCATTACTGCCGTCATGGAGGGGAAATATCTGGACTGCTATTTGGAACATGAGGGGGCGGACGCTCCCGTATTCACGGATGACGATTTCAAAATCATCAGCACGCCAATGGATTTTCTGGGCTTGAATCTCTACTACGGGAAAACCGTCCGGAGCGCCCCGGAAACGCCGGAAGGCTACTCCGTTTTCAACGAGAATGAAGACGCCTCCCTCCGCACAGGTATCGCGGACTTCAGCTTTGCGCCATCGTCGATATATTGGGGCTGCCGAATCGTAAACGATTTGTGGCATCCCGAAAAAATCCTCATATCGGAAAACGGGATGTCCGCCGATGATCGTCCTTCCGAAGATTTGCAGGTCTATGATCCGCACCGGATCAAATATCTCCGGGCCTATCTCTCCTCACTTGCGAGAGCTGTCCGTGATGGAATCCCGGTAAAGGGGTATTTTCACTGGAGCCTGCTGGACAATCTGGAATGGCATCTCGGATTCCGGCCCCGCTTCGGACTGATTTATGTCAATTACACGACCTTGGAACGTATTCCGAAAACGAGCTTTTATTGGTTCCGGGAACTGATCCGGTCCGGCCGGATCATGTAACTTTCACACTTTATCCGTAAATCCCCTCGAAAATGCCGTGGCAGAGGGGAAATACAGACTGAAGTATACAGTCAAGAAGATGAAAAAAGGTTTCCGGAAGGTAATTTCAAAACGATTCGCGGGAGAAACTTGAAAAGAGGCTGAAACATGCTACAGTAGTACGCCGCGGATCCGGCGGTTTCCGTCGGGCGGCAGGGTGATTCCGCACAATAAATATCTCCGGAAAGGGAAGAATGCAAATGAAGGAATCGGCAAAAGACATCTTTCGGTTCTACAACATTGTCCCCTGCAATCCCGGGCGGGAAAAACAGCAGGCGCAGGACGTCATCGAGCTGGAGGCACGAACCGGGATCAATATCGCGCTGTATTCGCTCACGCTGCATCCGGAAGGTTTTCCCGCCCGCAGGAAAGCGGATCTGCTGATCGGAAGCTACCGCAAATTCAGCCGTGCGCTGCGGGGGAGCAGAGTCCGGCCCGGCGTGCTGCTCCAGAGCATATTGGGGCACTGGCCGCGTGTCGATAAAGACGAAGAAAAATGGACCCGGACGATCGATCTGGATGGAGAGGTCAAACGGTTCTGTCCGCTGGACGAGAATTTCCGAGACTACATCTTCGAGACCATTGCCGCGCTGGCGAAAGAAAAGCCCTGTTTTATTCTGGGTGACGACGACATCCGCGGTTTTTCTCCGAAAGCCGAATGTTTCTGCAAACGGCACACCGCCGAATTCAACCGCAGAACCGGAAAACATTTCACGCCGGAACAGTATCGTCAGGCGGTCCGGAAGTGCAAGGTCGGCGACAAAATCTTCGAAGCGAATGTCCAGCTGCGGAAAGACACGGTAAACGGAGTCTGCCGTCTGATCCGGGAAGCGATCGATTCGGTCGATCCTTCGATTCCCGCGGGGACCTGCATGCCCAGCCGGGAGATCCGGTTCAACGGCGAGGCTGCAAAAGCGATCGCGGGGAAGGAACAGCCCCCCGTCATGCGGATCGCCAGCGGAAAATACTGCGAACAGACCGCGCTGGATCTTGGGCTCAACCATCTGGGATCGATGGCATACCGGCTTTTCTGGCACGAGATCCCGGAAGTGCTGGACGAGGCGGACACGTGTCCGCACACCCTTTACAGCAAAGCCGCCCGCAGCGTCCACGCGAAGCTCTGTTCGGCCATTTTCGCCGGACTCAACGGCGCGAAGATCTGGTACGTCAACACGCACAAAGCCGATATCCCGGTCAACCGCAAATATACCGTTGAACTGGAAAAATACCGCAAATACTATCCCGCGCTGGCGGCGGTGCTCCATGATGCAGTCCCGGAAGGGATCATCATTCCGGCGCACGACCGGTTCCCGCACTGGCATCCGGCCGATGCACAAGAGGGATTCCTCACGCAGGAAAACTGGGTGGACAGAATGCTCGGCGTCTACGGGATCCCGTTCCGGACCTCCTTCCGACTGGATGAAAACGGGATCTATGCCATAGCGGGAGAGACGGCAATCGAACGGTTCTCCGACGACCAGCTGCGGCAGCTTATGACCCGGAAGGTGCTGCTGGACGGTCCGGCCGCCGCCGCACTGACACGGCGCGGATTTGCAAAGGACCTGGGCGTGAAGGCGGAGTACCGCGATTTCGCGTTCAACCGGGAAGTCTCCCCCGACGGAAAAACCTTCTATCCGATCTCCAAAGTTCCTCAAATCCCGTACCTGTCCGGGACAGAATCCTCCGCGGAGAAGCTGACATTCCTCGGATATGCCGCGTTCGCCGCTTCACCTGCGATAAAAGTCTGTCCCGGCGCGGTATTGTACCGGAACCGCCGCGGAGGCACGATCTGCACGACCGCATTCCAGCTCGACTTCACGTTCAGCTGGATGCAGGACAAGCGGAAAATCTGGCTGGAGATGCTGCTGGACAAACTCAACGGGAAGAAACTGCCGTATATCTCGGCGGACTTCCAGCCGGTCATGCTGCTGCAGAGAAAACGGAAATCCGGAGGAAACGTGCTGGGGATCTTCAACCTCGGATTCGATCCGATGGACGCCGTGTCGATCCGCTGCGCAAAGAAACCGGCCAGGGCGGAAATTCTTCAGGCCGGCGGCCGTTGGAAAGTTCTCTCCTTCAAGTGGGAAAAAGGGATCATGGAACTCCCGGTCCGTCTGGAATGCTACGAGCCTGCGGTGATCCGGATCAAGTCCCGCTGAACGGGGATGTATCAAGTGAACGATTTTTTATGCCATCACCATTTTGAACTTTTTATTAAGTTTTTTGATTATTAAGTTAAGTTTTTTATTTTATCATGTGGTATAATATATGTTGTCATAAAAAAAACAAATATTTATCAGGAAGAGAAGAGAGTAAAAAATGCTGAACAAAATTCCATTGGCGTTATTGTTCTTTGCAGGCTCATTTCTGCTGGCTGCGGCCCCCGCCGGGCGATTCGAGCCCCAGCCGCAGGGGCCCCGCTACTGCAAGACGAACCCGGCACGAACACAGGTTCTGTTTGAAAACGGACAGGCCAATTTCGAGGTTGTCTGCGGCAAATCCAGCGGTGCGCAGCCGGCTGCGGAGGAACTGGTCAGCACGCTGGAGCGGGCACTGGGCGTAAAACCGCCGCTCCGAAAGAGCAAAAGCGGCAAAGTCCCCGCACTGCTGGTGGGCGATCTTGATGCGGCTAAAGCCGCCGGGTTCGACCCAGACGAGATGGAGTGGGGAGCCTTCCGGATCAAGAGCGTCGGGAATGACATTATTCTGGCGGGAAAAGACGACTACCCGTATTCCGACGGCACTTTTTACGCCGTATACGATTTTCTCGAACGCTTCGTCGGCGTCCGTTTCTACTTCCCCGGCGACGTGGGGACAATCGTTCCAAAGCTGGAGAAGTGGAGTGTACCCGGCATCGACCTGGCCGACCGTCCCGATATGCAGACGAGAACCATGTTTTCCGCGGATCCCTTCGTCAACAATTTTCAAGGAGGCGGCCCCGTCCGCTGGTATGACGAGACTCCCGGGAAGAGCGGCAGCCTGGTCGCCCAGCGCCGGAACAGGATCCAGGTGCGTTCTCCCTTCCAGTCCTGTCACGGGCTGGCCCATCTGGCCTTGAGAGAACGTTTCGCCGAGACCCATCCCGAGTATTTCGCATTGAGCCGGCAGAATGTTCGGATAACTGGGGACCCAAACGGTGCCATCCATAAGAAATACGGTCACATCTGCTACAGCTCCGAGGGACTGAAGGAAGAACTGGTCCTCGACGCGAAAGCGATCCAGACGGGAAAGGATGGAAGCACTCGTGGAGCTATCCGCAATGGCAAGCCCGCCTGGCCCAACTGGGATCAGACCTACGGATTCTTCAACGTCATGCCCAATGATTCGGCCTACTGGTGTCAGTGCCCTAAGTGCGGACCCGCCTTCGCCGACCTGAAGGGGAACAAGATCTCTTCACAGGCAGCAAGCGACCTTACCTGGACCTTTATGACCGACATCGCCCGAAAGCTCAAGGAGGACAAGGTTCCCGGTTACGTGCTCACCATGGCCTACGCACACTACAGGGAGGTTCCCAACGTGGAGATTCCCGACAACATGCTGGTCATGGTAGCGCAGTCCGGGCCCTGGGCGGAGTTTACTCCCCGCAAGATCACTCAGCAAAAAAATCTTAAGGCGTGGCACAAGAAACTCGGCGCTCGGCCCTATATCTGGAACTACGCAACCAAGTTTTCCGCCAAGATCCCCCTGGTTCCCAACTGGACTCCCCGGGCCATCGGGCGTTACTACGGGGAAGTGGGGGACGACATTTTCGGCGCCTTCCTTGAAGCTGAGACGGATTACTGGATCTTCGGTTTCATGAATTACTACCTCTTTGGCCGGCTGATGTGGGACAAAAAGGCTGATGCCGAAGCGATCCTGGCCGAACACTATAAGCTGATGTACGGAGCAGCAGCGCCCGAGATGACCGCCTTCTTCGACCTCCTTGAAGACATCTGGATGCATCACATTGTAGGCAGGGTGACGGACTCCCCCGAAGGCCCCGTTTCCATCCGGCCTTCGGAGCATGAGGTGTGGAATGAAATCTACTCCCCCGCCATACGGGCTAAACTGGACGAACTGCTCAGGGATGCCGCTGCAAAATGCGCGAACGAGCCCGATTCGCTCAAGCGCATTGCCTTCATGCGCCGGGAGTTCTATGATCGGCTCAGGGATGGGGCCGAACTCTACGCCAAAAGCGCCGCCGAGGTGGAAGAGTGGAAAGGTTACATGCCGGCCCTCAAGGCCGGAGAGAAGCTCCTTATCGACGGCAGGGACGAGGAAAGCGCGTGGAAGCACGCTCCAGCCTATTTCCTGCTGCCCAATTCAACCGTGAAATCCGAGGCCATATCGGTCAGGACCAGCTTCAAGGCACTGAGAGACGATTCGAATTTCTACTTCTTTGTGGAGTGCGAGGAGCCGGAGACCGACAGGATGACAGCCATCATACGAAAGCCCGACGAGTTCGAGCTCTGTGAAGATAACACGGTGGAAATCTTCTTGAATCCATCCTGCGACCGGGTGACAGGTTATCAGATGCTCTTCAACTCGGCGGGGTGTCTTGCCGACAACACCTTCAAGCTCAAGGCCATGAACTGGAAGTGGAATTCCAATGCAGAATACAAGGTTTCCGTCACCCCGGGAAAAAAGTGGTGTCTCGAGGTTCGGATTCCCCGGGAGAGCATGGAAAAGTGTTCGGAGAGACTCATCGCCAACGTGATGCGTTCCCGCGTCATTGCCGGGGAGCGTTTCCCCTTCGACACGTGGAGTCCCAAAGTCGGCGAGAGCACCACCTCCCAGTACATCGAGGGCTTCGGCTCTTTGGAATTCGAACCGCCGACACAGACTTCCGTCTTACCCGGAGGCGACTTCACCGAGCCCGTCTGGAGTGAACGTTTTCTCGGAAAGCACGAACCGTTCCGCTGGTACAGCGATCGTCCCCTTGTCAAGGATACGAAGATCTTCCGCACAGGCGGCTCTTCGATCCGGATGGACAGCGACGCCTCCTATGGATTGGCCTTCTGGGACCTCCGGGGATTTGTGAAGCCAGGCACCCGCTACCGGCTCTCCTTCTTCATCAAGGCGCAGAATATCCAGAGTCTCATGGATGGCGGCGTTTATGTCCTTATTAAATGCGGCATGAAGCCCCCGAAGACCCTCCTTTTTCCGCCCGGCATCGGCAGGTTCTTCGGAACCATGCCATGGACCCGCCAGAGTTTCGAATTCACCACGCCGGAGGAGTTCGGCCGGGACGGTCGGCCTGAACTTTCATTTTACCTGATCAGTCGTAACGACAAGAAGGGAATTGCCTGGGTGGATCAGGTGGAATTGCACGAACTTAATGAAAAACAAGGAGAAAGAAAATGAAAAAGGGCTTTACGCTGATCGAGCTTCTCGTCGTTATCGCGATAATCGCCATCCTTGCCGGGATGCTTCTGCCTGCCCTGGGACAGGTGAAGGAACGGGGAAAAGCTGTTACCTGCCTCAACAATCTCAAAAACATCGGTGTTGCCGCCGTGATGTATCAGGGAGATTACAAGGGCTATATGCCCTCGACGAACAACGGCTATCTATCGTGGTCGTGCCATGAATCCTGCAAATACAAGACCATGTGTCCCTTCATCCAGTTCCTGCATTTGTATATCCCCTACGATCTTGTGTGGAGGAACGATGTGAACGGCTATACCTTCCGTCCGGGCCATATAGCGCAGTGCCCCTCGGATACGCCCCGGAACAACAAATATGTCACCCACAACTGGAGTTACGGACAGAACGCCTTCTGCGATTGGCGCGTTGCCACCAACACGCAGATGATGAGGCCCGAAAGGATGCATCATCCCGCCCAGTATTTCTGGACCACGGAAATATGGTACAGCGCGGCCGACGGGCAGGATCTGAATTTCAGTAACTACGTTTATCCCTTCAAATCGAATGCGAACTACGCCAGCAAACACATCGATTTCCGCCACAACAACACGGTGAATGTTCTCTTCATGGACTCCCATGTGGAGAGTTTCAAGCAGGATCAGCTCCTCGGAACGGGCGAAAAATATATCTTGAGTCAGAAGCCGTAAGACGGCGCTGTCACAGTTTCATGGAAGTCTGGCTGCTGCGGATTTCCACGGCTACTGGTTCGACAATACAATCGGATCCGCTCCGTGATGCAGTCCCGGAAGGTGCTGCTGGACGGGCCGGCCGCCGCCGCACTGACACGGCGCGGATTTGCAAAGGACCTGGGCGTGAAGGTGGAGTACCGCGATTTCGCGTTCAACCGGGAAGTCTCCCCCGACGGAAAAACCTTCTATCCGATCTCCAAAGTTCCTCAAATCCCGTACCTGTCCGGGACAGCATCCTCCGCAGAGAAGCTGACATTCCTCGGATATGCCGCGTTCGCCGCTTCACCTGCGATAAAAGTCTGTCCCGGCGCGGTATTGTACCGGAACCGCCGCGGCGGCACGATCTGCACGACCGCATTCCAGCTCGACTTCACGTTCAGCTGGATGCAGGACAAGCGGAAAATCTGGCTGGAGATGCTGCTGGACAAACTCAACGGGAAAAA
>JAFZZR010000151.1 GCA_017615635.1 Lentisphaeria bacterium
CGCCCGCGTGCTGGACGCCTTGCGCAACATCCTGAAGCCCGGCGGACGCCTCATCGCCGTCTTCGGCTGCGGCGGCGACCGGGACCGCACGAAACGCCCGCGCATGGGCCGGGCCGTGACGGAACGAGCCGATCTGGCATTCATCACCAGCGACAATCCGCGTACGGAGGATCCGTCGGCCATCATCGAAGAGATCCTGACAGGCATCCCGGACCGGACGAATGTCCGGATCGAACCAGACCGGGCACAAGCCATCCGCCGGGCCGCGGGCCTGACGGGAAAAGACGACATCCTTCTTGTGGCGGGCAAAGGCCATGAAAAGTATCAGGAGATCAAGGGCGTGAAACATCCCTTCGACGACCGGGAGATCCTGCACTCGCTGGGCGGCATCTGAGGCGATGTCTTTCCCGCGGGGGATCCGTCAGGGCTTTTCGAACAGGATGTCCGAGGCCAGATCTTTCGAGGTGAAACGATACTTCCCCGCTCCAAGATTTTCCGTATGTCCGAACTCGGATTTGAGTCCGTCACAGCCGGGTACGGTGATCACCGCATCCGCCTCGCCGCCTCCGGTTCCGACAATGACCAGTGCGGTTTTCCCGTCCTCCGTCCTCCAAGGTCTGGCTTTGACCTCGGCCTTACCCCGGTTCTCGATCCGGATTTCAGGCACGGGCTGCGAACTGATGAAATAGGGCTCCAGCTTTCTCACGGCAGCCCCGGCCCTGATCTGACGCTGCCACATGTCCTCCGGATAGTTCTGAAGTCCGTACTTCGCGTATTCGTCCTTCTGCGCCTTCGTGTAGAGGAAAGGATACACATACATGCAGATCCCTTTGGCTCCGTTGAGAAGACTCAGCAGCATCATGCTCCGCATGTCTTCTTCGCCCGGATCGATATAATCGTGGAACTTCTGCAGATTTTTCCCCTGCGTCCCCCAGCTGAATCCCTGGGGGGCCGACCAGACCGGCGTCCCCGCCAGCTGTCCCGCTCCGCTGAACACGGCGCATTTCGACTTCACCGAAGCGCTGCCATGCGCCTTTGTGGTCAGGGGATAGGGATCCACGATCACGATATCGCCGGAATGAGCGTAGTTCGGCAGTTCCGATTCCAGATTCGTGAGCGTGAAGGTGGGATGATACGGATCCTCCCGATTGAGGATCCGCCTCATTTCGATGGGCACCGCCAGGTGTTCCGCGGAAAGTTCGTCAGTCAGATACCAGCCCAGGATCGCCGGATGATCCCGCAGAGAACGGGCCAGTTTTCCTGTCATGCCGCTTGTCGTGGTTTCGCCTGACCAGCCGTGCTTCACATAGTTGGAGTTTGCCTGATAGAAGCCGAGGAGAGGGAACAGGACTTTCAGTCCGCGGACATGGAAGTTGTCCAGCCCCTTCCGGAGCGCCCCGATTTTCTCTTTATCCGAGGCCGGCGCCATGGAGAACGCCGAGTAGAAAGTAACGAAATTGTAGGGAGAAGCCCCCAGACGCTGAAGGTGTTCTTCCAGCTGATCCGGCGGCATGACCAAAAACAGTCCCAGCGGCAGGAAACGCTTCCCGTCCTTACACAAAAATCCCTCCGGATCCAGCGTACAGGCTCCCTCGGGCATTTTCTCCCGGTCCCGCACGAAAACCGGGATCTCCACAGTCTTCAGCCGGACTTTCTTTTCGCTGTCCGCCAGCGTGATCCGGAGCGTTCCCTCGCCCTTCGGCAGATCCTTTCCGAAATCTCCGGTCTGGAAACCGTTTTCCGGAACGACCGTCTGTCGATGAAGCACTCGCCCGCCGGAGAGGAACTCCACCACCGCCGCGGGGGACGGCGTCTGCCCCGGAAGATAGACCTTGATCCGATAGCATCCGGAGTCGGTGAAGAAGGTCGCGCACGCAGGCTCCGCCAGGAAGGCGTCGGCGATGACGCCTTCGCTGTACACCCGCAGATCGTCGAACCAAATCGTGCCCATGAAATCAAGATACACCATCAGCCTCAAATGCGTATCCGCCCCCTCGATCCCGGGGAACGTGCAGCTGAAATTCTGAAATTCATCCCCTTCCGGCGGCTTGGCGAACGGCACGACCCGGCGGTTCTCGAAGGACCGTGCCCCTGTTTTGGAGTCCGAATAGAACACCTCCAGGAACCGGTGGCTGGCCGGCGGCACCGGACGGCTCACGTGCCGCAGATTTTTCCCCTTGACGCTGAGTGTAACCCTGTAGTTCACGCCCGGCTTGATCCGGCCGGGAGGGAGCGTTACGATCGTGCTCAACGCAGTCTCGGGCCGGGGCTTTTCCAGCCGTTCTCCGCGCAGACCGCCGTTCCCGTTGTTGCCCTCCCCCGGCACAAAACGGAATCCCTCGCCCAGCTTGATTTCAGGCTCATCCGGATTTTCAAAGCCTGTGCTGTACACCAGTTCCTGCCCGGATTCCTCCGGATATCCGAGAATTTCCGCCGCAGACGGAATCTGTACCGCATCGCATTCCACATGTGTACAGGATGTCCCGCATGCCAGAGCGGCGAAAAGCGCCGTCGAGGCACAGAAATTGAGAAAAGCCCGTTTCATCTTCGCCGTCTCCTTACCTGTATTTTTGGGGGTAAAATCAGATATCGCTCAGCAGATTGTTGTCGTAGTATCCGGGCTTGTACGGATCTATCAGCTCGCCGACCCCGATAAAATGTGCCCAGTAATCCAACTTGGAACCGGTACCTTCCAGGCGGTATTTCAGATCTTTTACATGTCCGTCGGCAAAAGTGAAGTTGCAGTAATTGCTGTGTCTGGCGAAATCGGGTTCGTATGTTCCCTTGTAGGCGATGGAAGTAGGATTGTCATCTTCCGATGATCCGCTCTGTTTTCTGGTACGGCTGTCCCCGAACAGAATCTTCGAACCGGGCTTGGTGATTTTGCCGACTTTAAGGTATTGTGAGCGCGGGACGGTATACCAGGAAGCGCCGTATGCGACATTCCGATAGTTATCCATGGCGTAGCCTTCCATGACGCTGCCCGGTGCGTTCTGTATCCGGCAGTCGGTAAAAACAGCGACATCATTCAGATACGACTGCAGCTGCCTGTAATAATAGGCTTTGCTGCCGCTGGGATTTCCCGGCATAAAATCATCGAAGTCGTTCGTATACATGACAAAGGCGATATGCATCTGCTTCTGATTGCTTGCGCATGTGATGAGCCGGGCCTTCCATTTCGCTTTCCCGAGCGAGGGGATCAGCATCCCCGCGAGAATCGCGATTATTGCAATGACGACCAGAAGTTCGATCAGTGTGAAGTTTCCGGTCACATTCCGGGACGGACGGAGGGAAAAAAGTTTCATGGCAATCTTCTCCTTCATGTTAAGCAGTATGACAGGACGGATTTTCTATTACTCTAATTATACTGCGGAAAATCTGTTTTTCAAACGGGGCGGAAAAAATATCGTAAAAAAACTTGTCTGACAACTTTTCAACCGCATCGAAGGAGCTGCGGCAGTCAGGAAAGTTTGCCGTCTTCAGAGACCGGGACCATCGGGGCCGGACGCCGGCAGGTGGTCTCCAGTTCGATCCGGCGTTTTTCCTTTGCGGAAAGTTCAAAAGCCAGCATGATCTCCAGCGCGTGCAGGGCCATATCGCCGGAAACGCGGCCCGGACGTCCGTACAGAATGGATTCGATCATATCCGCGACGCCGATGCTTCTGGCGTCGGTATTGTAATCGAAAGCCGCGGGTATCTCCTTCCAGGCGTCATATCCGGGACGGAACAGCTTCACCGAACCGCCGAAGAAATTCGGATTGTGCATATTCAGCGATCCGTTCGTACCGTAGATCTCGATGGAAGGATGTGTGCCCGCGTAGACATCGTAGCTGCCGATCATGGTGATCTGTACTCCATTGGCGAACTCGATGATCCCGCTCTGGAAGGTCGGAACATTGACCGGGTAGACGTGCGGAACCGTCTCCGGGCCGCCGATCCGGTTCTCCGTGGCTTTTGTCACCGAGGCGGTAACATACCGGGCCGGACCGAAGAGATTGATCAGCTGCGAGACGAAATACGGTGAATAATCCAGCATCGGGCCTGCGCCCACATCGAAAAATGCCGGAGCATGAGGCCATTTTTCAGGTCCGCGCCCCATGAATATGGCAGTTCCGGCGAAAGGACGTCCGATCCAGCCGTCGTCGATCAGCTTCCGGGCTGTCTGAGGCCCGCCGCCCAGAAACGTATCCGGTGCGGAACAGATGCGGAGTCCTTTGGAGTCCGCCAGAGCCATTAGATCCTTTGCGTCGGAGAGGGTCACGCTCATGGGCTTTTCGCTGTAGACATGCTTGCCGCTTTCCAGGGCGCGGCGGGAGACGCCATAATGTGCCTTCTGCGGAGTCAGGTTCAGGATCAGTTCGATCTCCGGATCGGCGTATATCTCCTCGCAGGATTTCACAGGGATCGAGTACGTCGCCCCCTGTTTCCGGGCAAGTTCCTCTTTCAGGTCGCCGCAGGCAAGGATTCGCATCTGTTTGAAGCGGGAGGCTGCCTTGAAATACCAGTCGGAGATCATACCGCAGCCGATGACGCCGACGTTCATGAAGCTTTTGCTCATAGTTCCTTCTCCATGTTCAGCAGGGTCGAGATGAGAAATTCGGCAATACCGGATTTGAATTTCGGGCGGAGAAGACCGGGGCCGAACCAGACTTCATAGAAACCGAAGGCGCCGAAATCATCGCAGGAAAAAATCGAGGGATGCCGCTCGAACATCTCTCTGGCGGGATAATACCCCGCATCGCCGTTGGCCACGGAGACCGCGAGAGGAAATCTGCTCCGGGATCCGGCCCGGATCTCCTCTCCGACCGTGAGGAACGGTTCACCGGGAACGGCAAATAGGGCCAGATCGCCCATCGTCAGGACCTGCAGGTCGCGGAGGACCCGGAAATCGTGTCCGTTTTCCGCCAGCACAGCCATCTCGATCATCCGGTCGTGGATGTAGGAAAGGAGTTTTTCATGGGGACTGGGAAGTTTCCTCAGAAGTTTTTCCGCCGTATCGCGGTATTCGGCGGCGATCACGGGCTCCGTCGGGAATTCGACGGTTTTCAAGACCGCCCGGCAGGGGCCGATCTCAATTTCCCCGGCATGAGCCAGACCCGATTCCAGATCGTCGGTGTAGCTGGTGCCGATCCAGTCCAGATTCAGATGCCGCTCCTCCGGTTTCGGATGCGTCCAGATCACATTGATATCGCCCGCCGTGCCGTAGAGAAAGCAGGGAATCTCCGCCAGGCCGCGCGCCTTGATTTTCGCGTTGGCGTCGCCCATCCAGTCGGCAGAGACCTGAAGCTGCGGGCCGAACACCACACCGTGCATGGCGTAATTGTGCAGAAGCGCCTTCACCGAACCGTCCGGGCGAACCATCTTGACGAACCGGATCTCCGGATCGGTGTGCTTGTCGCCGCCGTCGGTACGGCGGGCGCTGATCGGCTTCCGGATGGGCGCCTTTCCGGCCAGAGCCCGGCAGGGTTCCTCATTCCGGACAGCCTCGCCGGCTGTTTTTTTCACGGTGCGGCGCCAGTTGTCAAGAAATTCCGCATTGGCGTCGCCGTAACCCACGTCGCAGGAGCTGACGCAGGCGCCCGAGTGGGTATGGGTTCCCATGAAAAGGATGGATTCCGGATACAGCGCGAACTGTTCCGCCAGTTCCATGCGAAGTATCCGGCAGTGCAGCTGGCCTGAAGAGATCATATCCGTGACTACGATCATATTGCGGCGTGCGCCGTCGTTGAAGGTCAGCACGCGGCACCACAGCGGATCGCGCACGCCGATGTTCCGCCGTCCGCGGAACGGACCGTATCCGCCGAGCTCGGCGAACAGAGGAACGTCCACGACGTTTTCCGCGGCCCCGAAAAGGATCTGTCTGCTCATCTGGAATACTCCTTCATCACTTTGCGGAACGCTTCGACGAGTTTCTCCTGATTGGCCCGGCTCGTGGTCAGCCAGCGGATATCCGCCAGAATGATCCGGTTGCAGATGATGTCCTCCACCACCTCGCTGCTGTGGACCCGGAACCGGTCCGGAGAGACGTTGAAGAGTCTCTGCCTGAAGGTCGGCTGTCCCCAGCCTGCGAAAACCTCGACCGCGCCATCCGCATTGAGCGCGGCAATGACGTCCGCCTTGGTCTTTCCCTCTTTCAGCACCGCGGGATCCACCGTGATGCCGAGCACATAATAGCTCTGCATGGTGGCCTTGTGTCCGGGTTTCTGGGTGCCGATGCCCGGAATCTTTTCCAGCTCCGCCCGCAGATAGGCAACGCTTTCCGCCCGGTAGTGGGAATCCTCGGCCAGATGCGCCAGCTGATTCATCAGGATCGCCGCCTGAAAATCGGTCGCCCGATAGTTGCGGCAGAGCAGATTGACCGGCGGGGGTCCGGCGGGCTTGCCCCGTTCCGCCGCGAACTGATATCCGATGTGGGAGATGCGTCCGATGCGGTCGAACAGATCGGGATCATCCGTGATGCACTCGCCGCCTTCGCCCGCGGTCATGATCTTGGACTGCTGGAAGCTGAAACTGCCGATATCGCCGAAGCTGCCGATGCCTTTGCCGTTCCACTTCGCTCCGTGCGCGTGGGCGCAGTCTTCGATCACCTTGATCCCGTGCTTTTCCGCGATCTCGACGATCCGGTCGATATCCGCCAGCGACCCGAAAAGATGGACCGGGATCACCGCCCGGGTGCGCGGCGTGATCGCCGCCTCGAAGGCCTCCGGATCCATGCAGAAGGTGTCCCGCTGTCCGTCCACGAAAACCGGAGTCGCCCCCACATAGAGCGGCGCCATTCCGGTCGCCATCCACGTCCAGCTCGGCACAATGACTTCATCTCCCGGCCCGATGCCGAGCGCCGTCAGCGCCGTCTCCAGCGTCACGGTCCCGTTGGCCATGAACGTGCCGTAAGCGGCATCGTGATACCGGGCGAACGCCGCCGCGAATTTCTTTTCCTCTTCCCCGTAGAAACTCCAGCTGTGACCGAGATAGATCCGCCGTAATTCCTCCGCGGTCTCCTCGTTGACCGGAGGCCAAGGTTCGAATCCGAACCCTTCCGGAAATACTCTGCTGCCGCCGTCTATTGCCAGTTTGCCCATGGGAATGCGTCTCCTTGGTTTGGTTTTGTGTGTATCCGGCATAAAGATACTCTTTTTCATCCGGAAATCAATATATCATTCCTGAAAAAAATATATCGATCCTGACATTTTCCGTTTGCATTTCCGCCTTTCCTGCGATATAGTTCGTCACGAAAATGGAGCTTGAAAACATGGATGACATATTCCGGATTTTCGGCGCAGAAAAGAATGTCTGCCGCTGTTATGACGAAACCGAGAGACCGAAGATGAAACCGCTTCCGGGACAATATCTTCAGGAATCTCATCCGGAACGGGAAATCCTCCTGATCCTCTCCGGGAAAACCGATTTCCTGCTGAACGGGGGAAAGTATCCCGCCGTACCGGGAAACATCTTTTTCATCGACCGCTGGGTCCCGCATCAGGTCAACTACGGTACTATTAGAACTGACTTCCGCCATATCTGGCTGCATTTTCACGAACAGAGACTGTTCGCCGTGCTCTATCAGAACAACGCGCGGGAACAGCTGCATGACTGCCGGACCTGGGAACACTCCGCCGGACTGCTCGCTTTTCTCCACGAACGCTGGGACCGGGCGCGGAAGGAAAAGGAACATTCCGGAGCAAGACAGCAGATTTATTGCTCCATGGCGCACATCCTTTCCGAGGAGATCGCGTATCAGTGGGATCATCAGGAACTCGAGAGCAGCCGGAAAACGGACCGCATCGTCTCCTGGATCAAGAACTATATCTCCATGAAATACGGACGCGATGCTTCCCTGTCCGAACTGGAAAAATTGACCGGATACAACCGTTTTTACCTGATGCGCCAGTTCAAGGCGGAATACGGCATGACCATCGGAGATTATATCAACTGCGTGCGCTGCGGGTTCGCCGCCGCCGCGGAAGCACAGGGAAAACGGCAGAAGGAGATCGCGCTCCAGCTTGGATTCCAGTCTGCCGCCGCGTATTGGCAATGGCGAAACCGCGGCCGCAGGAAAGGCAGTTTGTCTTACTGACCGCCGCGCATCTGTGTCCGGGCCTGACGGAGACGTTCCATCTCCTCCTCGCTGAGGGAATTGATCCCTTCACGAGAGATCTTGTCCAACAGAAAATCCAGCTCTCTCTGGGTCACGGGGCCGCGTCCGGGAGACTCCTTTTTCGCGCCGCCTTCATCTTCCTTCGGACGGAAGGGATAATCCTGACGGAAACGGAAACCGTTCGAGGATCCGCCGCTCCGCCCGGAAAGGAAACTCAGGGGATTCCAGCGTATTTCGTTCCGTAGGAACAGAACGGAAAAGAGATAACCGGCCAGGAAACCGCCGATATGGGCCAGATAGGCGACACCGGTCTGGTCGCCCGTGATGAACATGAAAATGTCGATCCCCGCGAACACAAGAGCGGCCGTCCGCAGTTTCAGGGGGAACGGGATGAAGAGGATGAGGATCTCCACATCCGGAGCCAGCAGGGCCGCCGTCATGATGACGCCCATGACGGCGCCGGAGGCCCCCAGGAGGAGAGCGGGGGTATTCCAGTTTGCCGCCAGCCAGAGGACATTTCCCGCCACGCCGGAAAAGAGGAAAAGGGAGAGGAGACGCCGGGCACCCAGGGTGGGAGCGATGATCATGCCGAAAAAGTACAGGGCGTACATATTGAAGAGCAGATGGAAGAACCCCTCGTGCATGAAGACGGCGGTCACGATCCGGAGGACGTCGCCGTTCCGGACGGCCGCGGGATCCAGGCACAAACTGGCATTCTGCCCGAACAGAAGCCAAACCGCCACATTGATGACGATCAAAGCCAGCAGGCAGGTCCTCCCGGACCGCGCATTTCCGTCATCGTCCCGTCCGGGACGCCGCCTCATGTATTCTCTGTCTTCCAGCATATCTTCTTTCCGCCTTCCTCTCTCCGGTTCATCCGGGGAGCACGATGTCCATGGAAATATCGCAGGCCTTGACCGAATGAGTCAGAGCGCCCGAGGATACGAAATCCACGCCGGTCCCGGCGATCTCGGCGATCCGCCCGATGGTCACGTTCCCGCTGGCCTCCAGCTTCGCCCGTCCGGCGGTCCGCAGGACGGCGGTCTTCATGTCGGCGCAGCTCATGTTGTCGAGAAGGATATATTCGGCGCCGGACTGGATGGCCTCATCCAGATCCGCCAGGGAGTCGATCTCCACCTCCACTTCCAAGTCCGGAAACATCTTGCGCGCCCGCTCGACAGACCGGAGGATGCCGCCCGCGCCTTCGAGGCCGGCCAGTTCCCGGTGGTTGTCCTTGATCATGACCCGGTCGTAAAGGCCGATCCGGTGATTGGAGGCCCCGCCCACCGCCACGGCATATTTTTCCAGATTCCGCCAGCCGGGAGTGGTCTTCCGCGTGTCCAGGACCTTCATTCTGTCACCGGCAAGCGCCTGATACCGGTACGCCATGGTGGCCGTGCCGCAGAGGCGCTGCAGGAAATTCAGGGCCGTCCGTTCGCCTTCCAGAAGAAGCCTGGCCGGGCCTTCCAGCTCGGCCAGAATGGTCCCGTGGGGGCAGTATTCGCCTTCCTTCACAAGAGAACGGAAGGAGATGTCGGGAGAGAGTTTGTGGAACAGCCGCTCGGCCACAGGCAGTCCTGCGCAGACCAGCGCCTCCTTGCAGAGGAGCACGGCCTTCACGCGGAGCCCCTCCGGCAGCACGGAGACGGATGTCACATCGCCGCGGTCGCCCAGATCTTCCTCCAGGGCCAGATCGATGAGCAGGTCGGTACGTTTCCAGTCAATCTCGGGAATGGACATGATCAAATCTCCTTTTCGGGGTCGTACATTTCGGAAACGGGCGTAATGGAGACCGCCCGGCCCGTATTGAGTTCATAAGAAATCACAACGCCTTCGCAGCGGATGTTCGTCTCCACCACCTCCAGCTTCGCAGGCATGCCCGTGCGGAACTTCCGGAGCACATCCTCCACGTTCCGGCCCAGGATCGAATCCGCGCCGCCCACCATGCCCGCGTCGGTAATGGCAGCCGTACCGCCGGGGAGGATCCGCGCGTCGGCGGTCTGAACGTGGGTATGAGTTCCGAGGACGGCGGTCACTTTTCCATCGAGGAACGCGGCCATGGCCAGCTTCTCGCTGGTCGCCTCCGCATGAAAGTCCACGACGATGCATTTGACGGTGATGGGGATCTGCGTCAGGATCTGCTCCGCGGTTTCGAAGGGGCAGTATGCGCTCTCCTTCATGAAGACTTTGCCTATGAGGGAGATAACCGCTACATCACCGCCCGCCGGATTCCGGAATTTATCCCATCCCTTTCCCGGCTGGACCCGGCTCATGTTCGCGGGCCGCAGAACATTCCGGATCCCCTCGATCTCCTGCGGAAACTCTTTCCGGTCCCACACATGATCGCCGGAGGTGAAAACATCCACGCCGGGCATCTCGCGGAGACAGGAAAGATTCATGCCCGCGCCCGCCGCGCAGTTTTCCGCATTGACGATGGCGAACTGGCAGTTGTATTTCTGTTTGAGGCGGGGGACCATGGCCGCCACGGCCCGGCGTCCGCCCTTGCCCACGACGTCGCCCAGAAAAAGCAGATTGAGAACAGGACCGCTCACGATTTTTCCACCAACTTTCCTCGGTTTCCGATTTGCAAAAAGTATCTTTCAGAGGTATCTTATGGCGCCCTCCGGATCCCGAAAATATACTCCCGGTTCGGCGGAACTGCAAATCGGAAAAGCAAAAGATTTTATGGAAAGCGACGAAAAAAAGCCCGTCCGGGAGTCTGCCGCACGCGGCATTCTGAAGACACTGGCGAAAACCGCGGTGGCCGCCCTCATCATCTGGTATCTGTTCCGGACCGGCGGCGACCGTGCGAAAGACTGGACGGGGCGTCTCCACGGACTCAACTGGATCTGGCTGATCCCGGCCGCGATCCTCTATGCGTTCCATATCTTCGTCAATGCCTGGCGCTGGCATCTGCTCCTCACGATCCGGAAGATCCCCTGCTCGCTCTTCAATGCCTGCTCGCTTACCATGCAGTCCTTCTTCTTCTCTCTGGTCATGCCCGGCGGCGCCATCGGCGGCGATGTGGTCCGCGCCGGATTCCTGGCCCGCGCCCTGCCCCGGGAAAAGGTTTTCGAGGGCGTCTTCACAATCCTCATGGACCGCTTCACCGGCATGCTGGGGATCTTCGCCCTGGCTCTCCTTTCGCTGCCCTTCATCGGACGCTATATCGGCGCGGCGGACGAGCTGGCCGGACTCTTCATCTGGATCCTTCTCGCCGGTTCCGCGGCGGGACTGGCGGGCGCCGTCGTGGTCTTCCGCCACCGCTGGTTCAACCGGTTTTTCCTCTACCGGAAGCTGCGGGAGCTGACGGACCGGTTCACGGGCTCCATGTTCTCCAAGATGGAAGAAACGCTCGACCAGTACCAGAATGCGAAGAGGGAGATCGTTATCTGCGTGCTGGCCAGCATCATCGGAGTCAATCTCGTGCTGGCCGTCGTCATGTACTGCGTCTGTCTGGCCTTCGCCCCCGCCTCGGAGATATCCATTCCCGCCGTTCTGGGCGCCATCACCATCGGAAACATCGCCGGACTGATCCCGGCAACTCCCTCGGGCGTGGGTATGCGGGACTACTTCGTCATGACCATTCTGGCCGCCTCGGCTTTCCCGGCGGACCCGCTCCTGCCCACCATTGTCATGACGCTGCTCATCATCGGATTCAATCTGGCAGGCGGACTCTTCTTCCTCTTTTCCCGGCATCCGAAGGCGAACAGCTGATCCATACCCCCCGCCGTTCCTCCCTCAAAATCTTCCAAATGAAAGATCGGCCCTTCTTTTCTTCCGGACAGAAAGCGGCTGCTTATAGATCTTCCGTTTAAAAAACCGGCATCCTCCGGCAATTAAGCACGAATTGCCGGAGGATGATAGATGTAATCTACATCCTTTTCAAACGTTTCCAAGTGTCTGTCGCAAAAAAACGAACCTCCCCGTTTTTTCAGCGTTTTCAAGTGTCTATCGTTACGTCACAACTTTTGTAATGCGATTTCTGTTGCATTATATTGCATAAAAAAACGCACGCCTCGGGTTGCAATGAATATGCGGCAGAATTACATTATGCAGAAAACTGTCATTTCAGGTAGGAGGCTTCCGTATGGTAAAGATCACAGCGACCTTTCTGGACGAGATCACGCATGATATTCCCTCGCTGAATTACACGGAACAGCAGTGGGACCGGGAATTTGCCCTGATGAAAAGTGTTGGTATCGACACGGCGGTGATGATCCGCTGCGGACACAGGAGATTCATGACCTTTCCCTCGGAGGTGCTTCAGAAGCAGGAGCATGCCTTTGTTCCCCCGACGGATATGCTGGCGATGTTTCTGCGTCTTTGCGAAAAACACGGCATACGCTTTTTCTTCGGGACGTATTATTCCGGCCGTGACTGGCTGCTGGCCTCCTATGATCCCGTTTTCGAAAGTGAGCTCATGTGCAAGGTCTGCGATGAAGCCCACGAGCGGTATCTGAAGTTCTCTCCCGCGTTCGCCGGCTGGTATCTTTCACAGGAAATCAGCGACAAACGGTCGTTCAACGTGGTGAAATGCTACAAAATGGTCGGGAAACATTGCAAGTCCATATCGGGAGGAAAACCCGTCATGATCTCTCCGGCGATCATGGGCCCGAAAATCAGCATTCTTCCGCCCCGCCGCCGCCAGAATCCAATAACGCCGGAACGGCATCGTGAAGAGTGGGACTGGATCTTCGGCGAAATATCGGGCATTGTGGACATTGCGGCCTTTCAAGACGGCCATGTGGACTACGAAGATCTGGAGACGTTTCTCAAGATCAATGCGGAACTGGCGGCTAAGCACCGCATCGAATTATGGACCAACGCGGAAACATTCGACCGGGATATTCCCGGGAGCATGCCCCCTATCGACTGGCGAAAACTTTATATCAAGCTGAATGCGGCAGAGCACGCCGGGATCACCCAAGGGATTACTTTCGATTTTGCCCACATGCTGAGTCCGAATGCATCCCCGGCCGCGGGCAATCTGCTGCGCCACTACTGCGCGTATGCGGGGATCCCGTTTCCCGAAAACTCCTGATTTTCCGCTGCAGATAAAAAATATAGGAGGTGAAACATGAGCAGAGGCCAATTGTTTACCCTGATCGAGCTGCTGATCGTCATCGCAATTATCGCCATTCTGTCCGGAATGCTCCTCCCTGCACTCAGCGGAGCACGGGAACGGGGACGGGAGATCTCCTGCTCCGGACAGATGCGGGGAATCGGCAGCTCGCTTCAACTGTATGTGATGGATTTCGAAGACTGGTATGTACCGTACTGTCCGCAACTGGACAAAACCGGCCGATTTGGAGAAGTCGCAAAGGGCTCCTGGGCATCGATCTTCTACGATTTCGGGTATCTGAAGCAGACTCGAATCTACTATTGCCCTTCGGCGCGACCGCCCACGGAACTGCCGGACTACGGGGTAAACGGGCCCTACAGCGCGATCGCCCGGCCAAAGGAAAAATACACGTACAAATATATCGATTACGGCTACAGCTGGAAATTTTTCGGATCCGGAGGGACGGTCCAGTCCGCCGGTTCAGTCCTGGTGAAGGCATCCAGAGTGAAAAAACCTTCTCAAAAAATCACCTTTGCCGAATCGAGGCACAATCGGCAAACGGATGGTTTTTTCATTGTGGATAACCGGTCCACAGCGGAAGGCAATATCGCTCCGCGTCACGGCTCAAGCAATCCAGATGCCGGAACGGTCAACCTGACGTATGCGGACGGTCATGTGGACAGCATCAGGAAATTCTGCATGGGAGACTTCGACTCGGATGAGATGGTGGATCGTCACTGGGCCGTAGACAAATGAAAAGCGAGATCTTTGCGATGAGAAAACGAAGCCGAATAATCACCCTGCTGCTGGCTCTGAGCGGGATCTTCTCGCTTCCAGGGGCAGAACGTCTGGTGGAATACACCAATGCACCGGAGGCGGAAAGCATCCGACCCTTCGATCCCCGGCGGATCGAAGCAGGAAAAAACTATGAATCAATTCTGAACCTGTTCATTCTGTCCGTCGTTCCCGGGGCCAGGATCAATGCGGAAATCATTCAGCTGGATCCCGAAGGCAGCGAAGTTGCCAGAACCGCCAGCGACTTTTCTCTTCAGCCGGTTTTCGCCGATGGATGCAGCCGGAAAATCAGGATAGCATTCACGGCGCACCCGCTCGCCGGGAAAGCCGAATTGCAGTTGAATTACGGAGGCAATCCGGTCATTTTCAGCGTCGTGAACTGGAATCTGGAAGAGGTCGTGAAAAAGCCTCTCTTCGGAGGTATCTACAATGATCCGGACCCTTATCCCGCGGATCGGCAGGCGGTGCTGGATGAAATGGCAAAGACGGGTCCGGCGACAGCCTTGGTGGAGAAGCGTAACGGCATCCCGGCTCTGATCGTTGACGGGAAGCAGATGCCGCTCAACGCCTACAAGGGGCACTACGATTTCAGCAAATTCGGGGAGGCCGGCGGCGATCTGGTCATTACGTTCAATTGCGGAATGAGATTGTATTCCGGGCCCAGATGGGACAAGGCGCTATGGGATCCGGTCACGAAAAGTTTCGACTACTCCGCAATCGAAAACAACCTCATGCGCATTTTCAAAGCCAATCCCCGTGCCCGGGTCATCCTGTCGATCGACATTACGCCGCCTGCCGAATATCTGGAGGCTCATCCGGAAAATATCGTGCTGAACGGCGATGGAGTGCGGGGCAAAAGCAGGTTCACCTCATTCGCCGGATGGGACAATTCTCCGCTGAAAAAGGGAGAATCATGGGCGTGGAGTTATTTCTCCGAAACGCTGAAGGAACACATAGCCGCCGACCTGCGTAAGCTGGTGCAGTTTCTCCGTTCAACTCCGGCAGGCAATATCGTCATCGGGTTCCAGCTGGCGGGCGGTCACGACGGCCAGTTCATCCAGTGGGAGTATGGGTGCACCAACGGACACTTCGACTATTCCGAGGCTGCGCGGAAAGCTCTTTGCTCATACCTGAAGGAGATCTACGGATCCGATGATGCCCTGCGGGAGGCATGGGGAGATCCGGAGGTGACGCTGCAGAACGCTTCCAATCCTTCCCCGGAGGAGTTTCACAGCATGAAATTTGCCGACGATCGCCCGGGACTCGGGCGAAAGATCGCCGACTGCCGCCGTTTTATCGCCGTCGGGACCGCCCGGATGCTCAATTTCCTGGCCCGGACGCTGAAGGATGAGTGGAAGCGGCCTGCCGCTGTGGAGATGTGGTACAGTACGGCGATATGGGCCTATCCGACACGGCTTGCGCTGGATGAATTGATCCGCGGAGAGGCGGTGAATATCATAGGCATGGTCACGAATTATGCGCCCTTCCGTTTTCTGGACGGACCGGGCGGCAGTGCCAACAGCTGCATTCAGGCGCTCAATCTGCGAAACGTGATGTACATTCAGGAAATGGATCACCGCACATGGCGCACGGAACGTACATCCGGGTATTTCATGAATGCCGTGGCGTTTCCTGAGGGGCCGGCGGATTTCCGCTCTCAGCTGCTCCGGGACGCTTCCAGCGTGCTTGCACTGGGGGGGCAGGGATTCTATCTGTACGACATGTTCGGTTCGTGGTACAACGATCCGGAGGCGCTGAAAACCATCCGCACGATCTACGCCATGAATACCTACGTATCCGACAATGCGGGAAAGTTCCCCCGTTCCCGAACGGCGATCCTCATGGATGAAGCCACGCGACTGATGAGCGAATATGTTCCCAATTATGTCACGGATATCTGGCGGCTCAGCGGCATCACTCCGGCGCTGCATTTTCTGAGCGATCTGACGGATCCGGAAATGCCGGAATACGATCTCTATGTCCTGTGGTCGCCTCTGACAATCGACAAGAAACAGCTGGCCGAAATAAAAAAACGGGCGGACAGGCCGGGCAAGGTGCTGGTGGTCATCGGGGATGCCGGACGGACCTCAAGAGATTTTGCCGGAACGGCGGAGGTGCTGGACCGGCTGGGACTGCGTGTGCTGGAGGATCCGGACGTTTCCGGCGAAACCATCATCCCGGCGCCGGGGGTTTCCGATCCCGTTCTGGATCACATAGCCGGAGTCATGGAACAGTCGGGGATGTCGGTCGGCAGGGATGGATTGAAACGCAGAGAAGTCTTCGGCTGTGCCGTGATCGACGATCCCGAGGCGAAGATCCTCGGCGTTTATGAAACAAGCCGACGGCCGGCGTTCGCTGTAAAGAAAATGTCCGGAGGCGGCACCCTTTACTGCGCAGGACGCAACGGGGCGCTTACCTCGCAGATGCTGCATAATTTTGCCCGGGCCGCCGGGATCGAATCTTACGCAGAACCCGGCAATGCGGTCTTTGTCGGCAACGGAGTGGCCGCGATCCACCGTCTGAGCGTGAAAACGCCGGAAATTGACTTCGGAAGAGAGACGGTGCTGATTGATCCCGTAAGTAGAGAGGTCTTGGAGAAGGTGCGAATCTGGAGACCGCGCCTGAATGTCGGTGAATGCGCGGCGGTATGTTATCTTCCGGATGAAACGGAATGACTGAAAGGAACGCCTGGATATGAGCAAAGGACTGGACATCATCATGAAAATCAGGAAGTCCGTTTTATAGGCAGGATACCGGAAATGAGAAAGAAAAGCAGATGTTCCATGGCGGATATCGCCGCCGTCCTGCACGTCAGTCCAAGCACGGTGTCCCGTGCCTTGCGCTCGGATCCGTCTATTTCCTTCGCGGTGACGGAAAAAGTGCTGGCGGAAGCCAGGCGGCAGGGGTATGTCTTCTTGAACCGGAAAAATCTGGTGATCGTTCTGCCGGACAGTTCGATGTCGAATTATGATTTCTGTATGATGGATGCCATCTGCAGACAATGCAACATCAGCGGTTTGAGCTGGGAGATTGTCAATTACAGAAACCTGCCGGTCATTCAGGAACGACTGATCCACGGCATCATTTCGCTGGATTACCGGAATCTGCGTTCATCGCCGCTGGTCGGCATCCTCAATCTTCCGCTCGTGGCGGTGAATGATTCCCCGAACGTCGAAGTGCACAGCATCAGTTCCGATGCAGACGACGGGATCCGACAAGCGCTCCGGCATCTGAAAAAACTCGGACACAGAAAGATCATCTATCTCTACAGCGTCAATCGCAAAAACTACTGTTCCGCCAACCGCCTGGAGGCTTTCTCCCGGACCGGCGGCGAAATGGATCTGGTCTGCCGCCATTTCCCCATCATGACAAATGCCCGATACGGAGATGATCTGGCGGCCATCGTCCGCGAACAGATGAACGATGGGTTCACCGCCGTCCTTGCCGAGGGGGAAACCATCGGGATCCATGCCGGCAGCTGTCTTCAGCGGAACGGGATACGGATCCCGGAAGAACTTTCGCTGATCACCTGGGACATTCCCGGAGTCTCGGAACACCTGTCTCCTCCGATGACGGCGATCCGGCAGGATTTCACAGCTTTGGCCGAAGCTGCCGTCAATGCCATGTCCGCCCTCTGGCGCGGGGAAGAACCACCCTTGACCACGAAGATTCCCTATCTGTTCTTCGAAAGGGAAAGCACCGCACGGCTGTGAGACTCAATTCCGTAAACGAAAACGGCGCGCCGGAAAGCGCGCCGCATTTTTGACAGGATGTCTGTCTTCCGCAGAGGTCAGACGACCAGGGACTTGCCTTCGCCCGCGACAACCTCGCCGAACACGAACGCATTCCGTCCGTTCTTCCGGCAGATCTCCAGCGCACGGTCTGCATCCGCAGGGGGCACGAACCAGACCATACCCACGCCCATATTGAATACGCGGTAGGCCTCTTCGGGCCCGATCGAGCCTTCTTCGGTGATGAGACGGAAGATGGGCGGCACGTCCGGGATATCGTTTTTCCGGAACACCGCATTGACGTTTCCGGGCAGGATCCGGGGCACATTGTCGTAAAGGCCTCCGCCGGTGATATGAGCGATGCCGTCCAGACGGATACCTTCGGCCATGGCGTCGCGAATGGCGGGCCAGTAGCAGGTATGGGGCTTCAGGAGGGCTTCGCCTATGGTCTCGCCGAGCTCCTTCAGTTCCGTGTTCACGGCATATCCGCGCTGCTGGAAGAGCACGCGGCGGGCAAGACTGAATCCATTGGTATGCAGTCCGTTGGATGCCAGACCGATGGCAATGTGTCCGGGCTGGATCTTTTCGCCGGTGATGAGCTTGGATTTCTCCACCACGCCCGTGATGACGCCTACCAGGTCGAAATCGTTTCCGTACATTCCGGGCATCTCCGCAGTCTCGCCGCCCAGCACGGCGCATCCGGCCGCGGCACAGGCGTCGGCGATCCCGCCGAGCACTTCTTCATACAGAGGGGACCGGAGCTTTCCGATTCCGATGTAATCCAGGAAATAGATGGGTTCGGCGCCCTGGACACCGATATCGTTGATGCAGTGGTTCACGATGTCGTGGCCCACGGTGTCGTATTTTCCCATCATGGCGGCGACCATGAGCTTGGTGCCAACGCCGTCGATGCTGGAGACCAGCACCGGCTCCTTGTACTTGGAAAGATCCATCTGGAACAGACCGCCGAATCCGCCCACAGGCGCGAGCATCTCGGGCCGTCTGGCCTTGGCAAGACGCGGTTTAACACGGCTCAGAAGCTCGGTGGCAAGATCGATATCGACTCCCGCCGCCTTGTAGCTGTCGGACTGCACTTTACTCATTCCAAAATCCTCGTATTTTTCTGGTTGTTTGTTTCCCGTAATATAGCACGCCCACCCTTTCTTGCAAGCATTTTTTTCGTCCTCCGGCTGGTTTTTTCCGTGCTCCGTGCTATATTATCCCCGAGCCGCGGCGGGCAGCCGCTTCGCACCGCAAGGTGCGGGGAGGAAAGTCCGGACTCCGCAGGGCGGGAAGTCCTCCTCACGGGGGATACCGGAGCGAAAAGCAACGGGAAGGAAAGCGCAGCAGAAAACAAACCGCCGGTGCAAATCGGCAAGGGTGAAAAGGCGGTGTAAGAGACCACCGGAGCGGGAAGAAATTTCCGCTGCCTGGCAAGCCCCTTCCGGAGCAAGGCCAAATAGGGGATGAGCCGCGGCCCGCGGCGTTCGAATCCCGGGTATTGACCGCACAGACAGATGGCTGCCGCCCGCAAGGGTACAGAATCCGGCTTACAGCCGCGGCTCGCTTCTCACGTCATTTGCAAAACAAAAAATACGATCGGACGGAAAGGACATCGCATCATGCTGAAGATCATCATCACCGGGGCGGCCGGGCGCATGGGCCGCAGACTCGTGGCGAACATCGCTGCACAGAAAGACCTGAAACTCGTCGGCGCCACCGAGTGGTCCGGCAGCGAATTTCTGGGAACGGATGCCGGAATGCTGGCCGGAGTCGGCCCCCTCGGCGTGCTCCTGACCGATTCTCTGGCACCCATCGTGCGCGAAGCGGATGCCGTGATCGACTTCAGTACGGGCAATACGCTGGAAAATGCCCGTCTCTGCGCCGAAAACAACACTGCCATCGTCATCGGGACCACGGCGCTTACGCCGGAAACGAAGGCCGGACTGGAGGAACTGGCATCCAAAGGCGCGAAAATCGTCCAGTCCTACAACTACAGCATCGGCGTCAATGTCCTTTTCCATCTCACGAAAGTGGCCGCGCGGGCCCTGCCCGAAGATTTCGATCTGGAAGTCATCGAGGCCCATCATAACAAGAAGAAGGACGCTCCCAGCGGGACCGCCGTCTCTCTGGCGGACATCCTCTGCCAGGCCCGCGGACTCTCCGCCGAAAAAGACATCCGGCACGGACGTCAGGGACTTGTGGGCGCCCGGACACGCAGCGAGATCGGCATGCACTCCATCCGGGGCGGCGACATCGTGGGCGATCATACGGTCATGTTCATCACCGAAGGGGAACGGATCGAGCTGACCCATCGCGCCGCCAGCCGCGACATGTTCGCACGCGGTGCCATCCGGGCCGCACGTTGGATCTGCGAAGGCGACGCACCCCGCAAGGTCTGCTCCATGCAGGACGTCCTGGCGGACCTCTTCGCCTGATCCGGACTGCGGATCTTCTTTCAGGACCGGCGAGCGCCGGTCTGTCTTACAGGCCCGGGATGCGCATCTGTTCGGAGGACGGCGTCCAGAGGATCCTGTCTGCTATGCCGTCAGGAAACTCTCTCCGGTTGCGGTATCTCCGACTGACGGCCAGAAGATTTACCGGCGAAAACAGAAACAGGTACGGCGCTTCCTCATGGATCAGACGGTGGAACTGATGGTACAGTTCCGTACGCTTTTCGTCGTCGAACTCTTTCCGGATCTCCCCGATCAGACGGTCGGCTTCCGCGTTCCGGAATGAGATGAAGTTGCTGCTGAACGGCAGATCCGCCGTGGAAGAGTGCCAGAGCTGAAACGGATCGGGCCGCGTTCCCGTGCTCCACGCGATCATGCACGCATCGAATTTCCGCTTGTTCAGCCGTTCCTCCACCACAGACCACTCCAGCGACAGGGATTCCATGAGCACGCCCGCCTTCGCCATGTCCTCCCGCAGGATGGGAAGCATTTTCTGGTAGGCCGTGCTGGAATTGGGGAACAGAATGGAAAAACGGAATTTTTCTCCGTCTTTATCCACGATCCCGTCCCCGTCCGTGTCACGCCATCCGGCTTCCGCAAGAAGACCCTTCGCCTTTGCAACCGAAAAACCGTACGGCTTGATCGTCTTGTCGTATGCCGGGGAATCCATGAAGAACGGCCCGGATGTGGCCCGCGTCAGGCCCGAAAACACGTCCCGGATGATCCGATCCCGGTCCACCAGATGGCTCAGCGCCTGACGGACCCGGCGGTCCTGGAACAGCGGATTCTTCAAATTCAGTCCGATATAACTGTAAGCGTGGGCCGGATAGCGGACCTTGTCCAGAAAACCGGTCTCTCCGAACTCCTTCCCGGACGTATGCCCGATCCACTGCTCCGGCTGCAGATTCAGCATGTCGATGTCTTTGGACTTCAGCGCCTGAAGCCGCGTACCCGGATGTTTGATCACCTCGTACCCGATCTCCCGGATGGGCGGCATGATCCCCAGACTCCGACCGTAATACTTTTCGAACCGGCGGAACAGCACGCGTCTCCCGTTCTCCCAGCGCACGAACTCATACGGTCCGCACCCGACGATCATCTTGTTCCGTTCGGCATCCTCGTTGAACGCAGTCCCGTCGAACTTGCCGTCGGGCTTGTAGAAGTGACGGGGCAGCGGGATCAGCCCCAGGGTGATGTCCTTGGAAAGAAAGTAGGGCTTGTCCCAAACCACCTCGAACTCGTAGTCGTTCAGCACGCGGATCTCCTTGATCCCGGAAAGGTAGCCGCGCAGCGGGACGGCGTCCACCTTCTCGTCCTTGATCACGTCCAGATAAAACTTGAAATCCTCCGCCGTCACTTCCACGTTCTTCCATTCCTTCTTCGTCACCGGATCCGTGAAATCATGCCACAGAACGCCGCGCCGAAGCCGGATCCGCCACACCAGATGATCCTCCGAAAGGCTCCACGATTCCGCCAGAAGCCCCTTGTAGTCGTTGGGATCCGCGTAGTCCGGCGCCGCCAGGGAGTCCATGGTCAGGCCCCAGTACTGGCTCACCGTGTAGTCGTTGCTCACTACCGCATTCAGATTGCCCGAGTCCGCCTGGATCGCATACAGAATCCGGTCTCCCGATTCCGCCGCCGGATCGAAGTATTTCGCATTGGCAGCGTCCGAGATCCGACCCGCCTGCTCCGGCTCCGCAGAGGAGACCGCCGCGCCGCCCCGGGGCATCAGAGACAGACTTTCGCGCATCTCCCGCAGAGTCCCGCGCATCTGCTCCATCTCCTTCCGCAGAAGGTCAAGAGACGTGACGCCGGCCCAGCAGCCGATGATGATGACGAGGGAAAGTATGACGGAAAGCACGGGAAAGAAGAAGGAAGGCAGTCTCATGGCAGTGAAATCCTTTGTTTGACAGATTTTTTTCAATGTACTCCGTCAATCCCGTTTTTCAAGAGGGGATGAATGGAAAAGGGAACGCATCTTTCGAAAAAAAACGGAATCGGCATTGTTTTTTTCTTGCAAATGCGGAAGACGGTGCTATATTCTTCGAAAATAAGACAGGTTTAAGATAGGTATGCGAAAGGCTGCCGGAATGATCCTGAAAAATTCAAAATTCAAATACAGCAAAGCCCGGGAGGCGATCCTTGATGCCATCCTCTCCGGCAATCTGGAGCAGGATTCCAATCTCCCCTCCGAGAAAACGCTTTGTTCCCAGCTCGGCGTCAGCCGCATCACTCTCCGCGCCGCCCTCCATGAACTGGAGGAAGCCGGCATCATCATCAAGCGGAACGGGCGTCCGAGCCGGATCGATCAGGCAGCTCTGCAGAAAATGCGGGCTCCTCTTCGACGCATCGCCTGGGTGGGGACCTCGCGATTCGGACGTACCAATCCCATCTATTTCGAAATTTTCCGTTCCTTTTCCGAAGGAGCGGCCCTCCGCAATGTGAAGATCGACTACATTTCCCTAACGCTGGAAGCCATGGCCGAAAACTTTTTCCGCAGACAGAACGAATACGACGGACTCGTTCTCGGCGAAGTCACTCCGAAGTCCCGGCACTATCTCCCCCTTTTCACCCATGAGAACCGCATCTGCGTCGACTGCCCACGACCCGGCATTCCTCACTGTGTCAAGACCGATTCCAACCTGGGCGGTCAGCTCGCCGCCCGCGCCCTGATCGAATCCGGACACCGCAGACCCGTCTTTCTGGGCTTTTCCGATTCGATCCGCACCTACGAACCGTTCGGCGAGCGGCTCCGGGGGTTCAAAGAGACTCTTGAGCGGGCGGGAATTTCCCTTGCTCCGAAAAACATTCTCCTGCTCTCCTCCGTGAAGGAGGAAGACCATTTCCCCGAGTTCCTGAAAAAGAATCTTCCGATCCTGAAAAAAGCGGATTCCCTGTTTGCCGTGTCCGACACCCTTGCCGTGTCCGCCATGACCGAACTGCAGAAAATGGGATTCTCCATTCCCGGTGACATCTCCCTCATTGGATTCGACGGCATGATCCTTTCCCGTTTCGTTTCGCCCGTGCTGACCACCATCCGACAGCCCGTGGAGGAAATCGGCAAAAAAGCGCTGGAGATCATACTGAATCCCGCCGAAAGCGAATCTTATCCGACCGTCATCCAGATCCCGCCCGTCTTGCTCCCCGGCGATTCCATCCGGAATCGGATTCAAGAAGATAAACAATTATAAATAAAGTTCAAAGGAGAAAAAAATGAAGAAGGAAAGACAAAACAGATTCACCCTGATCGAACTTCTCGTCGTGATCGCGATAATCGCCATTCTCGCGGGGATGCTGATCCCCTCGCTGAGCAAGGCAAAAGCGAAGGCCCGCAGCATAGAATGCACCAGCAACCTTAAGAATCTGGGGATGATCCTGCGCATGTACGCGGATCTGGACAGCGGCCCCGACTACTTTGTCAACGACACAAACGAAAAACCCTATTGGAGTCAGCATCTCATCAATTTGAAGATGCTGCCCGATAAATCTCCCATCACGCAGTGCCCCAGTCTGCCGTTCGCCCCCAATCAAATCGGACATGCGTGCTTTACTTACGGCGGTGCGAGCAGTTCTGTCAGTTCGCTTGGCCGGTATCTGCGCTATGACAAACTTGCCGCCGTCAACGGTTCCAACCCCACCCCGTCAAACCTGATGCTGCTGGCGGACTGCTACAAAATCAGTGCGAAAGCGTCGACATTCCGCCTCTCGCATGAAAATGACACGAATTACTCCCACGTCTCATTCCTGCACGACCGCACAGGAAACCTGGTGTTTGCCGACGGTCATACCGGCGGCTTCAACGTGAGGAATATCAGGGAAGTCCACATTCTCAGATATCCGAATCTCGGGTACTCTTTCAAAAACGGCTATGTCTACGATTCGGGCAGTAATACGTATGTGCCATGTCCATAAAAGAAGGGAAAGCTGAAAGATTTCTCATGAACAGATGTAGAAATTACAAAAGGTTCTGAACCATGATTCATCCAGGTCGTATCCTTTCCTTTTTGGGAATAATTTTTTCCGCTGTTCTCACGGGATGTGCGGAATTTCCCTCTGCGGAAACCGTACGCAGTCTGCCTCCGGAACAAGGCCGGGTTCTCGTCTACAATACGGGCTTCGAAGACCCGAAGGATCCGAGAATCGAACTTCAAAAGGGATTTCGCAGGGCACCCGGAGAGGGAGTCAACGGAAATGCGGCGATCCGAGTCGACCGGGAAGGAGATGCGACCCAAGAATCGCTTTGGGCGGTCATCACGGTGGATGGAGCGGATTTTCAGCCGAGCGTCCGGTATACGCTCTCCTTCCAGTATCGGACAAAGGGACTTCGGAACGTGAGGACGCGTCCCTCGCCGTTTATCATGGCGCAGATTGGATACACGATGCCCGAAGGAAAGCCCCGGCAATCGGGCCGTTTCCATGCAATGGAGATGCCGCAAAATGAGGATTTCCAGCCGTACACGCTGGATTTTACGGTGCCGGAAGGGGCGAAGGAGGTTCGGCTTTGCCTGGAACTTCGCCAATTCTATGAGGGAACCATCTGGTTCGACGATGTGGAGGTTCACTCCGCCGGTACGGCCTCGTCGGTCCTTCTCCGGCAGCCTTGCCAGAGCACGTTCACGGATAAGGACGGGCGATTCTCGCTGACCTACAGCGGACCGCCGGAACATGACGGAGTCTTCGCCGCCGTGGTACTGGAGAAAGAAGGAAAGACCGTCGCCTCGAAGGTGATCCCCGTGTCGGGAGACAGGATCGAGGGCGACTTCGGGCCCGGTCTGGAGGTCGGTCCGGCAAAACTCCATGTGTGGGTCTCCGATGTCAAAACAAACCGGCAGTTCCTTTCGCACAGTTTCCAGGTACAGGTGCGCAAAGACGTCCCGGTTCCGTCGAACGCGGTGATGACGGACGAGCACGGACGTATGATCGTAGACGGGAAGCCTTTCATGCCAATCGGAATATTTATCGCACCCGTCACGGCGGAGGGACGCATGGATGCCTATAAAACCATGAGCAAGGCCGGCTTCAACGTTGTCATGGATTACGGCAGCATCTACCTTCGCGCACCTGGCTCGACTCTGCCGTTCGGAGAACCGGAGAGAATTCTTCAGGGGCTCGACTGCGCCCGGGAGACGGGTCTCCGGATTCTCTTCTCTCTGAAGGACGTCAGCCAGCCGCCGCAGAGGTTGAAGAAGTTTGCGGGCGTCACGGCACCGGAAGAGATCCTGAACAAACTCATTCCCGCCATTTCCAGCCACCCGGCGATTTTCGGCTGGTATATGAACGATGAGATGGACGAATACGCCGTTCCCCAGGGCGTCGCGTTCCGCGAACAGGTCAACCGGCTCGACCCCTGGCATCCCACTGTTGCGCTCACCAACCGGGCGGGCGCCCTGCCTGATTATGCGCGGACAGGCGATCACATTGCGCAGGATGCGTATCCGTTGGGCAAACGGTCCAAAGGAGACGATATCAGCGGAATGCTGAAGTACATGGAGGCAGGCGAAAAGACGAGGCTCCTCTACTGGGGCGCAGGCCAGATATTCAACTGGGCATGGGGAAACAAAGACGTAAAAACGCCCGCCGAATACGCGGAATGGCATGATCCGAATCCGACACAGATCCGGGCGATAAATTACCTCTTCGCCATCGGCGGAGCACGTGCATTTCTCTTGTACACCTATCCCGTGAAGGAACGCTTGGTCGAAAAAGCGAAGAAGTTCGGCGATCCGGATTGGCACAAACGCGCAATAGCGGCCCTGCCGGAAATCGCGGCGCCGCTCAAGAAGGCGGAGCCCTATATCATGGGAATCGGGACGCCTCCTGAAATCTCCGTGGAAAATCACGGGCCCGCCGAAGTCGCGGTGCGGGCGTTCCGGTCCGACGAGGGTAAAGTCGGCGTGATCATCGTGGGCTGCGGCGGAAAACCGGGGCAGAACGGCGCCGACGCCGTCATAACGGTCAAGGGTGCCCCCGAATTGAAGTCGAACTACGGGAAAACCGTTTCCCTGGGCGACGGTCAGTACCGCTTCACTTCGGAAAGTCTGGACTCCGACCTGCTCACGGAATGACCCGGAAACGGGAATAATCGAGGTTCACGCCCCGGATCCTGAAGGGAAAGGATCCGGGGCTTTTTGTGTAAAGATCTTGCGGGGATCGTGAAATATGCGGAAATTGGATGCGTAGTCGCTTGACAAATCGGAAGAAGAAGGTACATTTCCGCAATGCAGAGGATCAAAAACCCGCAACCGGGGGATGCTATGACAGGCACCCGCTCTGTTTTCCGGCGGAACCATTCAGAATCGAATGAGATAAACATTCATAAACAAATATGGGACTTGACAAAGCCTGATACAGAAGGATGTGTTTATGCTGAAGAATGTGGAATTGAAGCCGATCACCGGCACGTTCGTGAATATGCTCATTTCCGATACCGGGATCATCAATGCCGGGTTGAAGGAATGGGAACAGGATTTCCGCATGATGAAGGCCATCGGCATGGATCAGCTCTTCATCATCCGGACCGAGTGCGAGCAGAACGGCGTGTACCTCTCCGCCGAGGATCCGAGATCCACCACCTGGCCGGAGGACGAATCATTGCTGGACATGGTCTTCCGGCTCGGCGACAAGTACGGGATGACCGTCTATCTGGGCGGACCTCAAGGCATCACCAATCTCCATCTCGGCGACTGGAAAAAAGAGGTGGACGACAACAAGCGATATTACGACCGGACCGTGGCGAAGTACGCTCATCACAAATGCTTCAAAGGTCTCTACGTGACCCTGGAGGCGCTGCCCTGGCACTTCAATTTCCTCGATATCTGCACGGAAGTCCTCGTCTACATGCGCAAAAATTTCCCGCAGATGAAGACCTTCATGTCCCCTTCCTTCGGCGGGCCGCTGGGCGATATGGCACACCGGTATACCCCCGACCAGTGGGTCGATATCTACGGAAAGTATTTCTATGACCGGGTGGCCGGTCTGCTGGATTACTGCGCACCGCAGGATAAGATCGCCGCGCCGGCGTGCCGCCTCGGGGAAATCATGGACAACGGCCTGACCGAATGGTATGAAAAGGTCGGGCTTCTTTTCGACAAATGCGGAATCGAACTCTGGAGCAATGTCGAATCGTTCCAGCGTCCGTTCCCCGGACACGGCGAGCCGCCCGCGGTTTTCCGTCAGGCGGATTACCGCACGCTCTACATGAAACTCTCCGAAGCCTCGCCGCTGGTGAAACGAATCATCACCTACGAATTCTTCAGCTGCATGAGTCCGAATACGGAATGGGGCTCCGCTCGAAGACTGCTGGCACGGTATCTGGAAATGATCGGGAAGAGTCCCGCCCTGATCAACGAAATTTACGGCTGAAGCAGGAGAAAGTCCAACCGACTGTCGGAGAAATCTTTCGGAAAAATATTATCCGGACTTGCATTTTCATGATTCGGTGCTACATTGAGAACAGAATGATTCAACGTTGAACCATATTGACACGGGAATCGGGATCATGGTGACGCTGAAAGATGTTGCACAGAGGGTCGGTGTTTCCATCCGGGCGGTTTCTCATGCGGTCAATCATACCGGCCGCCTCGCCCCGGAAACGCGCGAAAAGATATTGACCGCTATCCACGAAATGGGCTATTATCCCAATCAGGGAGCAAGGGAACTGGTCACGAGAAGGAGCAAACTGATCGGAGTCCTGACTCCGTCCCTCTCCATCAGTTTCTACGCCCGCATCATCAGCGGGATCCAGCAGGTGGCTCATCAGGAGAACTACACGCTCCTGCTCATGAGTCCGCTCGGGGAGAAATCCGCTGACTATCAGTTCCTCTGCACGCAGATGCTTCAGCGCCGGGTGGACGGGATCATTTTGAATCCCATTCCATCCGTGCGGGATATCGCCAAATTCACCCGTTCCTGCGGCATCCCGGTCATCCAGATCCAGAATCATATCGATTCGTTCGGATCGGACTACGTTCAGGTCGCCAATTCCGAATCGGCGAAGGAGGCAGTCTATGCGCTGTACCGGTCCGGATGCCGCAAGATCGCCATGGTCTCGCACAGCCGCGTCTCCGAGGAGATCGCCGACCGCAAAAGAGGTTTTCTGGCGGCCATGAAGGAAATGATGCCGGATTACACGCCCGTCGTCATGGAAAGCCGCGTCGGGATCCCGGATGCAAGACGGGTGGTCGGGAAAATGCTTGCGGAGCATCCGGAAATCGATGCGATCTTTGCGGCCAGCGATTATGCCGGGCTGGGTGCCGCTCAAGCGGCGCTGGAACTCGGCAGAAGGATACCGGAGGATCTTTCCATCATCGGCTTCGACAATCTGGAAATCGCCGCGCAGCAGCTGGTCTATCCCCTTTCCACCGTCGACCAGCCCAAAGAGGAAATCGGCCGCATCGCCATGAAGATGATGATCGACCGGCTTAACGGCCGCCGGCCGATATCGCAGGTGTTGCCGGCATCCCTGATTTTACGCAGTACAACGAAGGCAATAAAAAAGAAAAAACGAGGCAGAAAATGAAAATCACCGGAACGTTTCTGGATGAGATCAGCTACGACATTCCTCATCAGAACTGGGATGAACGGGAATGGGAACGCGATTTCCAGTCCATGAAGAGTATCGGCATCGACACGGTCATCCTGATCCGTTGCGGATTGCGACGGGAACTGGCCTATCCTTCGAAGGTTTTGATGGATCGGGTAAACGGGCTGCCACCCTATCGGGATCTGGTGGATTTGTTTCTGAACCTGGCTGAAAAATATGGAATGACCTTCTACTTCGGCACCTATGATTCCGGTCTGGAACCAGAGAAGATCGATTTCCAGCGAGACCTGGATACGAATTTCCGTGTGGCGGAGGAAGCGTGGGAACGCTACGGGCGCAGTCCGGCCTTTGGCGGCTGGTATCTTTCCCGCGAGATTGCCGTGCAGCGGGGCCGGTCGGCCGAAGGTTATGCAAAACTGGGCGCCTTTTGCAAAGAACTGTCTGGCGGACTGCCGGTTCTGATCTCGCCGTTCATCCAGGGAGTCAAGGCCAATACCGATCTGGGGATCAACGCAAGTTCCATCACGCTGGAGGAACACGAGAGGCAGTGGGACTCCATCTTCTCCTGTATCGTCGGCTCGGTCGATACGATCGCGTTTCAGGACGGACATGTGGAGATACATGAACTGGAAGGATATCTCCGGATCAATAAAAAACTGGCGGAAAAATATCACCTGCAATGCTGGACCAACTGTGAAACATTCGACCGCGACATGCCCATCCGCTTCCTGCCGATCAAATGGGACAAGATGTGGCGCAAGCTGAAAATCGCCGAAGCCGCCGGCATGGAAAAGGCCATCACCTTCGAGTTTTCGCATTTCATGAGTCCGAACAGCATGTATCCGTCGGCGCACGGACTCTATGACCGCTACTGTGAATACGCCGGATTGAAGAATGAGGTATGAGGTATGAGGTATGAGGTAAAAGAAAGTTACGGAAGTGCAAAGTCCTCCATCGCCAATAAAGAAGCGAGGGAAACCTCTTACTGGCTGCGCCTTTCTTATGCGTCAAAATATCTCACCGAACGTCAGTTCGCCAGTCTTCACGCAGATTTTGACCGTTTTTCTTCACGCAAAAAACGGCATGAAGGAACAAATTATCAACCAAAGAGAGTCGAATGAACGCGGCTCCGAAAGGAATGTGGGAAATGAAACCTCTTCTTACCCATGCGTACCCTTGGCATAAGGGGGATTCGGATACTCAGAAAAAATGGATGCGGGCCTTTGCAGATGCCGGAGAGAAGCATATTGTGATGTCGAGCAAGCTGTTCGGCGAAGCCTGCAAAGATCCGGATTACCTAATCAATTTTCACAAGGCAATGCAGGAATTCGGTCTGGATTTCGTCGATGCGCATGCCTTCTGGGGAACATGGTCAGATCCCGGCATGCCACTGCCGGAATGGCATGAACAGCTGATTCTGCGGCATCGCATCAGCATCCGGTTGTGTGCGCAGTACGGAGTGGACACGCTTGCCTTTCACACGGGAAACACGCTTAATTCCGTTTTTGGGAAGGATCTGAATTTGGGGGATTATCGGTCGGTTCTCATTCATTCGATAGAGGAACTGCTGCCGGACGCTGAGAAATACGGTGTTCTTCTGGCCTTGGAAAATCAATGGATGCCGTTGAACCACAGTCGAATCCTGCTCGAGATCATGGAATACTTCCATTCGCCGAATCTTGGTCTGTGCTATGATTCCGGGCACGGGAACCTCATGGAAAAAGGAATGCTTTTCCCCGGAAAAACCAGCGTACCGCCGACATGGGAAGAACTCGGAGAACCTGTCGAATGGGAAGAAAAACTGATTGAAAAATTCGTCCCATGGATGGTGAACTGTCACCTTCACGACAACAACGGGATCCTTGATGAACATCAGCTGCCCGGCCACGGCACTGTTGATTGGACAAGGATAAAGAACGCTTTACAAAAGGCTCCCCGCCTCCGGAATATTCAGAATGAGAGTTTCCCGCATGAATATACGATTACGGAAACCTGCCAAGTCTATCGTAAAATCACAGAAGGTCTGTGCCTTTAAGGGAGAGGTAAATGCTCTCTGTTCCATTGACATACGACTTCGATTTCAAACGGGCGAATGTTATCATGCGGCCCCGAGACTCCAGGTCATTAGTCTCCGTTCAGGAGATTTGCGAAAAATTCCGCTGGATGGAACAGTTGTGGGAGAATACATAAGAAAACGTTTTTACGAAGAAAGCATATCAAGGATCTGCAACAAACGAAAGGAGTAAGAGAATGAACAGAAAGTGTTTCACCCTCATCGAACTGCTGGTGGTCATTGCCATCATCGCCGTGCTGGCGGGGATGCTGCTGCCGGCGCTGGGCAAGGTCAAGGAGCAGGGAAAAACCGTCACCTGCATGAACAATCTCAAGAATATCGGCCTTGCCGCCGTGACATACCAGGGGGATTTTCAGGGGTTCATGCCAGGTGTCAACAATCCCTATCTCTCCTGGAATTGTCATGAGCAGTGCCGTCCGAAGCCGATGTTTCCTTTCGCTCAGTTTCTGCATCTGTACTTGTCATACGAGCTTGTGTGGCGGAACGATATAGGCAACTACACTTTCCGTCCGGGCAATGTGGCCCAGTGTCCTTCGGATATGCCCCGGAACAACAAATATGTCACCCATAATTTCAGCTACGGTCAGAATCTGTACTGCGACTGGCGCAATCCCACCCTCAAGCCAAGTATGCTGCGGCCGGAGAAAATGCATCGTCCCGCCCAGTATATCTGGACCGCGGAAATATGGTATAAAAATGCAGACAGTTCGGAGCTATACTTCAGCGATTACAACTATCCCTTCAAATCGAGCGCCAATGCATCGAACAAGAGCATTGATTTCCGGCACAATTCGGGCAGCAACGGGCTTTACATGGACGGCCATGTGAGCACATCCAAACTGAACGATCTGCTGGACAAATCAAACGTTGTCTTCAGCAATAAACCTTAAAACGTATAACGGGAGTCTGCCATGAAAAAAATTCTGATTCTTCTGTCCTGTCTGTTCAGTTTCGTCCTCGCCGCCGGGGAATACTCTGTCTTTCTTACGCCGGACGCCACGCCGGCGGAGGAGAACGCCGCTCAGGAGCTTGTGAAGGGTTTGCGCCGGATCTTCGGGGCCGCACCAGCTTCGGATAAGTTCGTAATTTCGAGAAAAGACCCGGGGATGTGCCTTTTCTGGGTTGGGCAGTCCCCGGAG
>JAFZZR010000152.1 GCA_017615635.1 Lentisphaeria bacterium
GAACATCACCTGGTATACCATGCCGAAGGAGGAACGGGCGCAAGATGATCTTCTCCGCTATCTGATACACGAACGGGCCGAGGGGATCTTCTGCTTCCCGCACTTCATCAAAGGCTTTCTGCCGGTTTTTTCCGAATTGATCCGGCTTCAGATTCCGTTGATCTTCTGGGACTATTCACCATTTCCCGGGATTTTTCCGTCAATCGGCGTGGATCATTTTCGTTCCTGTCTGTGCGCCGCAGAGATCATATCCCGTCAAAAACGGCCCGTTACCTATGTGGGATTCTCCGGTGCCGAGCAGAACAAACTCAAGCACAGCGGATTCAAACTGGGGTGTGAACTGTTCAACGTAAAAATCGAAGAAGAGATTTTCTTCCCGTACCGGGATGTTCACTGTACCGAAAAGCTGGATTTCACCGGGAAACTGCATCCGGGCCGACTCTATTTCACCTCCACAAGACTGCTTTCCAGCCGTCTGATCGGCAAGATGTTCGACGATGGATTTCTGCCGGGCCGCGATTATCACATCCTGACGGTCGACCGCGTCAAATTCATGGATGACAGCCTGCTGCAGCTGGACACGATGATGCGGAACAATACTCTTCTGGCGCACAAACTGCTGAGCGAAATGCTGCAGGCCATTATCAAGCCGCAGCAGCAGTGCAACGACTGGCGGATCATGATGGATTACATTCCCGGCCAGAGCCTCGAACGAACCGGAGGCAATGCTTGACTCCTGACGTCACTGTCCGGTTATTTTCTCCACCAGTCCCGGAAGATTGAATTTCAGCCCACCCGGCAGTGTCCCGCCGATCGTACATTTTTCCGGCATATTTCGTCCGGAGAGATCGATCTTTGCAATCTGTCCCGGTATCAGCGCAGGCAGGGAAAAATCGCCGAGATCGCCGCTCCGTCCGGACGCGTCATGCCAGTTCAGGGTCATGATTCCGGCCGGAACGGGTGCAGCGGAAGCAATCTCGATGACATTCCCTTTCCTGTCCAGACCGTACGGTCCGGCAATATCCAGCAGCCCGGTCAGTTCCGCGAAATACAGATACTCCGCAGTAATCTCCTTTGACTCCCCCTTTTTCAGTGTGACGGGTCCATAGATGGCCTCGGTGGTATGAATCGAAGACGTACCCTGTTTCCATGTGTATAGGACTCCGGACTCCGCGAAGTTCTTATCCAGCCTCATCACCAGCACGCCCGGTTCTTCCGGAGAAGTTCGAGCGATCCACGGAGCTCCGGCTGCGGCGGAAATGTTCTGAGGATTCAGTTCCCGGTCGAGAAACACGCCTTCTTCCGGGAATGCGGCCATGGCCAGTCCGAGTCTCATCTCCGAAATATTGCGGACCGGCATCAGCACGGTATCCCGTTCGGTCTTTCCCATATATGCGATCCCATTGATCCATAGACAGATCGGAGAAAGGATATCACTGGCGGCAGTAAGCGTGAGAGTGATTTTCGCGCCGGATTCGCCTTTGCGCAGGGTGATCCGCTTCACCGCGTCGATATTCCAGAGGTAAAAGCCTCGCCCGGTCATGACAAGTTCCACCGAATCCACGGTACAGGCGGGAGTCTGCGGACTGTACTCCGTATGGACACTCATCTTGACGCCGCGCACCAGTTCCCGGAATCCGGTGAGATTGGTGTGGCATCTGGGCGGCAGAAGATCGTCTTTATCCACGGTGCATTCCAAAGGGCGGATCATTTCACGATTGTCCGGCAGGGAGTTCAGACCGGAAATCATGCCGGACGTCTCCGGGACGCATTTGATTTCGAAAATACCGTTGCTCAACGAGTATTCCGTCACGCCTTCGGCAATATCCCGGGAGGTGACACGGCACTCTTCTCCGGCACGGGAGAAAAGCGGACAAAGCGAAACGAGACAGAGGAAAAACCATTTTTTCATTTTGCAGGATCCTCTCTTTCAAAAAATTTCCGTGCCTCCAGCGTCTTCCCCGTCATGCCGAAATAAGCAAGGACCTCCTTCGGCATCCCGTGTACCGCCTGGAACGGGAACACGTACGGATAACGCTCATCCATCCGGTCCAGAAGACAGCGGACTGTGCGATCCAGTTCTTCTCCGTTCCGGGCATCGATCCGCAGTCCTCCGGCGGATGTCAGTGCGATCTCCGCCTTATCTGACTTGCTGTTCAGTGTAATGACGCCCGGCCCGTCGCGCAGGTCCGGATCCGAAACGATTTTCACGCCGGGACCTTTGGGCAGGACCCGTTTTTTCTGCAGGAAATCGAAGAACCGTGTGAAACCCGCAGCAGCTTCCTTTGCATCCGGATCTTTCGAATCGATCCGGACGAGGCAGATGACTTTTCCCTTTGCATCGGTGAACGGAAAAGAACTGATAGCCGACTGAGGCAGTTTGAACAGACTGGAGCGATATTCGGCGGTAATGACATCGCCTGCTTTCAGCGGCACGGGCGTATCCGGCGCGATCGACTGTCCATTGACCTTCAAGTCTGCCTCGAAGCCGCGAATAGCCCGGATGGCGATCTTTCCGGTGAAATCCGAAGTCTCTTTCAGGGTCGCCGTGTAGACCTCACGCTCCAGGGATTTTTCGGATCTGGCCTCCACGACCATGGCATCCGGCGCGTCAGAAATGGAGCACACGGTTTCGAAAAGGACCGGTATGCGCGAGGGGAACGACGTTTCGAACCGCGTACGATCGCCGTCAATTCGATTGGTCAGCGAGGCCGAATCCCGCATTTTACGCACAAAAACAGGTTTTTCTCCGGAGTGTCCGGTCAGCAGATCATACGCTACCGACACGGTTCCGGAACAATCCTCGGCGCGGGAATTGCCGAAGAA
>JAFZZR010000153.1 GCA_017615635.1 Lentisphaeria bacterium
CACTTTGTATTCCGTCAGATAAGCTGTCAAGGACCACCCGTGCAGCTGATCCATGTAGTCCGAGCCGTAGGCGAACTCTGTCTGTCCGATTTGCCGCAAGTTGTTCAGACAGGACATGCTCTGCGCTCTGCCTTTCGCCGCTCCCAGCGAAGGGATCAGCATGCCCGCGAGGATGGCGATGATGGCGATGACCACCAGAAGTTCGATCAGCGTGAAACTTTTTCTTTTCATAATTCGTCTTTCCTTTGATATAGATTTTTCTCTCATTTCTCATTAAAGATTTGGTTTGCCATCGATTTGGCTGATGGCTTTGTTCCCGATGACCTTATCGGATTTCAGCGCACCCGCATGGCAGTCGGCAAAGACGGTATTGATGGCACCCGCATGAGGGAAGGTGAACCGCCCCCAGCTGCTGGTCCAGGAGAATTTCGCTTGATCGAAACTCTGGTTGGCAATGCCTTCCTCAATGGTTGTATTGTTATATCTCTGAAGACCATCGGTAAAGAGAACTTTTGCGGAGGGATACTTGATCTGATTGAATTTGACGCAGGGAACTATCGCGGTTCCTTTTACTCCTCCGGCATGGCTCGGCATAAATTCCGAATTGCATGCGTAGTTGTTGAACTTGTTGAGCTGCTTGAACGGGTAACTGGAGACTACGCCAGATGATCCGGAGTACTCATTATTCGGGATCTTGCTCTGACTCTCGCAGTAGAATACGGATTTCGGTTCCCCGGGCCGGGGCAGATACCCGAGATTCCACAGAATAACCGACCAGCCGATACTGTTTGTTGCATTAAATCCTTCACCCACATAGACATTATCCCAGAACCACCCATGCAGTTGGTCCATGTAGTCCGAGCCGTAGGCGAACTCCGCCTGTCCGATTTGCCGCAAGTTGTTCAGACAGGACATGCTCTGCGCTCTGCCTTTCGCCGCTCCCAGCGAAGGGATCAGCATGCCCGCGAGGATGGCGATGATGGCAATGACGACCAGCAACTCAATCAAAGTAAAGCCTTTTTGTTTCATTCTTTTCTCCTGTTGTTTGTATGTTGAAATCTGGGGGAACCAGGTGTACTAGGGAAACTGGGGATTGAAGACCTCTCTTTCTCCCACCTCATACATCATACTTCGCCCGTTTTGTCTTTCCAGATGATCTTCTCTCCCCACATAGGCACATACGCGGTCTTTCCGACGGATCGGACCTTGTCCGCCTCCTCATAACCGTCGGCAAAGGACCAGCGCCACTTATCGAAGCTGTGATGAAGTTCCAGCAGGTGACTGATGAGCGTCACCTCCGGTTTGACCGTGTCCCGGGCGCTTTCCCGCACATCAAGACCGACGCGAGGATGGACCATGTGGAAATCCACTTTTTCCGATCGCGGATGAAGCTGCCGGGCCCTCCATGTGTCTCCGCTGTGAAGGATCACACAGGTTCCGTTTCCGCTTTTGCACACGATCTCGAAAGGTGTTACGAAACGGTGGAGAAAATCGTTATGGTCACTTTCTGAGATATGGATCGTAAGATCTTCGGCAAGATGGAGTTCCCGTTCGGATTCCTTCGAATAACCGCCGCAGGACGGGAAGAAGGCGCTGTATACCTTCTTTCCCGCCGCATCCATGGCGGAGAGAAATGCGGATGTGAAATGGTCTCCGTGATTATGCGTTACCAGCGCAAATTCCAGATACGGAATCAGTTCATCCGCCCGGCGGTGATGAAGATCCACGCAGAAGCAGTGAGTCGGAGTTTTGATGATGTACCCCATATTGTAGACGAGCCAGAGTATTATTTCGCCGGGCGAGGGCGATTCGCTTCGGATCCCGTTCAAAACTTTCTCGAACGAGGCGTCGTACCAGTAGAAGGCCGGGTGTTCCCGGTAGATTTCCGCCAGTTCCGTCGCCGGGATATCGCTGCCCCGCTGATAAAACCGTTTGTACTCTTCCGGCGTGACTTGATCCAGAGCGGCCTGCAGGATCTTCTGCGCTTCGCTTCCCCGCAGAGAATCGCTTGCGCCGTCACTGCAAAGAAGTATCTCTGTGGCTCTTTTGACTTCATCAAGACGGGGGCCCGGACCGGACATCGGCCCTCCGCCGCAATCGGAAGTTCCCCGCATGATATGACGTTTCAAGGCAAGTCGAACGTTCGACATGATTTTTTTTCTCTTATGGCTTCAAGTTGTTGTGCTCAAAGCAGAAGTCGATCAGATCCCCGATTTTTGCTTCGGCCAGACACTCTACCGTATCCGCCGCGCCGTAGTAGATCTTCGCGGTACCGTCGGGCTCGGCGATAAGTCCGCCGGGGAAGACCACGCCGCCGCGGAATCCGTCAAGCTCGTATTTCTCTTCGGGCACGATCAGCGGAATATCTGCAATGGCAAGAATTTCGGAAGGATTCTCCAAATCAAGGAGCATGATTCCGGTATAGTATTCGCTGAACCAGTCGCGGTGCCAGGACCGGAAGGGTGTTTTCTGATCCTCCACGGCATGGAACAGAGTCAGCCAGCCTTGCGGAGTCCGGACGGGCGGAGCTCCGGGCCCGATCTTGAGATTGGCGAAGGGCACATCCCGGGAAGCAAGTACCAGTTCGGATTCGCCCCAGTGGATCAGGTCGGGAGAACGGGAAAGCCAGATGGAATGATTCCGGTTGCCCGTGAGGAAGGGGCGTTCCAGCCGGACATATTCCCCGTTGATTTTTTCGGGGAAGAGCACCATGTTGCGGTTCACGGGAACCGAAATGGATTTGATATCGAAATGCTCGAAATCCTTTGTGACGGCGATTCCGCCCCGTGTTCCGTCCGTAGTGTCCACGGCGAAACAGAGTCCGAACGTTCCATCGTCCCAGGCTGTGATACGCGGATCGTAGGGCCGGATGATCCCGTTCCCGGTGAGGGAAAAGACGGGCTTCTCCTTCACGGTCCAGCGGAGCCCGTCGGGGCTGATCGCCATGCCGAGATTGGTTTTCGGCACGGTATTGTCGGAGATCCCGGCGTAAAAATCATCGAAGTCCTTCCGGCAGAACCCGTAATCATTGCGGAAGAGCATGATGTATCCGCCGTCCTTTCCGCGGGCGATCCCCGCATTGAAGGTCAGTGCACAGTCGTAAGGGACCATGTCCGGCGTGAGGACGGGGCCTCTTTTCCTGATGAAATCCGGTGTCCGAAACATTATAAGATCAAGTCCTTTCTGGATTGAAATGCGGATTCACGAATGACAAGACGGGTGGGAAATTTGACCGTCTGATAGCTGGCGGCATTGGGTTTTCGCGCAAGCTGGATCAGCATCTTCGCCGCTGTCCGGGCGGCGGATGCGCGCGAGTAGTCGATGGAGGTGACCGAAGGGATCCCCGGAGGCAGTTTCAGCATTTTGCCGAGATTGTCGTACCCGACCAGCAGATAGTCCTGTCCGCAGATCAGCCCATGCTCGCGGAAGAGCCGGATCAGATCGTACGTAACGATATCGCTGCAGGAGAGGACCAGTTTTCCGCGGACGTCCGGGATCAGGGAAAGAAGATCCTCGCGGAAATCCGTCTGATGGATCCGCATCTGCCGGATCTGTCCGTTGGAAAAACCGTACTTTCTCGCGTACGTTTCGAATGCCCGGGCGCGGGCCTGTCCGTTCCGGTGATCGGGTCCGAGAATGATAATTTCCGAAACCTTTTCGTGTGCGGCGATGGAAAACAGCCGTTCCATGGATGTGGCATGATCGGGAATTACCTGGGAAAAAGGAAGATCCATCTCATATTCCGCGTGGTACAGGACAATGGGCAGCTTCAGCGAAAGGATGAAATCCCGCGTGTCGTCATCCACGTAGTTGTCGCTGAGGAGAAGTCCGTCCAGTTCGGAAAAAGCCCGGAGATTCCGGTCGCGGAAATCGGGATAGGGGACGATGTGACAGTCGCAGTTCTCCGCTTTGAAGCAGGCTATGGCGCTTTCCGGGAAAATATCGATGAGAATGTTCCGGGCCGGATTCGGCGGTCCGATGACATCCGCAAGACCGAAATGGAGCCGATGTCCCCGGAAGATGTTCTTCTGTACGTAGTTCCCGCTGCCTTTCTTACGTACGATCAGCGCCTCCGATTCCAGAATATCCAGGGCTCGATTGGCCGTGGCCATACAGACTCCGTACTGCTTCGTCAAGTCCCGGGCGGAGGGCAGGGGAGACCCCGACGGAACTTTTCCGGTCCGGATCTTCTGCTTCAGAGCGGCCGCGATCTTCCGGCTCTTCATTTTCGGATTGTCTGCACCTCTCATGCGCACATCTCCTCATTCCCACTGCGGAAATTATACTTGATTATGGAGAAAAAAGCAATATCTCCGTTAAAAAACGGTATAATATACTCTCTAATAGAAAGATGCAAATATAAAAGTTATCTGCTTCCTATCTGTTTTGTTTTTTTAAGCGGGGCAGGCAAATGAAGCGTCCGTCAGATATTCCCCGGGTGCACGAACCGGAAGCCGCGCCGGACGGCCCGTTCGCATATCTTTCGGATGAGGGCAGGGGGCGTGGGCGGACTCTCATGATATCGCCAGGCGGGGAAGTAGGCGGTAAAATGGAGCGGAGTATCCAGTCCCAGCGCGTCCGCGGTCCAGTCCAGGAATCGGTTGATATCCTCTTCCGCGTCGTTTTTTCCGGGGATGATCAGCTGCGTCAGTTCCAGATGGCGCTTCAGCTCCTTTTTGAAAAAAACGCAGGCATCCATGACGGGCTTCAGAGAACCGGCGCACATGGTGCGGTAAAAATCTTCGGTAAAAGCTTTTACGTCGATATTGGCAGCGTCGATGAGCGGATAGAGCTCCTCGGCGGCGGCACGGGAGATGTATCCGTTGGAGACGAGCAGGACGGCGAGGCCGCGTTTCTTCGCTTCCTTTGCGATATCCACAGCGTATTCCGCCCAGACCGTCGGCTCGTTGTAGGTGAACGCAATGGACTTGCATCCATGCATAAGCGCGGCTTCGGCAAGAACGTCGGGCGGGTAAAAAGACAATTCCTCCGCGGACCGTGCGGATCCCCGGGAGAGACTGCTGTTCTGGCAGAAGAGACAGCCCAGATTGCATCCGAACGTGCCGATGGAAAAGGTACGAGTCCCCGGCAGAAAGTGGAAGAGAGGCTTCTTTTCGATGGGGTCGTTCTGGATCGCGGCGGGCTTTCCGTAGACCAGGGAGATCAGGCGGCCGTCCCGGTTTTCACGGACTGCGCAGTATCCGGCGCAGCCGGGCTGGATCCGGCAGTTCCGGGGACAGAGCGTGCACCGGACTGCGCCGCCGGATTCGGATTCGGACCATCGCGCCGGATATTCCGTATCGAGCTTCGGCATGCGTGTGTTCACGGTCATTTGCGGGTGATGGTGCCGGGTGCATATCCTGCATTCCGGACGGCATCCGTCAGCACAGCATCGGAGACGGAGTCATCGGCCTGAATGGTCACGGACTTCTCCGCCAGGTTTACTGAAGCGCTCCGGACGCCGGGAATTTGCGAGAGAGCCTGTTCCACACGGCCTGCACAATGCGCGCATGCCATGCCGTCCACGGACATGATTCGTTCGTTCATGGGAGAAGATTCCTTATGTTTTGTGTTGAGGTTGACAAAGGAAGAAAAACGGCGGAGCCTCAGAGCATTCAGGACCACGCAAACGGAACTGAGACTCATGGCGGCGGCTCCGAATTCAGGCGGGAGACGGAGCCCGAACCATGGATATAGAAGTCCGGCGGCAACGGGGATCCCGATGATATTGTAGAAGAACGCCCAGAAAAGATTGAGATGAATGGTCCGTATCACCGCGCGGCTCAACGCGAAGGCGGCCGGAAGCGTACGCAGATCGCTGTTCATGAGGACCACATCGGCAGAGGCAAGTGCGATATCGGTCCCACGGGCCACGGCGATCCCGACGTCGGCACGGGCCAGGGCAGGGGCGTCGTTGATTCCGTCGCCCGCCATGGCGGTTGCACCCTCAGACTGAAATTCACGGACGATCCGTTCCTTGTCGGCGGGGAGAAGTCCGCCCCGGACATCCTCGATCCCCAGCCGTTTCCCGGCAGCCTCGGCGGCGCCGGAACTGTCGCCTGTGAGGAGGACGGGCGTCACCCCGAGCTTCCGGAGTTCCGTCACGGCTTCGGCTGCCCCGCCGGTGACCGGGTCTGCGAAAGACATGCAGCCCAGACAGCGATCTCCCTCGGCAAAGAAGACAACGGTTTCGCCGAGCGCTTCCCGTTCGGCACGTTCGGGTGCGTCCTGCAGATCGCTCCGCAGATTCTTCATCATGCGGAGATTCCCTCCGGAAAGCACCGAATCTCCCCTTCGTGCACGGATCCCCTCGCCGGGTACGACTTCCATCTGCGTTACGGGATCGGGCCGGATCCCCTCCTTCCGGGCGCAGGCGAGCACGGCTTCCGCCAGAGGATGCTGCGAGGCCGCTTCCAGGGATGCAGCGGCGGAAAGGAGTTCCGTCCGGGTGACTCCGTTTGCGGGAAAAACAGCGGTAACGGCGGGACTGTTGGCCGTCACGGTGCCCGTCTTGTCCAGCAGGATAGCCCTGACCCTGTGAAGCGTCTCCAGAGTCTCCGCGTTCCGGAAAAGGATCCCCAGTTCGGCGCCGCGTCCGGTTCCCGCCATGACGGCGACCGGTGTGGCCAGCCCCAGCGCACATGGACAGCTGATGAGCAGGACCGCCATGGCCGCGGAAAGTGCTTCGTGGAAGGATGGCCCCCAAATCATCCATCCCAGAAATGCGGCCAGGGCGCAGCAGAGGACCACGGGAACGAAGACGGCGCTGGCCTTGTCTGCGATCCGTGCGGAGGGCGCCCGGGATGCAGCCGCGGCCTCCACCAGGGCTGCGACTTTTGCCAGCGTGGTGTCGGCTCCTGTCTTCTCCACCTTCATCCGGCCGAATCCGTTGAGCACCGTGGTCCCGGCGGAGAGTGCAGAGCCCGGCATCCGTTCGACGGGCAGACTTTCGCCGGTCAGAGCCGATTGATCCAGCGTGAGGATCCCTTCCTCCAGAATGCCGTCGGCCGGAACCGCCGAGCCTGTCCGGAGTACGGCGCGGTCGCCGGGTACGAGATCGCGGACATCAATTTCGACTTCCTTATTGTCCCGAAGGACGGATGCGCGCGGCGGGGTCAGGTCCATCAGCTTTTCGATTGCCTCGCCGGTCCGTCGTTTTGCTTTGGATTCCAGAAGTTTTCCGAAGGAGACAAGGATCAGGATCATGGCCGGGCCTTCAAACGTGAGATCCATCAGAAGCCTCTGCGCCTGCGCCGTTTCGCCGCATCCGGTCAGCCGAGCCATCTGCACCATCAGAAAAAGACTGGAGATCGTGCCCGCTCCCGCACCCAGCGCTACCAGCGTATCCATGTTGGCTCCGCCGTGAAGAAGGGCGCGGACACCTCGCCGGAAGTATCCGAAATTCCAGAAAAGTATCGGAAGAAAGAGATACAGCTGAAGCAGCGAGTTGAGCATGGCGCCCGTCTCGTCCGTGAGAATGGACGGCCTCGGCAGATGGAGCATCCCGCCCATGGATAGCCAGAGAAGGGGCAGAAAGAATACGGTCGAAAGAATGAGACGGACCGCTGCCGCGGAATCTTCCCCGTCATTTCCGATCCGTGCTTTCCGCTCTTCGGCATACGGCTTGTTCTGTCCGGAGATGAGTTCGGCGGAGTATCCGGCCTCCGTCACGGCACGGACAACATCTCCGGGCGCCGCGAGGTCCGGATCCCGGTCCAGTTCCATGATCCCGGTGAGAAGATTGACCTGGACACGGGAGATGCCGGGCAGCTTGCCTGTCCTGTTCCGTACATGACTTTGACAGGCGGCGCAGGTCATGCCGCCGATTTTATATTTTTCGGTCATAAGAGATCCTGAGAATCGTGCATTCAAGGTTCGAGGAGAATATACACCGGGATAGGGATTTTTTCAAAGAAGAAAAAGTCTGATGCGCGGCAGAACATCCGAGCGGAACGGAGTTAGAAAACGAAAAAAAACGCAATTTTTTGTAAAAAAACATTTGCATTATTCGTCCGGCCTGCTAAATTAATGCGAGAAAACAAAAAGGATTTCGTTTATATGAGCTTCATCGGAAATACCGCCCTTACCTGGCGTTGGCAAAGCTGGCTTTAATGGTCCGCGTTTGCGTTTCGATGTTCGTGCTAGTAAACCGAAAAGACAACTGAAAAGACAGATGCGGATCATGCCGAAGGTGGTGTGATCCGTTTTTTTATGCAAAGAC
>JAFZZR010000154.1 GCA_017615635.1 Lentisphaeria bacterium
ACCCGGCCCGGCTGGCGGAGCAGGCCGCGGAATTTCATCCGGCCGTGGTTGCCGCGACAGACAAGGCAAAAGCATCGGAAGTGAAAGCCCTTCTCCCAAAGGAATGCCGTTTCCTTTCGGGGATGGACGAACTCTGTTCCGCGCTCCGGTCCGACCGGATCGACCTGGTCCTCTGCGCCATTGCAGGTTCGCCGGGACTTCCGCCGGTCATCGCGGCCCTGCAGGCGGGCAAGCGGCTGGCCCTGGCGACCAAGGAAGCGCTGGTGATGGCCGGACACTATGTAACGGAACTGGCCGCCAAAAACGGAGTGAAGATCTTCCCGGTTGACAGCGAACACAGCGCCGTCTTTCAGTGCATGGAAGGCCATCCTTCCTCGCAGATCAAAGAGCTTGTTCTCACCGCCAGCGGCGGCCCGTTCCGGAACAAGACCCGGGCGGAGATGGACAAAATGACCTGGGCGGACGCGCTGAAGCATCCCACCTGGTCCATGGGGCCGAAAGTCTCGGTGGATTCGGCGTCCCTGATGAACAAAGCGCTGGAGATCGTGGAAGCACGCTGGCTCTTCAACATGGAGGCGGACCGGATCGGCGTAGTGATCCATCCCCAATCCGTCATCCACTCCATGATCCGTTTTCAGGATGGCGTTCTTCTGGCCCAGATGAGCGTGCCGGACATGATCTTTCCCATCCGGTACGCGCTGACCTGGCCGGACCGGATCCCCAGCGGACTTCCGGACCTGGATCTGGCCGCCGTCGGCAATCTGACCTTCGAAGAGGCCTCGGAAAACCGCTTCCCCGCCCTGGGCTTTGCACGGTCCGCTCTCCGGAGCGGCCGGACCTTCCCGCTGGCCATGAACGCGGCGAACGACGTGGCGCTGGAACGGTTCCGGTCCGGCGGGATCCCGTTCACAGGGATCTGGAAGATCGTGGAAAAGACGCTGGAAGCCCATGAGCCGCTGAACGATCTGGAACTGGACGAGATACAGGAAGCGGACCGCCGGGCACGGGAATACGCCCGGACCGTTCAAGTGTAAGGAAACCTTTTACTTCGGGAAAAACGAACCATGCTGCTTGATATTCTTCAAATGATCGGGTCCGCGCTGTTCATGATTTTCTTCTTCGGCGCGTGCATTTTCATTCATGAGCTGGGACATTTTCTGGCGGCCCGGATATGCGGACTGCACATCGTCGCCTTCTCCATCGGATTCCGCAAAATCTGGGCGAAAAAGATCAACGGCGTGGAATACAGGATCGGCTGGATCCCCTGCGGCGGGTACGTGGATCTGCCCCAGATCGATGCGTCCGGCGACGTCATAAAAGATGAGAACGGAAACATCCTGCCCAGAGTGGAACCCTGGAAACGCATGGTCACCGCCATTGCCGGTCCGCTCTTCAACATCCTCTTCGGTCTGGCCCTGGGATGCGTCATCTGGGTTGCCGGACTCCCGCAGGAATCGCCCGAAATGACGGAATTCAAAGTCAAAACCGTGGAGAATGGAAGTCCGGAATACGCGGCGGGACTCCGCCCCGGCGACGTCATCATCCGGAGAAACGGACAGACCTTCCGTAAAACCTGGGGAGCCTTTGCCCGCGACATCATGCTGAACGTGGGAGAAACCACCCTGACCGTTTTGCGCGACGGAGAGGAAATCGATATCACCTACCTTCCCGCAATCAACAAAAAGGTGGCGCCCTCCGAAGAGATTCCGTATCCCTTCTTCCGTCCGGAACTGCCCGTAACGGTCTGCCCCGAAAAAGATTCTCCCGCCTGGAACGCAGGTCTGCGTGACGGCGACCGGATCCTGGCGGTGGACGGGAAGGAAATCATCGGATCCGACGACCTTCATCTCCGTGTCATCTATTCCCGCGGACGCGAGCTGCAGCTCACCGTGGAAGGGAAAGACGGCACGGTCCGGGAGGTCTCGGTGAAACCCGAACCCTACCCCGGGACCACGGAAAAAGACGGCATGTGGATGACCGGGATCGCATTCTCCGCGAACGGGCTTACGGCGGAATCTTCGCTGGCCGGGCTCCCCGCGGAAGGAAGGATCCTGCACGGCGATAAAGTGCTCGCCGTCGACGGGACGCCCTGCGAGAACGTAGAAGCCTTCCGGGAGCGGGTGAAGGAAGCCGCCGGAAAAGCCATGAAGATCCGCGTTCTGCGGAACGAGGCGGAGCTGGATGTGGAACTGACGCCCGTCTTCGTGATACCGCACCATATCGGCGTGACATTCCGGATCGTCACGCATCCGAATCCGTTCCGGCAGTTCGGCGATGTTCTGAATCTCACCTGGCGTTCTCTGAAAAGCGTTTCCGCCGGAATCGGACGCACGCTGGGATTCGATGCCGGATACACGGTGCTGGGTCCGAAACATCTCTCGGGGCCGGTGGGGATCGGCAAATATCTGTATATCTCGGTATACCGGGGCTCGCTGATCCTGGGACTGAATCTGGTGGTCCTCATCTCCTTCAATCTGGGACTTCTGAACTTGATGCCGATCCCGGTCCTGGACGGCGGACATGTGGTCCTGGCGCTGCTGGAAATGATCTTCCGGCGTCCCGTGCCGGCGAAGGTGCTGCAGCCCATCGCCTACACTTTCATCTGCATCCTGATCTTCTTCATGCTGTTCGTCACTTTCTACGATATCAAGAAAATGATCCCGGTCTCCGCCTCCACGTCCGAGGCGGCATCCGGGGAGAAAACGGAGGCTGCGCCGCAGCATGACACCCCGTAAGACAACCCGGCGGATCCTGATCGGAGACGTACCCGTCGGCGGCGGCGCTCCGGTCAGCATTCAGTCCATGACCAACACGGATACGTCCGATGCCGGAGCCACGCTGGCCCAGATCCGGGCTCTGCACCGTGCCGGATGCCAGATCGTGCGTCTGGCCGTCCCCACACTTCAGGCGGCGGAGACGCTGAAGGAGATCCTGCCGGATTCCCCCGTCCCTCTGGTGGCGGACATCCATTTCAATGCGGACCTGGCGGTGAAGGCCATCCGCGCGGGGATCCATGCGGTCCGGATCAATCCGGGCAATATCGGCGACCGGGAGAAGGTGAAGCGCGTGGTGGAGGCGGCAGGAGAAGCCGGGATCCCCATCCGCGTGGGCGCCAATGCGGGAAGTCTGCCGGGCGGACTGGCGGAGAGTTTCGAAAAACAGGGCATGACGCATGCGCAGGCTCTTTCCGAAGCGCTCTGCGCGGCCGCGTCGGAACAGATCGGGATCCTGGAGTCCTTCGGCTTCGATAAAATAAAAGTTTCCCTGAAGGCCAGCAGCGTCACCGCCACGGTGGATGCCTGCCGGCTCTTCTCCTCCCGGAGCGATTACCCGCTCCATCTGGGGATCACGGAAGCCGGAACCGAATGGGCCGGGACACTGAAATCGGCCGTGGGGATCGGCGCGCTTCTTCTGGAAGGGATCGGCGATACGATTCGGGTAAGTCTGACGGCGGACCCCGTAAAGGAAGTCCGGGCGGCCATCGCCATTCTGGAAGCGGCAGGACTCCGGGACGCATATCCGGAGATCGTCTCCTGTCCCACCTGCGGCCGGACGAAGTACGATCTGATCCCGCTTGCCGAAGAGATCACCGCATATGTCCGCTCCCTCAAGGAGCGGGGATGCACCTTCCGGATCCGGAAAATCGCGGTCATGGGCTGTGCCGTCAACGGTCCCGGCGAGGCATCGGACGCCGAGCTGGGCATAGCCGGAGGACCGCCAGGAAGGCTTCAGCTGTTCCGGAACGGAACGATCACGGAAACCATTCCCGCGGAGGAAGCGCTGGAACGGATGAAACGGGAAATTACGACGTATATAATCAAGGAGCCTTCAAAATGATTTCAGATATTCACGAATTTTTCACTCCGGCGGAGTGGTCGACGATCAAAAACTATGCGGACAAGCAGGATACGCCCTGCCAGATCATCGTTTCCGATGTGGTGGAACGGAATTTTCTCCAGCTGCGCAAAGGCATGCCCTACGCAAAAATCTATTACGCGGTCAAAGCCAATCCGGCGGATGAGATCATCCAGCTTCTGTCCCGCCTCGGCGCTTGCTTCGACGTGGCGTCCATCTACGAGCTGCGCCAGCTCCTCCGGCTGGGCGTGACCCCCGACCGCATGAGCTGCGGCAACACCATCAAGAAGACCGATCACATCAAGGAGTTCTACGAGGCGGGGATCCGGTTGTTCGTTTCGGACAGCGAAGCCGATCTTCGGAATATCGCCAAGGCCGCGCCCGGCTCCCGCATATTCATCCGGATGATGACCGAGGGCGTCCTCACCGCCGACTGGCCTCTTTCCCGAAAATTCGGCTGTCAGGCCGATATGATCTACGACCTGGCCGTTCTGGCGAAAAAGCTCGGACTCGAGCCGTACGGGATCAGTTTCCATGTGGGCTCCCAGCAGCGTGACATCCCCGCCTGGCATACGGCCATCCAGAAGGTCAAGTATCTGTTCGACCAGCTGGCAGGCGACGGGATCACCCTCCGCGCCGTGAACATGGGCGGCGGCTTCCCCGCGCACTATCTGGAAAAGGCCAACTCCACCGAAACCTACTGTGCCGAGATCACCAAATATCTTCACGAGGACTTCGTGGACGGACTGCCCGAGATCTTCATCGAACCCGGGCGCTCCCTCGTGGGCGACTCCGGGATCCTCGTCACCGAGGTGGTCCTGATCTCGCGGAAGTCCCGGACCTCGCTGGAACGCTGGGTCTATACCGACGCGGGGCTCTTCAACGGCATGATGGAGACGCTCAACGAGTCCATCAAATATCCTCTCTACATCCCGAAGCGCGGCGTCGCGGAGAAGGTGATCCTGGCCGGGCCCACCTGCGACAGTGCCGACACCATGTACGAGAATTTCCAGTACGAGCTTCCGCTGAACCTTTCCATCGGGGACCGGCTTTACTGGCTGACAACCGGCGCCTACACCGCCAGCTACTGTTCCGTGGCATTCAACGGATTCCCCCCCATGCCCGTGCACGTCATCCGCCTGGACGAAGAGGAAAAGAAGTAATCCGTACCATTTCCCCCGGAAAGACGAAAAATTCGACCGCCGCCGTGAATAAAGCGGCGGTCTTTTTTTTGCGCGGAAAAGACGGAATAAGTCCGTACAGGAGGGAAACGGGGGAGGAAAAAAGTGGCATCCCCACCGGGATTCGAACCCGGGTTACCAGGATGAAAACCTGATGTCCTAGGCCTCTAGACGATAGGGACGCGTCATAGGCTGATTCGACTAATGTACACTCTAAAAGGGGATTTGTCAACCGGGAAAACGAAAAAAAGAACGAAAAAAACGATAAGGAAAGAAATTTTCGGAAAAAATGAGGGCGAAAACTTGAAAAAACAGGTTTTGCGGTGATATTATATAGGATTTATCCACACGGTTTTCTGTGGAGCGGTCCGGCCTGGACAGGGCCTGAAAAAAACGAGTTGGCAACACACAATTAAAATAAATAACGGCAGGAGACGTCGGAATGGCAAAGCGCGAAGACATCAAGAAAATCCTGATCATCGGATCAGGCCCCATCATCATCGGACAGGCCTGCGAGTTCGACTATTCCGGAACCCAGGCATGCAAGGCGCTTCGCTCGCTTGGCTATGAAGTCGTGCTCGTGAACTCGAATCCGGCCACGATCATGACCGATCCGGCGATGGCCGACCACACCTATATCGAGCCGCTGACCGCGGACAGTCTGGAAAAGATCATCGCCCGGGAACGCCCGGACGCCCTGCTGCCGAATCTGGGCGGCCAGACGGCCCTGAATCTCTCGTCCAGTCTGGCGGAAGAGGGGATCCTGGACAAGTACGGCGTGAAAGTCATCGGAGTGGATCTGGATGCCATCAAACGGGGTGAAGACCGTATCGAATTCAAGAACACCATGGGCCGGCTCGGGATCCCCGTCTGCAAGTCGGAGCCCGCCACCAGCGTGGAAGAGGGCATGCGGATCGCCGCCGAGATCGGCTATCCGGTGGTCCTCCGGCCCGCATACACCATGGGCGGCACCGGCAGCGGAATCGTCTACAACATTGAAGAACTCAAGGAAGTTATGGCGCGCGGACTCTCCGCAAGTCTGATCCATCAGGTTCTGGTCGAGCAGTGCGTGATCGGATGGGAAGAGCTGGAACTGGAAGTCGTCCGCGATGAAAAAGGACAGAAGATCACGGTCTGCTTCATCGAAAACGTGGATCCCATGGGCGTCCATACCGGCGACTCCTTCTGCGTCGCCCCCATGCTGACGGTCCCCGTGAAACTTCAGGAACGGCTTCAGGATTACGCGTACCGGATCATCGACGCCATCGGCGTCACCGGCGGATGCAATGTGCAGTTCGCGCACAACCGGAACACGGATGAAGTGGTGATCATCGAGATCAACCCGCGTACGTCCCGGTCCTCGGCCCTGGCCTCCAAGGCCACCGGCTTCCCCATCGCCCACGTCTCCACCTATCTGGCGGCGGGCGTGACGCTGGACGAGATCCCCTACTGGCGCGACGGATCGCTGGAAAAATACACGCCGAGCGGCGACTATGTAGTGGTGAAATTCGCCCGCTGGGCGTTCGAGAAATTCCCCAAGGCAAAGGATCATCTGGGAACACAGATGCGGGCCGTGGGCGAAGTCATGTCCATCGGCAAGACCTTCAAGGAGGCGTTCCAGAAGGCGGTCCGTTCCCTGGAGATCGGCCGGTCCGGACCCGGACAGGACAAGAAACTTCAGGCCCTTTCCGACGATCAGCTCCGCCCGCTGGCCTTCGTTCCCAACAGCCGCCGCTTCTTCGCCATCTACGAAGGACTGCGCCGCGGCTGGTCCGTGGACGAGATCTTCGAGAAGACGAGCATCACCCGTTACTTCCTGGAACAGATCAAGGAACTGGCCGATTTCGAAGGCGAACTGCTGAAGAACAGCTTCCCGTCTCTCCCGGACGATATGCTCCGCGACGCGAAGATCCAAGGTTTCTCCGACAAATATCTGGCCAAACTCTTCAATGTGCCGGAACGCACCATCCGCGACCGCAGACTCCGTCTCGGCGTGCGGGCCACCTTCCAGACCGTGCCCGTCAGCGGCGTGAAGAACGCGGCCTACTACTACTCCACGTACTCCGGAGCGCCCGACGAAGTCCCGGTCTCCTCCCATCGGAAGATCATGATCCTGGGCGGCGGACCGAACCGGATCGGCCAGGGTATCGAGTTCGACTACACCTGCGTGCATGCGGCGTTTGCGCTGCGTGACAACGGTTATGAATCGATCATGATCAACTGCAACCCGGAAACGGTATCCACGGACTACGATACCAGCGACAAGCTGTACTTCGAGCCCCTGACGCTGGAAGATGTGCTGGCGATCTATGACAAGGAAAAGCCCGAGGGCGTCATTGTCCAGTTCGGCGGCCAGACCCCGCTGAACATCGCCCAGGAGCTGAAGGACAACGGCGTGAACATTCTCGGGACCCAGCCGGAAGGGATCCGTCTGGCGGAAGACCGCGAATACTTCCGGGAACGGATGATCGCGCTGAACATCCGTCAGCCGCAGAGCGCCACCAGCAAATCGCTGGAAGAAGCCGTGGCCATCGCCACGCGGATCGGATATCCCGTGATGGTCCGGCCTTCCTTCGTGCTGGGCGGACGCGGCATGGAAGTCATCTACGACGAAGCGACGCTCCGCCGCTATGCCGTGGAATCGCTCCAGGTCAGTCCGGAATATCCCATGCTGATCGACCGGTTCCTCGACAACGCCACCGAATGCGAAGTGGACGCCGTATCCGACGGAAAGGACACGTTCGTGGCTTCCATCATGGAACACGTGGAACTGGCCGGGATCCACTCCGGCGACTCGGCCTGCACCATTCCGCCGGTGACGATCCCCGAAAAGCACCGTCAGACCATCCAGCACTACACCGAACTGATCGCCAAAGACTTCAAAGTCAACGGCATCATGAATGTCCAGTACGCTATCTGCGAGGATGAGGTATACATCATCGAAGCCAATCCCCGCGCCTCCCGGACGGTTCCGGTGGTCTCCAAGGTCACCGGCGTGCCTCTGGCTCGAATCGCCACAGAACTTATGCTGGGCAAGAAACTTGCGGATATGAGCAGCAAGCTGGTCCGCGCCAGCGGATATTCCGCCGTCAAGGAAGCCGTTCTGCCCTTCAACATGTTCCCGGAAGTCGACCCCATCCTCGGCCCGGAAATGCGTGCCACAGGCGAAGTCATGGGCATCGCGGAAAACTTCGGTCTCGCCTTCTACAAGGCGGAGGCCGCGGCAGGCTGCAAGCTGCCCACCTCCGGCACCGTGCTGATCACCGTGCGCCGTCACGACCGCAAATACCTCATGCCCATTGCCAGCAAACTGCATGAACTCGGGTTCAAGATCCTGGCCACGGAAGGGACCTCCGCGTTTCTGACGGAAAACGGGATCCCCAACACCCGCGTTATGAAGCTGCTGGAAGGCCGTCCCAACATCAGCGACCTGATCAAGAACAAGTCCATCCAGATGATCATCAATACGCCGATCGGACGGGAAAGCCGGGAGGACGACAGCTACATCCGCACCATGGCGATCCAGAACAGGATCCCCTACATGACGACCATCGCCGCGGCCAACGCCACGGCCATCGGGATCGAAGCGGTCCTGAACAACCGTCATGCGGAGCTGAAGTCTCTGCAGGAATATCACAGCTGAGTTTCATCGGCGCAGCGGGCGGTGCGGACGGAAATTTCCGGGATCCCGCGCTTCCCGTGAAACAGAAAGAATGCTGACAAAATGCTGACTTTTTCATTAACGACAGCCCAGCAGTGCGGAGTCCTCGTACTGCAGCTGGCCGTCATCATTTTTGCCGCAAAGTTTTGCGGCGATCTGGTCCAGAAACTGAAAATGCCCTCCGTCCTGGGCGAACTGGCGGCCGGTATCCTCATCGGCCCCCATGTGCTCGGCGGACTGCCCATCCCGCTTCCGGGACTGGAAAACGGGCTCTTCGGTTTTCTCCAGACAATCTGCCTGACGGCGCCCGGCGGGGCGGAAATCATCCGTCACGTCACCTTCGACGGATACTATCTGTCACTCTACGCAATCGCCACTCTGGGATCCATTCTGCTCCTCTTCATGAGCGGTCTGGAAACCGATCTTCAGATGTTCTTCCGCTATTCCGTGGTAGGGACCGTGGTTGGAATCGGAGGAGTCATTCTCTCCTACCTGTTCGGCGTCGGAGTTGCCATGTTCTTCCTGCACAAGGGGTTCATGGATCCCGCCAGCATGTTCCTGGGCATCCTCTGCACGGCTACGTCGGTGGGCATCACCGCACGGATCCTTTCCGAGAAGCGGAAAATCGACTCCCCGGAAGGCGTGACGATTTTGGCCGCCGCCGTCATCGACGACGTTCTGGGCATCATCTGTCTCGCCATCGTAATGGGCGTTGCGGGCTCCATCAACCGGAGCGGAGCCGCCGCGGGGATCGACTGGAAAACCATCGGCTGGACGGCGCTCAAGTGCGTCGCCGTGTGGCTGGGCGCGACGGCCGCCGGACTTTTCCTGGCACGCTACATTGCGAAATTCCTCCGTCTTTTCAAATCGCCCACCGTGTTCGCGACCCTGGCGCTGGGACTGGCCCTTCTGCTCTCCGGGCTGTTCGAACAGGCCGGACTGGCCATGATCGTGGGCGCCTATGTCATGGGTCTGAGCCTCTCCAAGACGGACGTTTCCTTTGCCATTCAGAGAGCGCTTTTCCCGCTCTATCAGTTTTTCGTACCGGTGTTCTTCGTGGTCATGGGTATGCTGGTGGATATCCGCGTATTCGCCGATTCCGATACGCTGAAGACGGGTCTCTTCTACACTCTCCTCGCGGTCATTGCCAAGATCATCGGCTGCGCGCTGCCCGCCCTTTTCATGAATTTCAACTGGCTGGGCGCCCTCCGGATCGGAGCGGGCATGGTCCCCCGCGGAGAAGTCGCCCTCATCATCGCCGGGATCGGTCTGAGCCAGGGATTTCTGGATGCCACCCTCTTCGGCGTGGCCATTATCATGACTCTGGGAACGACCGTGGTGGCGCCCCCGATCCTCACGCTTTTCCTGACGATCAAGGGCAAAGGCGTCCGCAAGGAAACGGCCGATTCCACAACGGTCTATACGCCCTTCCGCTTCCCCTCTTCCTATGTGGCGGACATGGTGTTCCTGCGCATGGTGGAAACCTTTGAAGCGGAAGGATACATGATGTCCACCGTGGACAAGGAGAACAACGTTCTCCAGATCCGGAAGGACACATTGGCCTTCTCCATGATCCGGGACGAAACAGAGTTTGTCTTCCAGTCCGGCGCCCATGTGGTCTCGTTCATCAATGCCATTATGTATGAAACATTTGTGGATCTTCATCAGGTCCTGACAAAGCTCAAGGATCTGGCCAGTCCCGTGGAAGTCCAGAAGGAGATCTTCGAAACCACCACCGCGCCGGCCATGCCCGCCGCCGATTCCAAAAAAAAGGAGGCAGAGCGGAAAAAGACCGCCGTTCTGGAACGTTCTCTGCAGACCTCCTGCATCTGCATGGATCTGAAAGCGACCACCAAGGAGGGCGTGATCCGGGAACTGCTGGAACTCCTGGCCGCCAACACAAAGAGCATCGTGGACGTGGAAAAATGCTACACAGATCTGGTGGAACGGGAAAAAGTCATCACCACCTGCATGCAGAACGGTATCGCCCTGCCCCACGCAAGAACCGACGGCGCGGAAAATCTCGTGGCGGCCATCGGTCTCAAGAAGAGCGGCTATCATTTCGACTCTATGGACGGCGAACCCACCACGGTTTTCATTCTGTGCGTCAGCGCCAGAGAATCCGGCGGTTCGCATATCGAATTCATTGCGGCGGCGGCCGCGGCGGTGGCAAAACCGGAATCGGTGAAAGAACTTCTGAGCAAGACGACGCCGGAAGAAGTGTACGCATTCTTCTGTCCGCGCTGACCGGATCCGTTCCGCATACCGCCCCCGTCCGACCCGACGCAAAGAAGAAGAGAAGAAAGGAGACGGCACATGGCCCGACTGAACGACATCACGCTTTTTCTTGACGACACGCTGCATCTGGAGAAGTTTCCCGCCGATCCCTCCAATAACGGACTCCAATTCGAAGGCACGGATCAAGTCCGGCGCGCCGTCTTCGCCGTCGATGCCTGCGAAGAGATCTTCTCCGCCGCCATAGAGCGCGACGCCGATTTCATCTTTGTCCATCACGGGTTGAGCTGGGGATCCGGATTCCGGCGCATCACCGGTTCCGCTGCCCGCCGTTTCACCGCCCTGGCGGCCAACGGGATCTCTCTTTATGCCGCCCACCTTCCGCTGGACGCCCATGAAAAACTCGGACACAACATCCTGCTGGCGGGCATGGCAGGGATCCGGAATCCCGTTCCGTTCGGAGAGTACCACGGATACCGGATCGGATTCCAGGGCGAACTGGAAAAGTCCGTTACGCTCCGCGCGCTGGCGAAGCAGTTTCATGAACAGCTGCCCTCCGAAGGAGAGTTCCGGCTCCTGGGCGATCCTGCCTTGAAGGTGCGGCATCCGGGCATCATCTCCGGCGGCGGCTCCTGGCCCGAACTCTATGCCGAGATCGAGAAACTCGGTGTGGACTGTCTGATCACCGGCGAAGCGGGACACACCTCGTTCCATTACGCACTGGAAACCGGAACGCCGGTCCTGATGCTGGGACACTACCGGTCGGAAACACCGGGCGTCTTCGCCGTGATGGATCTCCTCCGGAAAAAATTCCGGATCGAGACCGAATTCATCGATTGTCCCACCGGGCTGTAATCGGCATGAATCGGACTGGTCTCGAAAGACTTCTGCCGCTTCTCGCCATTGCGTTCGTCGCCGCATACTATGCGTTCCTCCCGGCGTCTCTGACCTTCTCCCGGGGCGTCTGGGTCAACGACGAAGGCAACCGGATGCTCCAGATCGAATCGTTCGCCGGAGACGGCGGCGGATTCCTGCGGGATCCTCTGGGCGGAAACATTCTGCCCGGTCTGGCCCCCTTTGCGCCCGGCGGATACATGGTCCGCGAACCGGAACAGCACCGGATCGTCAGCGGCTATTCCGAAACCTTCCCGTTCCTCGTCTCCCCCCTTTTCCGGCTGGGCGGTTTTCCCCTCTGCAGAGTGGCGGTCCTGCTGGCGGGTTTGGCCTGCTCGGCCGTCGTCGGCTGCATCCTCCGGAACGCCTCCGCCGGTCCCCGCCGTACCGCGCTGGGGATCCTTCTGACCGGCTGTGCCACGCCGCTCCTCTTCTATTCGGGCACGCTGCTGGAAATCACCTTTGCCGCCCTGCTGACAAGTCTGACCGTTCTCCTGATCCAGACCGCCTGGAAAAACGGATCCCGGATCCTTTGGATCGCATCCGGGATTTCGGCGTCCCTGGTCCCCTGGTTCCGGGAAGAGGGATATGTCGCCGGAGCCGCCATGATCCTTTCGCTGCCGCTCTTCCGCCGCGGGAAAAACGGCCGTGCCGGACTGCTTTTCGCGGCCGGATTCCTCCCCGGGACCGCCGCCCTGCTCCTCTTCAACGAACACCGTTACGGAACGCTCTTCGGACTGCATCATCTGATCTACCGGGAGATCCAGCCCGCATCCAGAACGGCGGGCTCCATCCTCCGATCCGTCTGGTTTTTCCTTTTCGAGCCGATGGCGGAAGGGAGAACCGGCCTGTTCTGCGCCGCGGTCTGTCTTGCGGTCCTGCTGATCCCGATCCTGCTTTATTTTTGGAAAAAAGCTCCGGCGCACAAGATCCTGACAGCCGCCGCCCTGCTGGCTGCCGCCGCGGCGGCGGTAAATGCCGTTGTTCTCTGGTCCGCGGGCGATTTGCTGGAGATGACGCTGAACGCCCAGTCCCTCTGCGCGACGGTTCCCTTCATCCTATTTCCCGTTCTGTTCGCCCGGCGCATCCTGTCGGATCCCGATCCGTTCCGGAAATTCCTCCTCCGCTCGGTCCTTCTCGCTTCGGCGGGGATCGCCGTCCTGCTGGAATACAACACCCGTGGCATGTTTTTCGGACCGCGCCACTTCGTGCTGCTGCTCCCGTCCTTCGCCGTGCTGGCCGCACTGGGCGCGGAAGGGATCTCCGCCTCGAAGGTCCTGTGCATCTCGTTTCTGTCCGTCTGTCTTCTTTCCGCCGCCTGCCAGCTGCGGGGCGCCCTTCTTCTGGATGAGCGGAAAGATTTCGGAGACGACCTGAACGAGATCTGCCGCAAGAATCCCGTGCCGCTGATCCTGACGGATGTCTTTTTCGTTCCGGAGGAGCTGGCTGCGCTGGGCGGGAATCCGCCGGTCCTCTGGATCCAGTCGGAAGGGATTCCGCCGTTCCGTGCGCTGGCGGATCTGAATAAACTGGACCGCTTCCTCTTTCTCACGGGGGAGCGTTTTTCCAGTGCGCCGGAACTGATTCCCTCCCTGGGCGGGGAATGGCAGTTCCACGAACTCGGGTGTCTGGAGGATCCGAACATGAAGATCCTCGCATTGAACATCTATACGGTTGAACGGATCGATGAAAATCATGGAAAACGAGTACAGTCTCAGTAAATTCCTCGCACTCTGCGGCGCCGCTTCCCGGCGGCATGCCGTCGACATGATCCGAGCCGGCCGGGTCTCCATCGACGGGACGGAGGAACGGAATCCGGCGGCCCGGGTGACGGGACGGGAAAAGATTCTCTGCGGCGGCCGTCTTCTCACCCTTCCGAAGACGCATCACTACATTATGCTGAACAAGCCGCGCGGATATGTCTGCACCTCCGAGGATCCCCATGCCCGGAAAAAGGCGCTGGATCTGATCCGCCTGCCCGGAAATCCTCGCCTCTTCTCCGCCGGACGCCTCGACAAGGACAGCGAAGGCATGATCCTCTTTTCCGACGACGGCGATTTTGTCCACACACTGACCCATCCCGGCAACGGCGTCCGGAAAACATATGAAGTCAGCATGGATCATCCCCTCTCTCCCGCGGATATCCGCCGCATGACCGAAGGGATCCGGTCGGACCACGATCTCCTCCGCGCCCTGCGGATCGAGCCGATCACGGACCGGAAATACCGGTTCATTCTGGGCGAAGGAAAAAACCGGGAGATCCGCCGCATGGCCGAAGCCGTCGGAAACGAGGCGGTCCGGCTGAAAAGGGTCGCCGTCGGGGCCCTGAAAATGGGCAGTCTCCCCTGCGGCGTCTGGAAAAAACTCTCCCCGAAAGAAAGAGCCCTCGCCCTGCAGATGCCGGAAGGCGAAGACTGAAAAAGAAAGAAGCCG
>JAFZZR010000013.1 GCA_017615635.1 Lentisphaeria bacterium
ATTCAATAACAAGATCAGATGGCTGATCAGACAGGCTTACGGCTTTCGGGATCGGGAGTATTTGAAGTTGAAAATCTACCAGCTTCCCGAAATTTCCTGCGTGAAAGAGGTATAGCTTATGTCAGAAACCGTCGAAGAGGCAGAAAAAGAGCCGCCGGTCTACTGTCCGCACTGCGGGAAAAAACTGTAAGAGCGGGGACACGGACCGCCTTGAAAGAAAAGGGAGAAGGCTGTATATTGCCGAAGGTCATGGTGATGCCGCCGGGAGTTGAACCCGGGACCTGCTCTTTAGGAGAGAGCCGCTCTATCCAACTGAGCTACGGCACCCGAAGAAGCGGAAACGGTGTAAATATGCCCCGGTTTTCCGAAAATTCAAGCCGGAAATGCGGAAAAATCTGAAAGGAACCGTCTGAAAATGACAAAAACGGGAAAAAAGGCCCGGCGGACATCCGCGGAGGGTCGGTCATGACGGACCGCTTTCTGCCTTATCTGCTGAAACGGCTGACGCTGGGCGCGCTGACGCTTCTGGTGATTCTGCTCACCAGCTACATCCTGATGCGTCTGGCGCCGGGCGATCCTTCCAAAAGCTCGATCCTCTCCGCGGGAACGGGAGACACTTCCGCCGAGGCCCTTTCCGGCGATAAAAGCACGCTGGGACGCAACCGGATCATCGAGCAGAAACTGGATATGGACAAGCCGCTTCTGGTCGGATTCGCCCTGTGGATCGGCCGGGCGCTCCGGGGCGATTTCGGCACGTCCGTGGCCGTGGACAAGGGCCGCCGGGTCTCCGAACTGATCCTGGAACGGCTCCCCGTCACGCTCCGGCTGAACATCCTGGCCATTCTCCTGACTTATCTCCTGGCCATTCCCCTGGGCGTCCGCTCCGCCCTGCATCCGGATACGCTGCGCGACCGGGCCATGACATTTTTCCTCTTCTTCCTCTACTCGCTGCCGGTCCTCTGGACGGCGCTGGTCCTTCAGGCCGTCTTCTGCAAAGGCGGACTTTTCCCCGTCTTCCCGCTCAAAGGACTCTCCTCCGGCTCGGCGGAAGGTCTTTCCACCTGGCAGGTCATAGGGCAATCCGCTCTCCACTACGTTCTGCCGGTCTTCTGCCTCAGCTACGCCTCGTTTGCAGGAATCACCAGATTCACCCGGGCCGGAATGCTGGACGTGATCCGGCAGGATTTCATCCGCACGGCACGGGCAAAGGGCGTGCCGGAACACGATGTGATCTGGCGCCATGCCTTCCGGAACGCCCTGATCATTCTCATAACGCTCTTCGCCGGGATCCTGCCCTCGCTGGTTTCGGGAAGCATCCTGATCGAATACATCTTCAACATCCCGGGCATGGGCGAGCTGAGCATGACCGCTCTTTCCAGCCGCGATCTGCCGCTGGTCATGGCCCTTTTCGCATTCAGCGGGCTCCTGACGCTGAGCGGAATCCTGCTGGCGGACATCCTCTACGTCCTGGCCGATCCGAGGATCGGCTTCTCCGCCCGGGATTGACCGTACGGGACAGCCGTTCCTGCTTTCGAAAAATTTCCTGTCGTGCACACTAAAAACGGACGATGCCGCGTTTTTCAGGTACAATGCATCCTCCCCCAAAAAAAGAAACGGAGCAGCGGATCATGAAAAATGCAAGCGGAATCTTCTTCCTCGCGTCAGCCGTCCTGATGTCCATCTCTCTCGATGCGGCCGAAGTCAACAGCCAGGCGAAAATGCACAAATTCAGCACGGTGATCGAAAAGGAGCGCCCGGAGCTGGATGAAGTCACAAAAAAGCTGATTTCGGAGTATCGGCGCAATCCGACGGAGGCCAACCGGGCAGCGCTCCGCAAGCAGGTGGAAAAACGGTACGATGCCGTGGTCGAACGAAAAAAAGCAAAGCTGGAGGAACTCAAGCGCTCGGCGAAGGACAAGTCAAAAGTAGACGAGATGAAGGTGATCGTGGAGGAAATGCTCCGGGATCGGGAGAATCGGATCGAACAGACTATGAAGCGGTTTGCGGATCCGCGGCTGAAACCGGATGCCCGCAAGACGGAAGACGGCTTCCTTCCGGTCATCGGCGGAGCCACGAACCTCAGCATCGCCTACGCGCCGGTGACGAACCGGGAATATGCCGAATTTCTGAAGTCCTCCGGCCGGAAAGCCCCCGCCGACTGGAAGAAGGGCGCGATCCCCGCCGGGAAGGAAGATCATCCCGTGGTGAACGTCTCCTTCGAGGATGCCGAAGCCTACTGCAAGTGGAAAACGAAGCGGGAATCCGGCCATGTACTCTATCGGCTGCCTACAGCGGATGAGTGGGAGATCGCGGCCGGGCACATGCCCAAGGATGCAGACTTCAACTGCGGCGAAAACGAGGGGACTACGCCCGTCACGCAGTATTCGGGCACCCTCTCGGCCTGCGGAGCCGTGGATATGTGGGGAAATGTCTGGGAATGGACCAGCTCCGACATCGTGGCGGGGACCGGTGCGGAAAAAGGGAAGAAAGTCAAGGCAGTGAAGGGCGGAGCCTGGAATTCCAAGCGAACCAGCTGCCGCACGGAGGCCCGGGAGGAAGGCCGCGCGCCCTCGCATCGAAGCGGGAATGTGGGATTCCGCATCGTCCGGGAAAAATAGGCGTCAGTGCGCCGCGCCGCCCAGTGGAAACGATACATCCGAAAGCTGGGACGCGCCCCGGAGAAGCATGACCAGGCGGTCGAATCCCATGGCCGCACCCGCGCTTTCGGGCATGCCGCAATCCAGATCGTTCAGGAACTCCTCGGGCTCCGGGTATTCCGCAAGAGCATTCCTCCTGCGTGTTTCCGCAAAATTCCGGAAACGTTCCCGCTGGACCGCCGGATCCGTCAGTTCCCCGTAGGCGTTGACCAGCTCCACGCCGCCCACATAGGCCTCCCAGCGTTCCGCCAGCGTGGCATCCGAGGCTTTCGGACGGGCGAAGGCGCCGAACCGGATGGGATAATCCATCAGCACACAGGGCCGGTCCTTCGGGAGATTCGGCTCCACGTTTTCCGTGAGAAGAAGCTCGAAACGGCTCTCCTCCTCCGCCGCCTCGTCGGCGGACATGGGTGCGTACCGCCGGAACGCCTCCCTAACCGACAATATCTCCCACTCCCGGGAAAGATCGATGGTCATTCCCCGAAAGCGGATGACCGGGGAGCCGTTGACTTTTTCCGCGGCGGCGAGGACGAAACGCTTCGTGAACGCCAGAAGTTCCCGGTAGTCCCAGGATGCCGCATAATACTCCAGCATGGAAAATTCAGAGCGATGGAGCCGCCCGTTTTCTCCGCTCCGGAAGCAGGGACCGATCTGATAGATCCGTTTCATTCCGGCGCAGAGAAGCCGTTTCATTTCCAGCTCGGGGGACGTGCGCAGAAAAAACGCCCCTGCACGGGGCGCTTCGATATATTCCTCGGCGGCCGGGGCGGAGATCCCCGCCGGTGTCTCCGTCTCCACGAAACCTTCGGAATCGAAGGCCGCACGGACGGCGGCGAGGACTTTTGCCCGGTATTCGAGGGCGGGGACAAGCCCCGCGAGGGAGGGCGTCATCCTTTGCTGACGCGCTCGGAATAGTCGCCGGTCCGGGTGTCGATCCGGATGGTGTCGCCTTCGTTGATGAAGAGGGGAACCATCAGCTCGTATCCGTTATCGACCTTGGCGGGCTTCATGACGTTGGAGGAAGCGGTGTCGCCGCGGGCGCCGGGTTCGGTTTCGGTCACGACTTTTTCGATGAAGGTCGGGAGCGTGACGTCGATGAGCTTGCCGTTGAAGAACAGGCCGTTGCAGAGGGATTCCTCGATGAGGAAATAGGTGCGCTTGCCCAGCTGATCCGCCGTCACGGTCACTTCCTCGTAGGTCTCGGCATCGCTGAAAACGTAGTTGTCGCCATCGTGATAGGAGTAGTACAGTTCGCGCTCTTCCAGGTCCGGCTTGTCCACCTTGTCAACAGGACGGAACGTGCGGTCCATGGTGCTGCCGTTCAGCATGTTTTTGAGTTTGCAGCGATAGAGGGCCGTTCCCTTTCCGGGTTTGCAGAACTCAAATTCCGTGATGGTGTAGGGATCGCCGTCGATCTGAATCTTCAGGCCTTTCTTCAAATCTGCCGCTGAATACATGGATGCTCCTTGTGTTTTTCGGTTTTGACTTTCTCATGTAAACATAAAATATAGCCCGTTTTTTTCCGATTGCAAGCCGGACAGATGCCGCAGCCTCACATTTTTACCGGATCGGCTCCGCCGCATTCGAACGGTAATACTGCGTGCCGTACGCATCCAGCTTATCCGCCAGAAAGAAGATTCCTCCGGTCCGCAGCGTCTTCCCGGACCTGAGGAGACGGCGGAAGGCTTCGAACATGCGGTTGTCCCCGGGGAAGGAAAGAGGATCGGCATTGTCGGACCCGAAAACGAAGAACAGGCCTTCGATCCCCCTTATTTCCACGCCGGGGAACGCATAACCCTCGCGCAGGAACTTCACCATATTCGACTCCGGGAGTTCCGCTTCCCAGTCCGGATTCAGGATCCAGGAGCAGCACCCGAACAGCCGGATGTCCCGGTCGAAATACTTCCGGAAAAACCGCCTTGCCTCCAGCAGACTTGCTTTCACCGCCTCGGGCGTCATGCCGCCTCCGCCCGGAATATGGACGCTGGGCACGATCTCCCAGGGAGTGCAGGCCGGAGTCCAGGAGTTCAGATCCAGCCGGACGGTCTGACCGAGAAGGGCCGTTCCGTCGGGGCGGATCGGCGTTCCTTCCACGTACCCGTCACGGATCTTCAGACTGGTGAAGACGGCCTCGGAGTCGGGCGTATCGATATGCGCCCGGCTGCCGTCCGGAAGAAAACGCCAGCGGTCGGGACAAAGCGCGATGACGGAATCGGTCTCTCTGTTTCTGAAAACGGCGGGAAGCCAGTCGATGGGCGTGTGCATCAGGAATTCCAGGCGGCCGATCCGGAAGAGCCGTCCGTCTACATAATTCCGGAGCCAGGAGATCTGGGAAAAATTGAATCCGGGAAGACCATTGTGCCCGATCTCGAAAATCTGATTGGCACCGTTCAGCCACTTGGCGATGTCATGCGCATACGACACGGGGATCTTCCTCCGTTCCATGGCCTCTTCCACCAGCGGAAGACAACTCTGGGCCACCAGAAACTGGAACATGCCCGCATTGTCTCCGAAAATCTTTTCCGGCAGGGGGATCGCGGGAAAACGGAAAGAAGGGGTTCTCAGAAAAGCGCCGTAATGGATCATCCACGCCAGCTCCGCCGCCGCGGGACACTCTTCGACAAGGCGGACGACCTCGCGGATCCGTTCGAAATTCGAGGGCGGGCATCCGGTCAGCGGATAATATTTCCGGCTGAATTCCAATGTCAGGAAAGGCAGAGTTCCGGCGGGTCTCCGGCTTTCGGCTTCTTCATAGATCCCGTGCAGAGAGTCCACCCCCGGCCCGGTGAGACCGAGCACGGAGCAAATTTCATTCCACAACATTTTTTCCCTTTCCGGATGTCATTCCACGTCTTTTTTCGACCGCGTACAATACCGCAGATCCGGATACATTTCAAGAGGAAGACAACCAAAAAAGAGGCGTGATCCATTTTCCCAAAGGAAATCAATGCATGTTCGGGAAGCAGGCCCTGTGAATCTCCTTGAAGACAACGCCCCGAATGTCCCCCGTCATCCACTCTTTCACCGCGATCATTTCCGAGTGGCCGTCCAGAAACAGGATGGAGCCGGCCATTCCGTTGTCGTGAGTCCCGGGCAGAGAGTATGTGGTGAAAGCGGAGCGGTCGCCCGCACGGCAGACCTGCCGGTAATTCATGGACTCATCCCAGAATTCCCGGAACCAGGCAGTGGCGGCGGGTTCCGGCGCCCGGCTGATCTTTAGAGGATTCCCGGTAATGGGGGAAACCATTCCCCATTCCTGTTTGTTGATGTTCGTCTGCGGATAATTCCAGATATGCCCCGTGTTCAGCGAAAAACTGAATTTCTCACCGGGATATTTCCGTTCCACACGGTCCTCCGGACAAAGAAACGAAGATGGTGTTATGCGTCTGTCATACCTCGAAAGATACCCCATCCACCCGATCCCGGTGTGCGGCACGGAGCAGTCTCCGTAGTCCTCCGAGTACGCGAAGGCGACATCCGCGATTCTCTTTTGGATATCTGCGCATGCCGTCTTCCCCGCCTGCGCGGCCGAGGCGGAAAGAACCGGCATGCCGATCGCCGCCAGAAGCAGAACCGTCAGGAGAGAAACGCAAAGCTCCGTCAGCGTGTAGTGCCGTCTCGCCATCAGTGTATCACACAGGCCTTTCCGGCATGGGCGTTCTTGAATACCAGGGCTTTGGTGTTATCCCAGTTCGAAATGCTGTTCGCCTCCACATGCCCGTCCACCATCACGATATTGATATCCCTTCCGCCTTTCCCATGGTATCCGGTTCCGTTGTTGTAATTGTAGTACGGCCAGGATGAATTTCTTATCTCACTCGGATTGTAGAAAGACCTTGTCCCTCCCTTGTCATAGGTCTTGTGCATGGCCCGTTCCCCGTGCCAGGCGTCTCCGAGCCAGATCGTTCCCGACGGCTGCTCCACCTGATTCAGCTTCAATTTCAGGCTGAGCGGATTCGGGGTCACCACCGTTGACATGCCCCATTCCATCCGATGGGATGCCGTATCCGTCCAGCGGGTAGTGAAGAGATGACCGTTGCTCAGAGCATAGCTGACCCGCTGCTCGACAGCAACCGTCCAGGCGCCTCCGGTTTTGGAATCCGATGGACAATGAAAGTGTCCGGCGTTTATCCACTGTGAAGTAGATGTCGATTTCCCGGTCAATATATTGACCCAGCCTTTGTACGCTTCTCCGCCATTATATGTTACAATAACATCATCGTTATTGTCCGTGGAATACATCAGGCACTGGATTCCGATCTGTTTCAGGTTCGAAAGACAGTTGCTGGCCTTCGCGGTCTCCTTTACGCTGCTCAGTGCGGGGAGAAGCATACCCGCCAGGATCGCAACAATGGCGATGACAACGAGAAGCTCGATCAGGGTGAAGTTCTTCTTGCTCATGACGTTTTCTCCTTACGGTTGTGTGGTTTTTGTACAAGTTTCATTGCTTATGACGGCTTTTCCGAATCGGCCGGGAACATTCCAGGCCACGCCGAGGATCGGACTCCAGCACGAGTATTCCTTGTCCTTCTTCGTGATGTTGCTCACGTTGCGGTTCCGGCAGATATTCAGCCGCCAGTTTTGCGTGGGCGGATTCCCGTCCAGAATCAGAGCCTTCTTCGGGACGGCAAGTTCCAGCGTCCAGCCGTTTTTGTCCTTTCCCGTTTTGCAGATCAGCCCGGAATCGTAGTCGAACTCGTTCGGATGGGCAAACTCCTTTGTCCTGTACGCGCCGTCCAGATAGACGCCGGCCGCGTTGATGATCAGCTGGATCGTGCGGTCCGGGACCCGGTCATCGGGCGAGATGAAGATTTCGATGGAATCATCATCCCAGAGGTACGGCTGTTTCCGGCAGTGATTTTCCTTCTGCTCGGTAACGATGCCCTGCATATCCGGTTCGAAGCAGTTGACGAAGATGTACAGATAATCGTCGTCGTGCAGAAGTCTTGCGTAGGTCTCCGCGAGCGGAGCGGCGGCATCGAACTGGCGAACGAAGTCCACGACGTTGGCGGAGCGCCAGAGGGGCTCCCGGACGCCGTCGATGACCGGCTTTTCCGAGGTCCGGAGGATCGTTGTGGAGGGAATCTGGCTGCGGACATTGGTCATTTTTTCCACGTGGGGGTAGAATTCCTTCTGCAGGCCCGCGATCCGCTCGGCATATACGCTTCCTTCGGGCACTTTGCGCATGGCCGACTCCACATACTCTTTCAGTTCCAGCAGGACCTCCGGCGTATACAGGGTGGAGTGGATATTGTCGGAGGGGCCGCGCTTCTTCACCTTCTTATCGGTCCAGAGCTTCTCCGCCCGGGTCCAGAATTTCTTCATGTCGGCGGCGCCGGGTCCGTAGAACCTCGTATAGAAATCCTCCAGCAGAAGGTCCACGTCGAGCTCGGGATCCCAGTAGAGCCGTCCGGCAATGTAGTAATTGATACTGTTGAGGAACGGATTCATGGCCTTCCAACCGTTCCGGGGCGTGGCTCCGCCATCGATGAACTCGCCGGCCATGACGTTCCGGAAGGCCTTCATATCCTCGCTTGTCCAGTGCGGGAAGAAGATGGGCAGCCCACTCAGGTGGGACTGCTGCGTATCCCAGCAGTAGTATTCCCACACGAAGAAATTCTTTACCACTTTTTTCCATTCGAAGGGAAGGATTTCATTGCGGTACTTGTAGCCTTCCTCATCGAAATTGAAATACCTCACCTTGGTCAGCATCACGGCGACATTGGGTTCCAGCTTCACCCGGTCCGGCATAGCGGCGTATTTTCCATACGCGCAGCAGGCGATGAATTTTCCCGGATGGGTCTTTCCGACTTCCTTTGCCACTTCGTTGACGAAATTCCAGACATAATTGGAGAACTGACCGTTCTGCGGTTTGTCTTTATCCACCTGCTTCTGACACTCTTCGCAGTCGCAGACCCGGTGGAACCAGTCGTTCGGCATGACGGGGAAGACGCCGAGATCGGGATTCCTGTCGAAATACTCCCGGGCGTCCCGGATGAACTGGGCCAGCAGTTCCTTATTGGAAAGGCAGAGGTTGCCCCGTCCCTCACAGCTGATATTGAAATCGCGCTTTCCGTCGATCAGGGCAAACCACTCCGGATGATCTTTCTGGAACCGATTCATCCGATAGAACGAGTGATTGATCTCCACGGGGAACGGTGCACCGAATCCGGCCCGGCGATACCAAACAGCGGAATCCGGATCGTAATTGAAGAGGAAGTAATAGGGCGTACGGAAATAGTAGGCAGGAGATTTCGCGAGTTCCGTATCCTGTACGGCAAGCCGCTTCATTTCGGGGACGACCTCGCCCGTTTCTCCGGGCATGAACCATTCGATCCCGGCGTAAATCCGCAGAAAATCATACACGCCGTAGAGCGTTCCGGCCTCTCCGTATGCACTGATATCCAGTGCATTGTTGTAGATATGGATCGCCCTGTAGAAGAACTGTCCAACCAGCGGAGTCCGGATTTTTCTGTCCCGCCCGAAAATATAAAGATCCTTCCCTTTGCAGACGATCTTGAAACCGTCGTATGTCAGTCCGTCGAGGGAAAGCCCCGCTTTTTTCGTGAAAGAACTTTCTCCGATGTACACATTGGTCCCGGATCCGGGCTGATTGCGGATGGGGATCTCCACTCCGCCGGATTTCATCAGGTAATGCTGAAGCTCCCGTGCCGCATATTTTGCATTGTTCGAGGCTTCGTCCTCCAGAACAATTACCGCGTCGCTCTTCCCGCCGTCGAACAAAACAGCCTCAGCAAAAAGGGAACCGGCACACCCGGCAAACAGCAGAAATACTGCCGTAACCATGCTTCTCATCTTCATCTCCATTCCTCCGTATCAAGTTGTTTTATTGAAGCAGACGCTGTACAGATCGCAATCCCTCATCACGCAGCGGATCCGCAATGCCGTTCCCGGTACGAGGGGCGCACGGCAGGCGGAGTTCCATTCCGGCACATACGATATTCTGTCGCCGTAAAACAGTACATGCTCCTCCAGAGAATATCCGGGAATCGGCTTCCCGTCGGGCGTCTGCAGCTCCACCTGAAACGATCCGCCCGCACTGGTCGAAAGATTGAACTCCAGCGTCCCTCCGTCAAACTTTATGACCTTCGAGATCCATTCTCCCGTTTCCATCCCCGCGGAAAGAGATACGAACCCGTCGGTCCTCAGCGTATACCGGACGCCGGATTTCGCATGATACAGGCTCATTTCCTCCGGCGATGTCTGCACGATGTTATAGGCCAGATAATTGGATCGGTTTTTCCAGCGTTCCGCATCGGGGCCCGGCTTGATCCATGCCGTTCCGTTTCCGGGACGGATGAATTCTCCCCCGGCACGCGAGAAGATCAATGCGATATCGGTGGCCGAGCCGCGATCCTCGAAATACCGGGTCGGAGTTCCGATATAAAAATGCTTTGCCCGCGGATACGGCGCCAGAAGGGAGACGTAAAGATTTTCGCCTGGATAATTCAGTTGAGGATATTCCGGTTCGCTCCAATGCCGGAAATCGCGGCTCGTCACGCGGCAGACCGTTCTCGCTTTCTCCCCGGAAGGAAGAGTATTGATCCGGAAGTAACAGACGTAGCACTGCTCCGCCTCGGACCAGAAAGCCACATTCTGTGAATCCATGCAATATCCCCATTCCGGCCTCGCCGGGATCAGCGGAGACGTCCCGATCTGCCTGAAATGGATCGGATCCGGTGATGCGAAGCCGAACAAACCGCCCTGATCGCTCACACCGGCGACCGCCTTGTACCGTTCATCGGCCGGACAATTCGGATTTTCATCGTAGAAGGGAACGAAGTTATGGACGCCCGGCCTCATGCAGAGGAGCACATCGGGGACTCCGCAGTCATGCAGAAACAGCGGGGGAGAGAGGAACTTTATGCCGTATGTGCTCTGCGCATACGCCGTATATTCGCCGATGAATCCCGGCTTGACGGAATACGGAGAATCCGCCCCCGTAAATTTTCCGAAATCGCTGCGATAGTAACAATGTATTTTTCCGTCCCGCTGCAGCATCGTCATGTAGTATCCGACAGGCTGTGTCTTTTCCGGCGGATGCGCGGAAGGTTCGTGCAGCCTCAGTCCGACGCCATTCCGGCGCCATGTGAGAAAGTCATCGGGGAACAGTTCCCTGCGATTCCCGATCTCGTACGGAGATGAAAAATCCTGCCATTCGATCATTTCACACCTTCTTCTTTCCCGAACCAGTGAAGCACCGGTGGGATTTGAACAAATTCCGGCACATTCTTCTCTTTGCGGATAACACGGAAAAGTGTTTCCACCGCGGTTTCAGCGTACTTCATCAAATCGATTTCAAAGTAATCGCCCGGGATATCTTCAGGAAGAAAAACAGGCAGCTGCTTATGCCGGATATAAATAAAGCGGGGATTCCACTTCAAACCCTTCAGCCTCTCCAAAAGCAGGATACGGTGAAAATCGGCGACAATGAAGTCATCCGGTATCACCAGTACATCCGGCCGCGCTCTTTTGGGAAGAGCCGTCATGCGGCGGAATATCTCCCGGAGTTCCGGTCCCCAGTCCGGCGGAGCGTCCTCTGCGACTATATCTTTCCGGACAGGATACAGATATTTTTCCGGATCGAGAGAGCAGTTTTTCCGGAATCCGCGGCGGATGTCGTCCAGCATGGGATACCCGCACTGGATCCACGCGGGACGCCGGAATCCGCGTTCCCGGACAAGACGGAACGCCGCCTCCATGGGAAGACTTGCGGAAACCTTGTATCCCTTGTTCTTCGAAGCAGAAAAGAGGGAGACCACGGGAATATCATGCTTCCGGATCAGGCTCCAGGCTTCCGAATCCAGGGAGACCGTTGTCAGAAGGCCCTGGATCCGCTTCTCCTCGATACAGCGCTTCAGACCGTCGAAATACGAGAGAGAATCCACATCCGTCATGTCCGGATAATTCCGGAGGAAGAGTTTGCATTGGGAGGCGGACTCGTGCAGTTTCATCTGGAGAGCCTGCAGCAGGGACGCAAAGTAAGGATTGTGCGAACGCCGGACACAGACAAGTCCGATCTCGCGACCGGTCATTCCGTCCGGCTCGAGCTGCCTCAACAGGACCCCCTTATGCGGACGGATCTCCACGATCCCGGATTTTTTCAGGACCTCAAGAGCCCGCTGAATAGTCGTTCCGCCGACTCCGAATTGTTTTCGGAGTGCCGTTTGAGTCGGCAGCCGGTCCCCCGGCTTCAAGTGAAGATCGTGAATATGGCAGATCAACGCCTGCGTCAAAGACTCCGTTTGTCCGCCCGACCGGTTTTTCATTGTTCTGTAACCCTTTTATGGTTTACTGATACAGAGAAAATACACCGTCTCCTGTTTTTTGTCAAGGCCTGTTTCCCGCTTTTTCCGTATTTTTCCCCGTCCTTATACCAGAAACGGCTCCTTGCCGACCCGGTGGACCAGAATTTCGTCGATGACCGCGTTCCCCCGGTTGACCAGGAGAAAATGGACGATTTCGGCGATCTCCTCCGGCATGATCATGCCCTCGGGCGAAAGATCGGGACGGGACACCTTCACCATGTCGGTATAAACGCCGCCGGGCGAGATCGCGTGCACCCGGATCCCGTCCTTGTGATACTCGCGCGCGACGCTTTTGGTCAGGCCGAGCAAAGCATGCTTGGAAGCGGAATACACGCTCTGCAGGGGGTATCCGGCGTGGGCCACCACGGAAGCGAGATTGAGGATAACGGCGGACCCGGATTTTTTCAGCCAGGGAAGCGCTTTCTGCATCAGGAAAAAGGGAGTCCGCACGTTGATCGCCATGATCCGGTCGTACTCCTCGATCCCGATCTTCTCGAAGGGCGTGCTCTGGGCCGTCCCCGCGTTGTTGATGAGCACGTCGATCCCGCCGAACGCCTTCGCCGCGTCTTCCACGGCGGATGCGAGAAACGTCAGGTCGGTGAGGTCGCCGGGCAGAAGGACGCAGGGTGCGAACGGCTCGACAAGAGCTCTGGTCTTCTCCAGCTTCTCCCGGCTGTGTCCGCCGAGGAGGACCAGCTTCATTCCGCTATGTGCCAGCTTTTGCGCCACGGCACGGCCGATCCCGCCGCCCGCGCCGGTGAGAACCGCGATTTTTCCATTCAAATCCATTGTCCGTTTCCTTCCTGCAATGTTTGAACGGAATATAACGCATGATCCCGTGCTTTTCAAGGCAAACCGGGAAAGCCCCCTCAATGAGAATGGGGATCAGTCCTTGGTCGAGCCCAGATAGGTGAAAGCCACAATAGCGCCCCACTTGCCGTCTGTCCCGATGTTTCTGCCGTATGTGTTCGCTTCATCCTGGGTAATGGACAATGCTTTGGCGGACCCGTCGGATTTCACCATGGGGATGATCTTCGTCGTGCCGCCGCGTCCATGC
>JAFZZR010000155.1 GCA_017615635.1 Lentisphaeria bacterium
ATCCGGTTGCCGTCAATTGCGGGACACGCTGGTTTCTGGCGATCTTTCCATTCCTTTTCTTTGCGCCCTTTGCGGGTCAGTGGATGATAAAATTGTCCGTCATGAAACAGATGACTCTTCTAATACCGGTTCTCTTCACCATTTTCTGCGTGGCTCCATGTGACTACTCGAATACAAGAATGCTTCCGCTTAATTTGCACACCGTGGAATACGGTTCATTTATTGCATGGAGTTTAACCGCTGTTGCATTTCTTCTCTGTATATCCGGCCTGATTCTTCTGAAAAAAGAGAAAAGAGCCTTTGCGTTCCTCTCCATCTTTACCATACTCTTCTTCCCCGGATGCACCTTACTGGTGTGTGCGGGATTGTGTATACTCCTCGTCTGGGGAGTGTACGATTCAATCCGGATCATGTTGTCCTTCCGATCGACGGAGCTGGATTCGATTTTCTCCTGTGATTCAGGGGAATAAATTTTCCTGGTGCAAAACTCTTCTCCGGGGGATGTCGGAATCCGTCAGAATTGCCATAATCATTCAGGCATGCGGAGATCAGAAGCTGAAGCCCATGTTGAAGTGGAAACGGAGCTTCCTGCTGACGCCTTCCTGATTGCAGACAAGAGGATACGCAAGGTCAAGCCGGATGGGGAGAGCCACATGCGGCAGTTTGATCCGAAGACCGTATCCCATGCCGACGTTGGGCGAATTGATGGGCCCGATTTTGCCCGAGGTGGCACTGCCCACATCCACGAACACGGCGCCCCGCACCATATTCCAGATGGGATGGGAGAGCTCCGCCGTCAGCAGATACATGAACTCGCCGCCGTAGTTGTCGTCGTTGCCGTCCACAGGTCCGATGGAGCGGTACGGGAAACCTCGCACGGAGTCGCCGCCGCCCAGGAAATAACGGTCGTAAAGCGGGACGGATCCATCCGGTGTGAAGGTGCCGGTGGAGCCGATTTTGAAGCCTGTGGACAGAACGAACCAGTCATGCAGGAAGGAATAGTAGTTGATTCCGCGCAGTTCCACTTTGTAGTAGTCGTGGGAGGCTCCGAGCCCCTGAGAGGTGAGCGAGGCAAAGGCGCCGATGAAATAACCGTTGGTAGGATTGGTGGCACTGTTCCGCGTATCGCGGTCGATACTCAGGAAGAGACGGCCTACGAGATCGGTTCCCTTCTGATCCTGGAACTTGGAGGAAAGTTTCCGGGACATGTCGTACACGCGGACGGCTTCGAACATATACCCGCCGGACACGGTGGTGAAATCATCGAAGATGCGCTTGGTCAGAGAAACGCTGAATCCGATACGGCGTTCCCGCCAGTCATCGTAGGCGACCTCGCGCCAGTATCCGGAGATGTCGAGCCGCAGGGGAATCCCGAACAGCCAGGGCTCGGTGAAGTCCGCCTGAAGCCCCATGTGTTCCAGCCCTGCCAGAGCCATGATCCGCATCCGCTGTCCGCCGCCGGTGAAGTAGTGATAGGGATCGAGGATGTCCATATTGGAATGGGAGACTTCGATCATGCCGGCCAGGCTGTCATCGCTGCTCCACCCGGCCCCGATTTTCGCATCGAGGAACCGTTTCTCCCGGACGTTGATATGAATATCCTTCTTGTGTCCGGGATCATCGGGCGAGTTCACGGCCAGGATCTCGACACCGGGATCCTCCTTCACTTTTCCTTCGAAATATCCCATGCCCATGAGACGGCTCTTCGTCACATCGATCATGGACTGATCCAGCGGATCATCCGGGAACAGCAGGATCTCACGCCGGATAACATGGTCTTTCGTCCATTTGTTGCCGGAAATGTATACTTCCCCGATGGTATAGGGTGTCCCCTCGTACACGTCGTAATCCAGGTCCACCGTGTGGTTTTCGAAATTCGGATGCCGTGTGCAGCGGATATTGAAATCGGCATAGCCCAGCGGACGGTACCGGGCCTCGACCGACTTCATGAAGGTGTCGTCTTTCGCGCTGGAGTACAGCGAATCCTCGCCGAACGGCATGGTCTCCATCAGCTCCGCTTCGGCGAAGCGGCGGGCGCCGTTCAGCCGGACCTGCCCGACGAAATACGGCTCGCCTTCATCCACTTTGAACAAAACATTGATGAGTTCCGGATTTCCTTCGTCCTCCGTCATTTCAACGTCCGTAATCTTGAAATCCAGATATCCTTTTTTCCAGTAATGATCGCGCAGACGCATCTTGTCCCGGTCGACGGCCTCCCGGTCAAGAAGTCCGAACCGCCCGGCCAGCGGAAGCCAGGAAAGCCAGCTCACGCTCAGATACGAGTGCCGGGTCTCCAGCAGATCGTTGAGCTCCGATGCGGGAAAAACGGTAACGCCCTCATATTCCACCCGGTTCACGCGGAGCCGGAGATTCTCCCGGATCCTGAATACCACGCGGATGCCTTGTCCGTCCGCTTCCAGGAACGGGGAGACCGTAGCCTCCGTCAGGCCTTCATCCTGATAGAATTTCCGCAGTTTCTCGGCGGATTCGGAAAGCTGCCGGTCGTTTTGCGGAGAACCGGCGGCAACGGACACAAACTCGGAAAGCTTGCTGTCCGGATACTTGCGGTTGCCGTCGAACTGCACGGAGGTGACCAGCGGTTTGGGGACGACCCGGAAAGAGACTCTCTTCCGTCCGTCCTCCATGTCCTCGACGAGGGACACGACATCGGAGAAGACGCCCATGGAATACAGGCGCCGGACGTCCTCGTTGACCACGCGGTCGGAAAAGACAAGGCCCTTCTTCGTCTGGACGTTGCATTTCAGGACGTCGTCGGAAAACCGGAAATCCCCCTCCTGACGGAACAGCACTTCCCCGACCTCGGCTCCGGTGAGGAGCAGGGCCTGGAAAAGCAGAAGCACCGCTGACAGAAGGAGAGATTTTTCCGACATCATATTCCCGCCTCAGGCTTATTTCTTATTCCCGTCCGCGCCGTCTTCCGGATGTCCGGAGGGGACATAGGACTTGGAATATTCGTGAAAGATGGGTCTGAACTCCATGAGTTCAGGCTTGAATTCGACCTCGACGACTCCGGTCTTTCCGTTACGGTTCTTTTCGACGATCAGTTCCGACTTGATGGGACCGGCGGAGGCGTTCTGGGCGTTCTCCTTGGATTCGTCCCGGTCACGGTGAAGGAACACGACCACATCCGCATCCTGTTCGATGGATCCGGATTCGCGCAGGTTGCTCAGCTTCGGCCGGGCATTCTTGCCCTGCCCTTTTTCGACTTCGCGGTTCAGCTGAGCCAGAACAAGCACCGGAACATCCAGATCCTTCGCCAGCTTTTTCAAACCGCCGGAAATGGCCGAAACCTCCACCTGCCGCCCTTCCCGGGCTGCTTCCGGCGCCTTCATGAGCTGAAGATAGTCGATGACGATCAGGTCCAGACCGTTCATCTCCTTTTCCTTCCGGGCCTTCGCCCTCAGTTCGTAAATGGAGATACCGCCCGTGGGGTCGATGACCAGCTGCGCCTGTCCCAGCCGGGTCACGGCATTGGTCAGCTTGTCGATCTCCCTTCTGGAATCGAAAGTGCCGTCCATGATGGAACTGAACGGGACACCCGACTCCGTGCAAAGCAAACGGGCTGCGACCTGTTCCGCGCCCATTTCCAGGCTGAAGAACATGACCCGTTTCCGTGGGGCATTCGGAACGTCTTTCATCACGACGTTCCGCACGATGTTCAGAGCCAGCGAGGTCTTGCCGATGGAAGGCCGGGCGGCCAGAACAAACATTTCCTGTTTCTTGAGACCGCCGCCGGTCAGTTTGTCGAGATCCGAAAACCCGGTGGAAATACCGGGTTCGACCTTGTGTTCCAGCAGATCTTCGAAATGCTTGAAGGTTTCGGTGAGCAGGATTTTAAGGGGTTTGATCTCGGGCCGGACAAAATTGTTCCGGACCCGGAAAAGCGATGCCTCCACGCCGTCCAGAAGCGTCCGTACATCGCCGGTGGGATTTTTGCACATATCCTCCGCGATCCGGCAGGCACGAAGCGTTTCCCGGAGCATGGCGTAATCGCGAAGGATCTCACACCAGGACTCCAGACTGGCTGTGGAGCCCACGGAGTCCTGCAGTTCCAGCAGGGCGTTTTCTCCGCCCACCATCTCCAGCCGTTTCGTCCGCCGGAGGTGATCCGCCAGGGAGAGGACATCGATGGTGCTCTGCTTCGCCTGAAGCTCCAGGATCGATTCGTAGATCAGCGCGTTTTTGGGATCCCGGAAGATCATCTGCGCCATGCGCCGGAAAGGCGATGACGCCTGTTTCTCACCCGGGGCCGCTTTTTTCGCGGACCCGCCGGACACAGAGGATCCCTCTTCCACACCGCCCAGAATCGAAAGGACGGTGTTCAGACTTGAGGGCTCCACCAGAATGGAAGCCAGTACGGCTTGTTCCGTCCGGTAATCCGCGAAATCCGCGGAGGAGCTCCCCGTCGCGGAAACGGAAAGAGCCGCACTCCCGCTTTCGACGGGAGAACGCGGCTCGGAACCGCCCGGACGGATCTCGCCGGCCGTATCCATATCAGGCACGGACGACGTTGATTTTCGCCGTGGCGGAGATATCGCGCAGGATCCGGATCACGACGGTGAACTCGCCGAGCATGCGGATCTGACCATCCAGGTGGATTTTGTGAACGTCCACAACGATGCCCTGGGCAGCCAGCGTTTCCGCGATGATCCGTTCCGTAACGGAACCGAAGAGGTGATTGTCATCGGAAGCCTGCATCGGGATCGTGATGGCCGCGGCCTGGATCTTTTCGGCCAGAGCCTGCGCCGCTTCCGTGTCGGCTTTCCGTTTCGCTTCGATCTTCTCCTTGTGAGCGGCAAGCTGACGGAGCGCGGCGGGAGACGCCACGCCGGCCAGACCGCGCGGGATCAGAAAGTTTCTGGCATATCCGGGAGCGACGTGGACTTCCTCCCCGGCGAGGCCGAGGTCTTCCACATCCTGCAAAAGAATCAATTTCATAGAGGCCATTTTTTGCGCCTTTCTTTCTTACCTGTTGTTTCTCTGTTTCTCAGTATACGATGCGGAACCGTCCGCCGGTCAGAGAACAAAGCTCACGATACGCGCACGCTTGATGGCGATCCCCAGCATTTTCTGGTGATTCAGACAGGTCCCGGTGATCCGGCGGGGAAGGATGCGCCCCTTTTCGGTCTGGAACTTCTTGAGCATGTCCGCGTCTTTGAAATCCACATAGTTGATCTTGTTTTCGCAGAGTCTGCAAATTTTCGGCTTGGCCGCACGGCGTTTCATACGGCGTTTCCGAGTGTTTCCCTGTATTGCCATTTTCTCGTTTTCTCCTGATTTCTCTTTGTTGGTTCAGTTCTCTTGATTCAGAAAGGAATGTCGTCCACGTTCTCGAACGGATCGCCTTCCGGCATCGCACTCTCCGCAGGCCCGGCCGGCGCCGCATCCTGCTGAGGACGGGACCGGTACACCTGCTGCTGCGGATGGGACGGCGCATCGTACGACTGACGTGCGTAGGGCTGCCCCTGCGGACGGGAGGCGGGACGCGGCGAGGAATACCCCTGCCTTGTCGGATCCTCGTCCGGACCGGCGTCCTGCTGCATGGGCGCGCCGCCATCTTCGCGGCGGGCTCCCGTGAACTGGACCCGTTCCGCGGTGACGCGCAGACGGGAACGCTTTTTCTGCGTATCGCGTTCGACCCATTGATCGTAGACGAGACGGCCTTCAATCAGCACCGACGCTCCCTTCTGCAGAAAGCGGGAGCAGCTCTCCGCCTGTTTGCCCCAGACTACGATCTCGACAAAACAGGTTTCGTCCTTCTCCTGTCCCCCCGCCTGCATGAAGCGGCGGTTGACAGCGATTCCGAATTCGCAGACCGCGGAATTGGTTCCGGGGATGTACCGGAGTTCAGGATCCCGCGTAAGATTCCCCATCAGAAAGACTTTGTTCAATGATGCCATTTCAGACCACCTTTCCTGGATGTCGGGATTTCCCTTATTCCGCCGGCTCCGGAGCGGCCAGCGAGGATCTCACGTTTTCGGGCCGGTCAAACAGAATGATCATGATCCGGAGAACACGCTCATCCAGCTTGTACTGCTCGCGGATCTGCGTTTCCTTTTCCGGATCGACTTCGAACACGAAGTTCAGATACACTCCGGCTTTCCGCTTCCGGATCTCGCGGGCAAACTGCCTGCGTCCCATCATCACGGATTCGACCATGGTTCCGCCCCAGCTCTGAATCAGTTTGGCGAACTCTTCAGAGAAGGCCTTGCCTTCATCCTCGACCTTTCTCATGTCGAGAATGAAAATTGCTTCGTACTTTTTCAAGCCTGCACCTCCTGGTGTTTTTATGTTGTTACGTCGCTTTTCGACTTCTTATTTGCTTCCTCGGTCTCCTGCTGCTCTCCGTCCGGCTCCGCCGCATAGTCCACTCCGTTGTACCTCGTCGAGGCAAACGAAAGACCGCGCCGGAGAATCAGGATCACGGCATCCGCCGCCGCATCCGCCACCTTTTCCAGAATCGTCCGCTCGTCCTCCGACATGGCGGAAAGAACGTAATCCGCCATGCCGCTGCCCCGGGCTTTGCGCCCGATGCCGATCCGAAGACGGGCAAAACTCTCCGTCCCCAGGGATGCAACGATGGATTTGATCCCGTTGTGGCCTGCGTCGCCGCCGCCCGAACGGATCCTCATGCGCCCCACCGGGAGATCCATGTCGTCATGGATGACCAGGATGCCCGAGGGACTGATTCCGTTCGCGCGGGCCAGCGCCGATACGGCGTTTCCGCTCAGATTCATGTAGGTCAGCGGCGTCTGAAGAAAAAGACGGCGTCCCGCGTAGCGTCCGTGCCAGTAGGCCGAACTGCATCCATGGGCGGATTCCATTCCGCGGGGCAGCTTCTCCAGAAGCCGTGCCACCACGTCGAAACCAAGATTGTGACGGGTACCGGCGTACTCGGCGCCCGGATTCCCAAGCCCCGTCACCATCTCGATCCCGTTCTCCATCCCGTTTCCGCTGGTCATCATTCCGTCTCTCTCCCGGCGCAGCTCTCCGAATCCGGACAGATCCGCGCAGGATAAGGATTATTTCTTCTTCTCTTCCTTCTCGGCGGCGGCCGCGGCGGCCTTCTCGGCCTTCTCCTTGGCTCCCACGATTTCCGGCTCCGCAGCAGCGCCTTCCTCGCCCTCGGCGGCTTCGGCGGGCGCCTCTTCCGGCTGCGCGTTCGGATCGATCACCACGAACACCACCAGTTCCGGATGATTCAGGATCTTCACGCCCTTGGGCAGCGGGATCTCCGAAATGTGCAGAGCATCGCCGATATTCAGAGCGCTGACATCCACCTCGATGGATTCCGGCATATCGTCCGGCAGACATTCCACTTCCACTTCGTGGATGTTCTGATCCAGAATGCCGCCTGCGGAAGCGCCCGCGGGCGCCGCATGTCCGGCGTGGATACCCACCTTCGCGGAGATCACCTGATCCTTGCGGACCGCCATGAAATCCAAATGCATGGCCGCATTGCGGATGAAATCGTTCTGGACTTCCTTGATCAGAGCCAGAGTTTCTTTGCCGTCCGCAGACTTCAGCGTGATCAGATTCACGTCATGACGCGAAAGCACTTCCCATTCCGTTTCCGGCACGGAAATCGCCTTCGCTCCTTCTCCGCGCGTGTAGATCACCGCGGGAATCTGCCCCGTCTTGCGGAGACGGCGGGCGACCGCACTGCCGCCGGCGGCGCGGTCCGTCACATTGAGCACATGTTTTGTTTTTGCCATTTTTCTTTCACCTGTTTTGGTTATGTTGAAAAATCGATGACTGTGATTGACTTCTCACTGCTTGTCGAAAAGATCGCCCTGCGCCGGATTGAAGAGGATCGAAACCGATTCTCCGTCGTGGATCCGGTGGATCGCATTGGCCAGAAGCGGAGCCACGTTGGCCACGTGAACTTTCGGACTCGTCACCTTCGTGGGAATCGAGTTCGTCGTGATCAGCTCCTCGATGCAGCTTTCCTGCAGCTTTGCAAAGGCCTTTTCATTCGCCAGAAAATGCGATACCGTGGCGTAGATCTTGCCCGCCCCTTCGCGCTTCAGCAGTTCCGCCGCCGCGCAGAGCGTGCCCGCCGTGCTGGTCATGTCGTCCGTGATCACGCACGTACGCCCCTTCACGTCGCCCACCAGATGCGACGACGCCACATGGGTCGCGTCCACACGGCGCTTCGCCACCACCGCGAAGCCGCATCCCAGACGGTCCGCGAACTTCTGCGCCATTTTCACGCTGCCGGAATCCGGGGACACCACCACCGAATCGCTGTCCACACGCTCCCGGAGATACGGGATCAGCACCGGCGCGGCGTACAGATGATCCACCGGGATGTCGAAGAATCCCTGGATCTGCTGCGCATGGAGATCCATGGCCAGGATCCGGTTCGCTCCCGCCGTCGTCAGAAGATTGGCCACCAGTTTCGCACTGATGGGCACACGCGGCCGGTCCTTCCGGTCCTGGCGCGCATAGCCGAAATACGGGATCACCGCCGTGATACGGGCCGCGGAGGCGCGGCGCGCCGCATCCAGCATGATCAGGAGCTCCATCAGATTTTCGTTCACCGGATTACATGTGGATTGAATGATGAACGTGTCCGCGTTGCGGAGGTTGTCTTTGTACTGAACAAAAGACTCTCCATCCGGAAACCGCTGCACATCCACATGTCCGAGCTCCTGCCCCAGATAACGTGCAATCGACTCGGCCAACGGCAAATTCGCTGTACCGCTGTACAGCCTGATGTCCCGGGCATTCCCTTCCATAAGAACTTCTCTCCGTCTGTTGTCTGTCGTTTCCGGCTCGTTGAAAATCCTCAATCGACAGACGCGGAGATGATCCGCCCGACCGTTCCGTACGAACGACTTCCGTACACTGAATGCACGAGAAAGATTCTCGTAACGGGCCTTCTGGTCATATCCGCAAAGGGCTTGCAGATCGAATCCGTCTTCGGATTAAGGTCTTTTCTGTTACCGGTGTTTCTCCGGATAATATATCCCCTCTTACGAAAAAAAGCAAGCCGCTTCCCCCCTTTTTTCTAAAAAAACGCCACTTTTCAGGGGCGTCTTTTTATTCTTTTCCCGTTTTCAAAGCGGCTTTCAGGACCGGCAGAACGTGCTTGTACATCCGGTAAAAACCGAGATCGTTGGGATGGCATCCGTCCACGGTGCAGGCATCGTGCATCTTCCGCCCGAACAGCGTCTCCCCGTCGATGAAATACACATTGCGGTCTCCGGCGGCCACGGCATTCTGCCAGGTCCGGCGGATGATTTCCCTCCGGGCGGGGGCGTCGGGTTTGCCGGTGTGAAGCTGGAAGGTGCGGAAGTCGCACATGGTCATGAGGATCACGGGAAGATCCGGCTTTGCCTCGCGGATGGCGCGGAAAAACGGTTCATGGGTGGACTGCAGATGTTCCGGCGAAGGCGTGTTGTGATCGTAATCCATGACGAAGACGGAGAGTTTCAGGTTCGCGATGGCCTTCGCCACGGCGATCTCGCCCTTGCCGCAGCCGGAAAATCCGAGATTGATCTGCTCCGCATCCACCTTGCGGCAAAGCATGGACGTATAGGTATTGCCCGGGCGCGAAGCGCAGCCGCCCTGGGTGATGGAGGATCCGTAGAAAAGCACGGGATGCGGCACTTTGTGGGGCTTCGGCGGCAGGAGCACACTGCCCTCTTTCAACCCGATCTCCACGCTTTCCACGCTTCCGTACAGAGGGAAATTGATAACCCAGTCACAGAGAAGACGGTCCGGATTCTGTCCGATGTTCGCCAGGACCTCCGTCTGTCCGGGCGACGGCAGAATGGTGCGGTTATACAGCAGATCCCGATCCTCCGGCGTCCGCCGGAAGCAGTCGAATCCCATGCTGCCCGCCCGGGGCATATGATTCATATCGCAGCCGCGCGACAGGGTTGCGCGCAGCTTGAGTGCCGGCGAATCCGAACGGAACCGCACACAGACGCCCGAGGTGTGATAAGCCAGCGACAACGCACCGGCATTGATCTCGGACTCCGTCATGGTCTTCGGAAGCCGATAGAATTCGCCTCCGTTCTCCTGAAACCAGGCCATTCCTTCGAGGCTGAACGGTGCCTGCTTCACATTCTGAAACAGAAATCCTTCCTCATCCGCGGGACCCGTGCAGAAATTCTTGTCGATCCGGGAAATATCCATATCGGGCTTTCTCCTTGTTTTGAACTTTGACGTCAACTGTATACTATACTTGCCGTATGCAGGTGTTGTCAAGGAGAAAGCCGGGAAGATCAGCTGAATTTTTCATCAAAGGATGCATGCGCCGGGATCAGCGGCGCCCGGCGGCTTTTGACAACCGGCCGACCAGCGCATGGCAGAAACGGGTGGTCAGTTCGAAGAGAAGCCGCTGATCCTCTTCGCAGAGTTCCGAGAGGGCCTCCAGTTCCGACTGCGCGATGGCATCCAGGACGTCGCGGCAGATCTCCCCGCCCTTCGGGGTGAGGCGGATCACCTTTTTGCGCCGGTCGGTGGGATGAAACTCCCGGGTCACCAGTCCCTGTTTTTCCAGATCGTTGAGGACCACGGTCATGGCCTGGCGGAGCATATTGGTTTCCTCGGCCAGGACTGCCGGTTCCATTCCTTCCGGATGTTCGCTGAGACACTCGAAGACCCAGACCATGTTCAAGGAGAGATTGCGGCTGCGGGCGAGCTTCGAGTATGCCGCGTCGGTCTGTTTCCAGGCGGAAAAACAGGACTTCAGCCATTGCTGCTGGGTTTGCGGCGGAACCTTCATGGACATGGTGTCTTTCTCAAAAAACTGCGTCTATACTACGATGCTGTTCATAATATAGACGCAGTTGACGTTTTATGCAAATTCAGCGCGGAAAAACGCTTTTGCGTCCGTTCAGCGGTTGAAATGCTTCATCGCCGCCTGAATGGCCTGGCGGAGATTGTTGACGATCTCATCCACTTCCTCATTGGAAATCACAAGAGGAGGCGCGATCACCAGCATATTGCCGTTGTTGCGCAGGATCATGCCGTGCTCGTAGCACCAGTCGCGGATGAATACGCCGTACTCTTCCTTGAGTTTGGCGCGCGTTTCCCGGTTGTCCATCAGTTCGATGGCCCACAATGTGCCCATGCCCTGGATGTCGCCGACCACGTCGAACTCGTAAAGGGACGAGAGTTTCTCCTTGAGGATCCTGCCGAGTTCCGCCCCGCGCTCGACCAGATGGTCCCGCTGGAAGATTTCGATGTTGGCGAGGGCAGCCGCACAGCTGATGCCGTGTCCGCCGTAGGTGCTTCCGCTGCGGAATTCGTTGCCGGGTCCCTGGAACGCCGACGCGATCTTCTGCGTTGTGATGCACGCGCCCAGCGGGGCGTAGCCGCTGGTGATGGACTTGCTGACGTCGAGGATATCCGGCGTCACGCCGAAGTGTTCGCAGGCAAACCACTTGCCGGTCTTTCCGAAACCGGTCTGGACTTCATCGAAGATCAGAAGGATCCCGTATTTGTCGCAAAGCGCACGCACGCCTTCCAGATATCCTTTCGGCGGAACAGGATAGCCGCTGTTGCTTCCGGGAAGCGGATCCATCAGGATCGCCGCGACGGTGTCGGGACCTTCGGAAACCACGATCCGTTCCAGTTCCTTCAGACAGGCCAGACCGCATCCGGGATAGCAGAGTTTCATTTCACATTCGCTGCACTTGACCTGCGGAGCAAAAATGCTTCCGGGCAGAAGCGGTTCCACCGGCTCGCGCAGAGCGGGGAATCCGGTCCAGCTGGTGGTGCCGAGCGTGGTCCCGTGATAGCTGCCGCGGCGGGAAATCACTTTGTAGCGGCCCTTCTGTCCGGTCTGCCAGAAGTACTGACGCGCCATCTTGACCGCAGTCTCGTTGGCTTCGCTGCCGCTGTTCAGGAAAAATGTGACTTCCAGATCGCCGGGAGCGATTTCCGCGAGTTTTTCCGCCAGTTTGACCAGCGGAGCAGAGAATCCGTCGTGGTAGTTCGGGAAGAATTCCAGCGCTTCGAGCTGGGCGTTGATGGCATGACGGATCTCTTCGCGTCCGTGGCCGATGGTGCAGGTCACCAGGTTGGAGAAGGTATCCAGAAATTCGTTGCCGTCGATATCGGTGATCCGGCAACCCTTGCCGCTGGTGAAAATCTTCACCCCTTTGTCGAGGTCGGCATTGCACATCCAGTGACCGAGGACGTGTTTTCTGGCACTGATTTTCAGACGTTTCTTTTCTTCTTCGGTGAACATTGCGTTGCTCATGTTGTCAATTCCTTTCTCTCTAAAAGGGGTTATTTCATGTAGGCCTCGGCAACCTTGCGGAAGGCGGCCGCATATTTTTCCATATGACAGATGTCATAGTTCGGATGCGCAAAGAACGAGATGGTCCGTTCCGCCAGCCATTTGGCGGTGGGACACTCGACTTTGGTATAATCCATTTTCGCGGCGGCGGGGGTGTTGAAGGGATAATTGTCTTTCCCGACGCCCTGCTTGTTCCGCAGCGTGTCCTCCTTGTACAGTTCCGGCCAGAGCGGACCGTAAACGGGCACGCCTTCGGCCGCCATAGCCGCCAGGAACTGCTTCATGGGAACTTTCATCTTTTCAATGTCCAGAACAAACGGCGCCCACCAGAAGGAGTTCCGCCGTTCTTCACTGTCAAACGGAACATGCAGGACAAGCGGATGATCCTTCAGCGCTTCGATCAGATATTCGCCGTTCCTTCTGCGGAGCGGCAGATTCCAGGAATCCATCCGTTCCAGCTCGCAGGAGCCGATGAGGGACTGGATCTCCGTCATGCGGTAGTTGCAGCCGATGCGGTTGTGGACGTACAGCCGGCGCTGTTCCTCCTTGATCATGTCCAGTCCGTTGCTCGTATCGAATCCGTAGTCCCGCAGCGAGAAGCACATCTCGAAGATCTCCGGATCGTTGGTGATGACCGCACCGCCTTCGCCGCCGGTCGTCAGATGCTTCGTGTGACAGAGGTTGAAGCAGCCCACGTCGCCCACCGTGCCGGCCTTTTTGCCGTTGTAGAGACCTCCGAAACATTCAGTGCAGTCCTCCAGGACCCGCAGTCCGTGCTTCCGGGCCACGGCCATGATCCCGCCCATATCCGACACGATGCCGTACATGTGGCCGACCACGATCGCCTTCGTCCGGTCCGTGATTTTCTCCTCCAGGAGTTTCGGATCGATGGTGTGCGAGGTGTCAACGTCCGTGAAAACCGGCAAAGCGCCCAGCTGCAGGATCGCATAGACCGGCGGAAAGTAGATGTAGGAGGGACAGATCACCTCATCGCCCGGGACGACGCCCAGAGCCGCCAGCGCCAGATGGAACGCGCCGTACTCGTTGACCGTCGTCACGCAGTATTCCGCCTCATGCCATGCGGCCAGTTCCTTTTCGAACTTCTTCCCGTAGGGACCGCTCCAGTAATTCAGCTTCGCCGTCCGCAGAGGCTCCGCCAGCATCCGGTATGTCTTTTCCGAATACACCGGCCACGACGGAAAAGGCTCCGTGTTCAGCGCGATGCCGCCCTCGATTGCCAGTTTTTCAGCCATGCTCATGCTCCTTTCCTTAGTTGATACGTGAAGAGGTGGAATCTAGTAAACATGATTTACTATACATGACATTTACTATATTGCAAGCACCGATTCTTAAAAAAATGGATTTTTTTTACGCATGGTCAGAGATAGACGGCCCTGACAAAAGTAGCGGCCCCGGATTTCGGATGGATCTCGAAAAAGGCGATGTCCGGAATTTTGAGGCTGCTGCCCTGTGCGGCAACAGCCGAAAAGTACCGGATTTCGGACTTTCGAGAGACGCCGAAAGACCAGCCGCGAGTTTTGGCAAGACCGTCAGATAGGCAATGCCGGCGGCATATTCCTGTTTTCTGCGCCCAGAAATGTTACCCCACAACATCCTTTGGACCAATGGAATACGGAAGACAAAAAAGAAGACACGGACGAAAACCGGACGGGACCGCGCCTCGATCCGTGTCCTTCCCCTTACAATGTGATCTGCGGAAGCGAATCGGCCAGCGTCTTGTCCTCAAATTTCTCGACGGGTATGAACTCGATCAGGTCGTAGAGCATGCCGTCTCCTTCGGCCAGGTCGCCGATGCAGTTGTAGAAGTACCCGGAGGCGGCGGGCGAGAACATGTACACCTTGAAGAAGTACACATACTGCCAGTCGTCGCCCTCGAGATCGGAGAACGTGACGTAACGTCCCTGTTCCTCGCTGACGCCCGACCGCCAGAGATGCAGGGAAAACGCGGGATCTTCGGGCTTGTATGTACCTTCTTTGAGATCGGGCTTGACTCTCATGCGGACCACGTAGACGCTCTGATTGGGCGCGGCGGCCAGAAGTTTGGAGAAATTCCACTGCACGCCCCAGTCGGTCTTCGCGAACTGGCGCGGGACCTTGCCCGTGTAGGCGCCGGGGGCCTCCACCTCCGAAACCTTGAGCCAGAGTTTGCGCTTTTTCAGCACGATGGATTCCTCGCAGTATACCGGGAACGCGGTTCCGGATTTGACCTCGGCAAGCTGTTCCTTCCATGTATTCAGGAGTTCTTCATCGGCTTTTGTCGGATGGGATATCATTTTCAACTTGTGCCGGGCCAGCAAATCCAGCACCCGGTTCAGATTTGCCTCATATTCCGCCGCATTGTTCTTCGTGCAGGCGGAAAGGGTCATGGCATAGAAACAGCACAGCTCCCGGGCGATTTTCTCCGACGGCGTCTTCCGATACGCCTTTTCCAGAAGATCCTGCATGATCTTCCGGTCCTCCGGCGTGAAGGTTATGCTGTCGCCCGGCTTCCGGTTGTCGTAGAACGCCTTCCATTTGCTCCGCTGAAATGCCGTGTACTGGCGCATCTCGGGCGCGGCTTCGCCGTAGTACCCGGCAATGAACTCCTCGATCAGCGCATCCAGATTCCAGTCCGGATTCCACAGTTTCTTTGCGAACACCCAGAGTTTGAGGGGCTCCAGGGAATTGAGCCGGAAGTGACAGCCTTCCAGAAACACGCCGGTCACGCCCGCCTCGCGCCAGTACGGGATGTTGCGGTCGATCACATCCAGATTGGGAAACGGCACGGTGGAGGTATTGACGTAGTCCCAGACATACACCCGTTTCGCGATCCGTTTCCACTCGGTCAACTCGTCCACGAGCTGCGGTATATCGGTCCACGGGAGATACATCAGCGCCCCGCCCCGTTCCCGGATCGGCGCATAGAGCATGACCGTGTTCGAGGCCGGATGGATGTACTGCGTGGGAGTCTGGCTCTCCACATAGGCCAGCGTGGTGATCCGGATATCAGGCATCGTTTCCGCCAGGCGTTCCGACACCCGGTTGGCCAGAAGAAGCATGGCGCCCGGGATGCCGTCCAGCGCGATGACCTTCTGACACTCCTCGCACTCGCAGTTCACGTTTACGTTGTCATTCTGGCTGATGGAATAGACCCGGCTCTCCGGCTTGGCTTTGATGGCTTCTTCGATCTGCCGGGCCATTTCGTCCGCCGCGCCTTTGGATGTATAGCAGAGCTGTCCGTCCTTCTCCGACGAGGCAAACCTCTTCCCGTTTTTCAGCGGAAAATATTCCGGATGCGCCTCGAAATACTTTTTCGCCGGAATTAGTCTGTCATACGTATGAACAAAATAACGGCTGTGGGAAAAACCGCCGCCCAGGGATTCCGGAACATTGACAAAGAAGGACAGCACCTGAAGACGGTTGAATCCACACCATTCCGGCTGTCGTATGATGTCGTCGTATAGCGGTTCCCGGATCTCGAAGGGAGGCGTGTAGCTCCGGGGAACGACCGAAATCATATCCGGATCGAGCTTCGGCACCGCAGGCTCGTCTTTGGCATTGTACCAGCGGATGCCCAGATCCTCCTCCAGAAAGGCCAGAACTCCGTAGATGCCGCCCCGGAGCACCAGCGCTCCGTCTTTCACCGCAATGCAGTACGACTGCCGTTCCGGCGCCGCGCCAAGCGATTTCGCGAACGACGTCTCGCCCACGTGGATCACATTCCCCTCCGGCGTCTCCGGCTCCCGCACGACCTTCAGTTTGACTCCGGTCGCCCGTTCCAGATAGTCCGAAAGCATATTGGCGGCGGTCTGATCCTGTTCCGCAGCATTCTCCGGCGTCAAAATTGTGTAACCGGAAAGCGGGGCCAGCTTCACCGCCTCGCCCACGGGCTTCAGCGCGTCCGCACCCGAGACGGTGAACGACAGCGCCATCAAGAACGCTGCTTCAAGCAGAGACAGAAACGAGATATCGCTTTTCTTCATTTAGTCGAGATCCTTCTCATCCGGTCAGTGATTGTGAGGCCAGTCCCAGATCGTATTATTCCAGACAGTCAGTTTCTTGCCTTGCGAAGTGACAGGCTCCCGCGCAAGTTCGTGGGTGAGACCTCCCACGTGCCCGTCGAAGAAAAGAATATTAACCTGCTTCCGGGGATGTCTGCCCGCCGGATCCCGCGCGGCGATCTGGGCTCCCACGTTATACGCATTGGAACCCGGCGAACTGCCGTTCCGTTCTCCGTAGGAATCGCAGATAAGCAGCGTATCGGCGGGCCGCTTGATCATGAGCGTTTTGATCTTTTCGCCCAATGGCTGATAGTCCGAGGGACACCGGTACGGCATTCCGTATCCGAAATACTGCCGATCATTGATGAAATCGGTGGAGCTCCGTTCCTTCCGCTCCAGCAAAGAGCTGGGACACTGGAATGCGGCGGCGGGGAACTGATACAGATTGTGCAGTCTTGCGATCCATCTTCCCATCACGTACGAAACGACGTACTCATCGTAGTCGTTGGAGTACTGCATGCACCCCAGTCCGATCTGTTTGAGTTTGGAAGAACAGTCGGTGCTGTTGGCCATGTCCTTTGCCTTGCCCAATGCCGGGATCAGCATCCCCGCGAGGATGGCGATGATCGCGATGACCACCAGCAGCTCGATCAGGGTGAAATCTTTCCTGTTCATAGTGTACTCTCCATTGTTTGTTTTATGTCGTTTCAATTCGGTTCCTTTTGAATCAAACGCACGTTCCCGCGTCTCTTCTTATCCTGTCACCGGCAGTTGTCATGGGGTATGAACCACATTGTCTTTTTCCATGAGTCCACCAGTTGTCCATCCAGCGAGTAATTGTTCCGGGCAAATTTGTAGGCCAGAGGACTGACATGTCCGTCAAAAAAGAGAATATTCACCTTGCCGTTGTGGCGGCCCGCCACGTCCCGCAAATTGTTGGCGCCGCCGACACTTTGGGCGTTCTCTCCCAGCGGATTGCTTGTCCGGTCACCGAAGGAATCGCACACGTTCAGAATCGCGGAAGGCTGCTTTACGGCGCTGATTTTCACCTTGTCGTACGGCTGCGTAGAGCATGCCGGACACTTGTACCGGAATCCGTAGCACCACCACCACCGGCTGTCGGCACCCTTACCGCAGCGCAGCGGACTTTCATTGACGCCGCTGAGGCAGAAGAAGGTCTCCTTCGGAAACGAGTAAAGATTTCTCAAGTTGTTTATGAATTTGTCTTCGCGGAACATGTATCCCTCGTAGTCATCGGAGTACGAGGTGCTGCCCAGCCCGATCTGCCTGAGCTTTGAGAAGCAGTCGGCGTTGTTGGCCATTTCCTTGGCCTTGCTCAGCGAGGGGATCAGCATTCCCGCGAGGATGGCGATGATCGCGATGACGACCAGCAGTTCGATCAAGGTGAAGTCTTTCTTTCTCATGGTAATTCTTTCCTTTCCGTTGTTTGTTATTTCTTCTTACAGCCGTTTTTTGACATTTTGTTTACGGGCAGGCCCGCAATTTTGAGGGTGCGGATCTCCCAGGGATTCAACTCGACGGCATCGGGATCGATTTCCGTCCAGTCCCGCTCCTGCAGATCGGAGGAGAAGAGCTTCGTGCCGGGATGGATCAGCCTCAATCTGAGGTGCTGGCCGGTTGTCTCGAAGATGCGCAGGATCCATCCTCCGTCCTCCGTCCTGCGGCAGGAGGAAACCGCCGCGAATCCGCCCTCGAACCGAAAAAGGGAACGGACCGGAGTTCCGGATCCGCATCCGGCGAAAAAGCGGGGCGGATGATGGAAGCGGTCGGCCAGATCGGGAGCCGAGGTCGAATCCGAAGAGGCATGAGGCCGGACCGCAAATTCGAAGAAGTGGGTCCCGTTGTCGTACGTGCCGGGATCGGGCTTCATGTTGCCGTCCGCAGTCGCGGATCCGCTGCGGAGCAATGATGCATAAATTTGGCCGTTGACAAGCTGATGGGCCACGACGCCCCGGTTGGCGAGAGCCAGGCCGCAGGAGAAGTCCGCATAATCGACCCAGCCGTACGCGGGAAAATCCCCGGCGGCGTGTATGTAGTCCTCCCGCGGCAGTTCCCGAAGGGTGGACTCGAACCGTTTCCGGACCTCGTAATAGGGCTTGCGCACGACGGCGCCCATGGGGATGCCGAACACGCCCTGCGCTTCGGAGGCGTCCAGTCCCGCCACGGGAAACCGGAGCAGGATCTTGGTGTCGGCACCGCGGAAATCGAGGGAGACGCGAAGTGTGAAATAGTCCAGATCCCGGAAAAAGCGGTACTCCTTCCGGAACGAAAGAGAGCCGAACCCGTCGAACAGTTTCTCCTTCGCCGGGAACGAGCCTTCCGTCGTTACCTGGAAGGCGACCGGTCCCTCGACGACGGAGATGACGGTCTCCCCCGCGTAGTCACGCCCGAAAAAGTCACTGCGGATGGATTCGCTCCACATGCTGCCGGACTCGTGCCGGATCAGCACTTCCCCGAACATGGAGTCGGGCCCCGCGACGGGCCGCTGAAGTTTTTTCGAGAAGATGACCGGCGCAGGAGTGCGGAAATCCACGGAGAAGAATTCCGTTTCGAAGACCGGTGCCGCCGGTTTTGAGGCGGCCGCCCGGCGGCGGTTCGTCTTTACGGCGGTGATCCCGTGCGCCTCCAGTTCGGGCACGGCAAGAATGGAACCGTCGGGCATGCGCTGCGTCGCCGTGTTCTCCAGAGAAGCGACATCATTCTCCGCGGGAATCTCAAGAAGCGTTTTTCCGCCCGGACCGGGATTGAATACGGAGGGACCGGGAAGCGATGAAGCGAAGGAGGCCCGGGCCTTGGCAAGGAGACGCTCGGCGGATGCGAATTTTCCGGAGATTTCGCGGGAGCAGGAATCGGTGTGACATCCGCAGAGGGCATCGTGGAAGGAACACTCCATGAGGAGACGCCAGGCGGGTTCGAAGTCCCACGGCATGCCGGCCGCCGCCCCCAGCATCTCGGTCTCGAACATAAGGTTTTCGAGTGCGTGGAAGCGGCGTTTGATGTCGCACCTCGTGGTATAGCATCCGGTAAAGATCGGGTTGAGCTCGCCGGAAAACGCCGGGAGGGAGGCGACATCCGTGCGTGCGGCGTAGTCGCGGATGGATCCGAACTCGATACGGCGTCCCTCGTGTTCCCGGTTCATGCGCTGGATGACAGTGAACACCTCTTCGGGGATGTCCTCGGTTTCCGTGCTGTAATTGACAAGGAGGTCGCCGGGCAGTTCGGAGTGCCGTACATTCTCCAGCGTGGTCGTCAGAGTCTCCACCGCATCCAGGCAGACGATCCAGTTGCAGACAAAACAATTGTGGAGGACTCCGTGATTCCAGGGGAGAACGGGAATGGACGAACCGTCCGGAGCCGTCCAGAGGAAAGGTCTGTTTCTGGGCAGAGTCAGTCCGGGCAGACGGCCCGGAGAGAGGAACCCGTATCCGGCTTTTTTAAGGATTTGCGGGATCTGGGCGGGCATGCCGAAGGCGTCGGCCAGATTGGCGATGTCCGGCTCTTCGCCGAAAAGTTCCGCGTAAACCCGGCGGCCCAGCTGGAGATTCCGTATCAGAAGCTCGCCGGAAGACATGTTGAGATCCGGAATCAGGAAGCCTCCCATGATGGTGAACCGGCCTTCCCCGTGTGCCTTCCGGAAAATCTCCTTCTTCTCCGGCCGCATCTGGAAATAGCGTTCCATAATATACGCCTGCTCCACGTAGGCGCAGAGATCCGGATAGCGTTCCAGCCGGTCGGCCATGGCGTCCAGCTGTTTTGCACGGATCTCATCGTATTCCCCGAACGTATGCTGCCAGGTGAGATCCGAATGATGACCGAGGGAGAGAAAGACGCGTCCGGTCCGGTCCGCCGTTTTCGATGTCTTCGGGAGCGGCGGAATGCCGGGCGTCTCCGCCACGAAAAAGCCCCGTGTCCCCTGACACTCCAGGAATCCGGCGTCCACCAGCTTCAGGAGTCCGCGATAGACCACCGCGGAACTGATCCCCAGCTTCCGCGAAAGCTGGTTCAGAGGCGGGACCCGGTCCCCCGGCTTCAGAGACTTCTCTCCGATGCTCTCCTTCACGGAACGGATGACGGTATTGATTTTCAGCGGTTCAGCTTTGCGGATCCTGCTGCTCATTGTTTTCCCCTTGGTGACATGAAATTGACGGAGTCACGGCACATTCCGGTCCTCCGCATTTAATTATACCACAGTTTTTCCGCATTTGCAAGAGGCGACAGGAAAAAACAAGAAAGAAAAAGAAAGAACAAGAAAAAGTGAACGAAAAAAAACATGCCGAATGCAGACTGTCGGTCACGATACTTCCGGAAAAGCAGAAGCGAACATCACTTGGACATGCGAAGATCGAGACGGAACGGGACCGGAGTCTTTTCCGCATCAAAGGGGATTTTATCCCGCTTTGCCTTCTGCTCCCGGATGTACAGGTACAATCCGGAAGTCGAATTTTCGCCCTCCCGGATGTCAGGAATATCCAGTCCGCCGTTTTCCAGCAGGATCGATTCCGCCTCGTCAAGCATGTCCGTGCGGGCCAACGCACAGGCGAACATGAATTTGATCAGAGGTATATTTCGGAGGTCCGGTGCCAGCAGATCGTAAAGTTCCAGCATTCTGCCGTATGCTTCAAGTTCAAGAAGCATTTTGAACACTTCTTTGAGAAAGGACTTGTCGCCGGTATCAAGCGTTCCCGCCTGAAAAATCAGCTCCGCGCTTTCCTCATTCCGATTCTGCATGCGGCGGATATTGGCAAGCAGATGGAGCAGATGACGGTTTCGGGAACTGTCGCCCGCGGCCCCGGCTTCCCGCTCCGCCCGGTCCCATTCCTGCAATCGGCAGTAATGCAAGGCCAGATGATAGTGTTTCTGCCAGGATTCCTCGGCATTTTTCAGCAGCTGGAACCATTCATCACCGGTCTGGTAGGAAATGGGGAAATCTCCCTTGATCCGGTTGTTTTTCAGAAGATCCAGCCAGTCCCGCAATTCCTCGTCGCCATCCGGACAGGAAAAGTCCAGCTGCGGAGCCAGTCTTTCGCCCCGGCGCTTTTCCTCCAATGCGCCCCACCCTGAACCGCGAAGGAAAACTTCGCCCTCCCGAAGCGCCACGCCTGCTTTCGTCTCGCGGAGGATCCGGTCCAGTTCAGCCTCGGGGATGATTTCATCGATTGCAGCGGTGACCGAGGAAACGGCCTTCTCCCATGTTCCGAAGACATTCTGCGGATCCATGGTCAGGCTGCCGTAGCCTTCCAGCCATTCCCAGGCCGTTTTCGGCGGCATGGGCAGGCACTCCTGCTGGGAACGGGCGAGTCCGGCCTGAAGCTCGATATAACTTTCCAGGTCCGGCCCCAGCAGCTTTCTGTTCCAGTGCCGCCCGCCCGGGGACTGTCCCCAGACGAACAGCTTGCGGCCCCGAAGGCGGCGAGTGGAGACATGGCAGAAACCGTACCCGTCGGGCATGAACAGACATTCATAGCGGCGGCAGTTTTCCGGAATGTTGTAGAAATGATCCCGGACGTACATGAAGTTTGTCGGATATGTTCCGTCAAAGCCCTCCCCGTCGGGCAGAGACAGCTTGGCCAGCGCATGAGCACCGTTGGCATACCAGTTTGCGAAAGTATCCTTTGCGGGCACCACCACGCGGCTGCCTTCGACTTCGGCTGCGGCGATATTGCTCCACCAGTACATGGGAACAACGTAATCATGGGGATTGTAAATCCGTCCCCGGATATAGAGGAACCGCGAGCCGTCCGGCAGAAAGCAGTCATACTGAAACGGCGTTCCCCGGTCGCGCTGATATTCATAGATCCGCAGAACCGGAAAATGCTCTGTCTTCACCACCGCCGCAAAACGGGGGGAAACGGTCTGCGCGTCATGCCCGCGCCGCCCGCAGTTGAACTCCACGCCGCCGGCGAACCAGGCATTCCGGACAGCCAGATTGCAGGGAAGGAATCGCGTATTCGCAAGAATGAGGTCCCGGCGGTTCTCCTTGTCATAGAGAGACCACAATCGGCCGCCGAGTTCGGGAAGGAAAACGGCTTTCAGATACTCGTTTTCCAGAACCGCCGATTGAAACGTCAACTCTTCCTCCGGGCCGTCATAATCGTCCTGCAGTGTGTAGGGCAAACCGTCGGGAAGCATCCCGTATCCGATAAACAGACCGTCATCCTCGTCCAGTTTTGCAGAGATCTCCGACTTTATCAGTTCGCGGATGGCGGGAAACCACGAGGCTTTTCCCACGCGATGTCCGCGGACGGTGAATTTTTCGATACGAAGCTCCGTCATAAACCGTGCCGCCTCACTCTTTCATCAGTCTTTCCGCCAGGGCGAGAAGCCGTTTCCCATTATTCCGTCTTTCCTTCTGTCCAGTCTCATTTGTCGTACTGGATATTTTCAGTCGTCGCCAAATAATTCAGTCTGTTGTCGTACTGATAGCTGGCCTTGCAGGTGGAAACATTTCCGCCCACATGCAGGATATTGACCTTGCCCCGGTGCCAGTCGTAAGGTGCATTCGAGCCGGTTCCGTAGGATTGACAGTTCGGGATCAGCGGATCGCCTGCCGAAGCATAGTTGTTCCCGGATATTTTTGCGTCAAGCATGAACCATTTCGTCGAGGGTGCCTTGACAGTGGAAAAGCGGAACCAGTTCCGCAGGCCTTCGACATTGCCGAAATACCAGGGATCGCGGAACAGGACTGCGCTGCTGATCCCGTAGCTGCCGGCGCTGTATTTCAGCATTCCCCAGTATCCTTCCGAAAAATTACCGGGCGGCACCTGCATGGAGGGACAATAAAAGATCTTTGCCTTCTGGTACATCGCTTCCCCCGCGGCGGCGCCCGTAGCGTCTCCGACCCGGTAGAAATTCACATACCCCACAGCGTTGAACACCTTGAACCAGGTATTTTTGCTCCGGTCTTTATCCCCGAATGTATCGGCATTCGCAGGCAGTGTAAACGCCGGACCACAGCTGGAAAAAGAGTACGGTATGATGAAATCGTTAAAGTCGTTTCCGTAGTAATGCGCAAAGATCCCGATGTTTTTCAGATTGTTGGTGCAGGAGGTCACCTGCGCCGCCGACTTTGCCATCCCGAGCGACGGCAGAAGCATTCCCGCAAGGATCGCGATAATGGCGATGACGACTAAAAGTTCAATGAGCGTAAAACAATCTCGTTTCATGGAATCATTCTCCTGTTTTTTTGCTGCAGGTCCGCATTTGTAAAATTTCATTCCGATGCTATGTTACATTGTCGTAAATTTATATCGGCAGAGGGACATTGTCAAGAATGTCTTCTCCTTTATTTGTTCTCTCTTTCGGCCATTTTATTTCTGAAAACGGACATGAGTAAAGAAATCCGAAAAAACACCGAACCCGACTGTCCGGAGTCCTACGATCTTTTCAGCGGAACGCCGAATATCGAAAGGATCTTCTCAAAATCCTGTCATTACCTGAACCGGCGGGATCTTCCTCTTTTTACGCTGCGGATCAGCGAAGTATACCGAAGGGGAACATACACGCTCAAACATGTCCGATACCCTCATTTTGCGCTGGAAATGATTCTGGAAGGGGAGATGGAATTTCGCACGGAGGATCAGCGGCAGATCGCCGGGCCGGGGACGCTGTATCTCATTCCGCCGGGGACGACCGTGCATTTCACCTGCCGAAACGGCATGGAAGTACGGAAGCTGTGCGCCATTTTTGGGGGAGAAAATCTGAAGGGGATACTGGTGACATTGAAGCTTTCGGACAGCCGGATGGTATCGCTTCCCGATCCGGACGTAATGGCAGGGAGGTTGAGGGACCTGAGAGAGACCGTCTCCGCGCCGGTATTTGAGAACTCCCTGCGGAGCTATCAGTTTCTTCTGGAGCTTTCCAGACTGGCCGGAGAAGAAAATTCCGCGCAAATGCCGCTCGGCCGCGCCGTTTCCCTGCTGGAATCCAATTTTCAGGAGGATCTTCAAATTCCGGAGATCGCGGCCCGGGCCGGAGTCAGCGAGAGGACACTGCGCAGACTGTTCCGGAATGAACTCCACTGTTCGCCATTGGAATATCTGAATCAGGTCCGCCTGAAATTCGCCACGGGCAAGCTGCAGAATACCGGACTCCGGATCAAGGAGATCGCGCAAAGAAGCGGCTTCGTCTCCTCGGCCCGGTTCTGTACCGTGTTTCAGGAGAAATACCACATGACACCCGGTGATTTCCGGAAAAAGACGAAATCGGAATAACCACCGGACGGGACAGGGCCGTTGTCAGCGGCAGAGGTGCCGGTAGTCGTGGAAGAAGGAGAGAAAGGGCTTGTGAAGCGCGCCGTTGGTCGCCAGAAATCCCTTTCCGGGGAACCCGGCGCCGCCGAAGAGGTCGGTAACGCATCCGCCCGCCTCGGTAATGAGGAGCATGCCCGCGCCCACATCATAGGGCTGCAGGAACAGTTCCCAGAAGGCGTCCAGAGAGCCGCGTGCGACGAGACAGCAGTCCAGTGCGGCGGATCCGTATTTGCG
>JAFZZR010000156.1 GCA_017615635.1 Lentisphaeria bacterium
ATCAGCGCGCTGATCCCGTACGGCGTTCCGTTGAGCCGGAAAATGATCAGAAGAAGAAGGTCGAAAAGACCGGCTGTCAGAATCAGCTTCATTTTTCCTGCGGACGCACATAGGGGTTGTTTTCCCGTTCGTACGAGACGGACGTGGCGGGCCCGTGTCCCGGAATCAGGACCGTATCGGGGGGAAGAGTGTAGACTTCGTTCCGGATGGATTCGGTCAGTTCCTTTTCGCTTCCGCCGGGCAGATCGGTCCGACCCACGGACTCCAGAAATATGGTGTCCCCGGTGAAGGCCGTGCCGCATTCGGGGAACCGGTAGATCACGCTGCCCGGGGAGTGACCGGGCGTATGACGGACCTCCAGCCCCGGAAATTCCGGAGGCCACTGCGTTCGGGGAAGGTTTGCCGGATGGTAGATATAGGGGGCGATCTCATTGGCCGGACTCTCGTAGAGCGGCACGTCGTCCGGATGCAGGAACACCTTCCGGATCCCCAGCGCATCCACGATTTCGGGAAGTTCGGCAATGTGATCGGCATGCGCATGGGTCAGGAGTACGACTTTCTCCAGTTCCGCATAGTCGGCCGCATCCGCCTTCAGCTGGGCCAGAGCGCCGCCCGGATCGATGATGTAGAGGATCCCTTTGTGCGCGAAGGATATGGCATTGACCTGGATCGGGCCCGACGGATGAACGTTCGGTTTATCCTGTTTCATTCTGTGTTCCTTTCTGCAAGTGTTTTTCCGTTTTGTCTGTCAGTGGAGGACCGGCGGTCCCCAGCGTCCGCCTCCCTTGCCGCCTGTGGGCCAGTCGAAGCAGTGATCCCGGTTCCGGCTTTTGACCTGCTGATTGCCGTCCTCGTCCGCATAGTAGTCCACCGGCGCGTTCAGCCAGGTCAGACCGGACTGGCGCCATTGTTCATCGTTCATCTTCTGGAGAGCGCGATAGAAATAGTCGTAGTGTCCGACATGGTCCGGGTGCTGTTTCCGGGCTTCCGACATTGCTTCCGCAAGAGTGCTGGACTCGCCCAGAATCGGCAAAAACTCCAAGGCAAAATAGAACCAGGAGACGTCCAGCATGGAGAGTCCCTCCGGCGGATCCAGGGATATGGGGATCAGTACCGAATGCGTGAAGACGGGCAGAACGAGTCCGCCTGCGGCGAATGGCGGAAGCTCCGTGCCCGATTCGGTCCGGATCACGCCCAGAGGCTTCGCACTGGAGGAGGTCACAATGGAGGTTTCCGAATTTTTCAGCTGATCCCCTGCACGGGCGGCGGAGTTCGAGTACCGCTTCATCTGCTTGCCGATCGCCCCGCTTCCTCCGAGACCGCGGAACGCTCCGGCGGCCATGCCGGCACCTTTGAAGGAACTCATGGAGAGTCCGGTTTCAAAATAGGAGAGGGCGCCCGAGAAGTCCATTCCCGGGCGGAACGAGCCCGCGAGGTACTGCTCCCACTGTTTCTTCTTGTCATCGGAATAGGCGGTCCATTCATCATCGAAGACGGCCCATTGGATTTCGGGCAGGGAGAGCTTCAGATCCGAGTCGTTCGAATCGCGCACGGGCCGTCCCCAGTAGTCGAAGGTGCCCGTATAGGTGACGGTGCCCGTATCCGAAACCTCGTGGGGATAGGGATCCGTTTTGTCATACCCGGTATCCAGCGGGCGCACCTTCCGATCCTCCAGCATTTTCCGCACCGGGGCTTCGGTCTGGTATCCCGGATCTTCGCCCTCGAAAAAGTCGATGTGCACCGGCAGGATCTCCGACTGATTCATAAAACCGGATTCATACCAGCACTGGAATTTTCCCCACCAGGTGCCGGTCATATCTTTTTCCACGGTTTTATCCAGGAATTTCATAACCGCGCACCAGTTGTTGCCTATGACCGCATCGTAAAATGCCCGGCTGGTGAGAAACTCGGCAAACGGCGATCCTTTGGCGGTGGTGTCTACCATGGACAGAGCGGAGAAACGCGGGAAGGCGGCGATCCCGTTCACGGTATTGCCGTTCTCGGAGGCGTCCAGCAGAGTCCCGATCATGGAAGCGTAAGGCTGCCGCCAGGAGTAGCCGTTGATGATCTGCGGAACGGTTTCTTCGTTTCCGTAGATGGCGTCGTCGAGGATGTTTCTGTAGAAGAAATCGTAGATCAGCTTTCCGGACTCGCGGTTGGCGGAAATGCCGTTGTTTTTCGCCGCCTGCTGGGCCGCTCCGAATCCGATCAGCGGTCCCACAAAGGAGATCCGTGTCTGCATTTCCGTAACAAGGTCCAGCGCGGTGCGGAGTTTTTTCTTTTCCTCTTCCACCCGTTCCAGATCTTCCTGAAGAAGCTGACGGCTGGCCAGCGCCCCCGGCTGCTTCTGGCGCATGAAGGTGTCCGGATCCGCCGCGATTCCGAGGGCATCGGCGGAAATCAGCACCTCTGCCGCCTTGACCAGATTGAGTTCGCCGATCAGATTCAGCGTATGCATCTGCCAGTTCGCCCCCGCCAGCGCGGCGGCGTCCACGGCATCCTGACTCTTCACTTTGGCGCGGATGGCGTTGTGCACATTGAAAAAGATCATGACGGCGGCCAGGATCACCACCAGGATCATAATGGCCAGGATCAGGGTCTGTCCTGATCTTCCATGTCTTGCTTTTCTTCCGTTTCTGCGCGGATCGTTCCTCATGTTCCGGAGTCCTCCCGCACTATTGAAGAATGGAAGACGCATGATTCGTCAGTTTCACTTCGGCGGAGATATCCATGCTTTTCTTGTTGAAAAACGCCTCCCGCAGCGGGATGGCAAGCGGATAGTCTTCGAAGCGGAATATGGCCTTGACCGACTCGTTTGTCCGGCTCGTCTCCACGCGGACCGCCGATTCTCCCGTCCAGCCGGAACAGGTGCAGCCCCCGCTGCCCGCGGACTTCGGCAGTCCGTAGTAGGGACAGTGATAGTCGGCATGGAACGTGGGCGCATCCGACTCCCAGTGTTCGTAGGCCAGATACTGTCTTCCCTTCGAGTAGAAGGGGATTATGGAGCGTTCGAAAGCAAACTGTTCGAACGCGGAGTCGAAATTCCGCGATTCCTCGGGCAGGACCATGACCCCGGATGCCGGGATCGCCTTGATTTTCGCCTCCCGGCGCACCAGATAGTCACGGAATCCCACAGATGCGCTTCTGGCGGCGCGGAATGCCGCGAAATCCGCCAGGGCACGGGCCATGGTGATCTGAAAAAGCTGCAGAAAGCCGAAAAGGATCAGCAGCAGCACGACCATGACCAGAACGGATTCCAATACCGCAGCCCCGCTGCAGCTCCGGCGGCTCCGTCCGTACGCAAACGCACGGCTCTTCATGTGCGACACCGTCCCGCCGACGTGGTCCCGGTCAGAATTCCGGCACGCCGTCCTTGTCCATCTTCTGGAGCACTTCCTTGGAGGTCGCCTTGTCGTACTCGGAGGATGCGTTGTTGGATCCGAATTCCGTGGCGGCGCCCGAAATCATGGCCCGGATCCGGTCGCTGAATATCCCGAGAATCGTCAGCGCGGCCACAGCGATGATGGCGATGATGATGATGTATTCCACGATGGCCTGTCCGCGCAGTCCGCGCTTCCGGATTCTGTTTCTCATTCTTGCATCCATGTTGATCTTCTCCTGCGTTAGGATTATGCGGCATTCCGCCGCGTTGTTCTTTTCAGGCCAATGGCTCCCAGAGAACGAGCACGATGGACCGCCAGCCGTATCCGGAAAGCGCCGCAAGCAGAAACAGCATGGCCACGGCGGCCATGGCGAACATGACCAGCATCAGCACATATTCGGCCATGACCTGACCGGATGTTCGATGTTCTTTCGCACGGCGCATATCCGTCTCCGTTGACTTCCGGCTTGTTCCCTGCTACTTTAGCACGCAATTCTTTTTCTGTCAAGCAGGAAATCCGGCGGAACGCGGGTTTTTTCAAAAAATAATCGGCCGGCTCCCGCCTCAAAGAAGCATTTCCGCCAGATCGTTCCAGAAGGCCAGCCCCTTCGCCGTGGGACGGACTTCGTCTCCGGGACCTCGTTCGATCAGGCCCGCCCGTTCCGCCCCGTCCAGTTCGGGAAAATCCGCCGCCGACCCCGATGCTTTCTGAAATTCCCCCGCCGACCAGCCCCGGACGGTCCGGAGTCCCATGATGAAGATCTCCCGAAGCCGGCGTTCCCGGGGGATCGCATCCCGTTCGGGCGGTTCCCCGGCCAGCCAGCGGGACAGGGAAGGGGGCTCGGTGAAACGGTCGGTCCCGTCGAACCCGGAGGCGGAGGGACCCAGCCCCAGATAGGTCTCACCGTGCCAGATATTCTGATTATGACGGGCCTGAAATCCCTCCTTCGCGTAGTTGGAGATCTCGTACCTGGGGAATCCGTGCGCCGCCAGAAAGGATCCGGCCGTCTCCCACATGTCCGCCGTCTGCGCTTCGCCCGGCTCGTATCCGGTCCCGGCCATCGGCGTACCTTCTTCGATCATCAGCGAGTAGGCGGAAATATGCCGGATCGGGAGTTCGACCGCATGCCGCAGATCCGATTCCCATCGGGCGACGGTTTCCCCGGGCAGTCCGAAGATCAGATCGATCCCCAGATTCCCGATCCCCGCCTCGCTTCTCCACAGCTCCAGCGCCCGTTCCGCCGTCCCCGGCTCCATGGGACGGCGAAGCGCATTCCGCAGAAGTTCCGCCGAAAAACTCTGGACTCCCATGCTCACCCGGTTGACGAACCCCGCCGCCGCCGCGCACTTCTCCGGCGTCACGCTTTCGGGCGTGGCCTCCATAGTCACTTCCGCCTCGGACGTCAGCCGGACATGCCGGGAAACGGCGAGAAAGAGTTCCCGGAGCGTTTTTTCGGGAAGAAGCGAAGGCGTTCCGCCGCCGAAATAGACGGAATGCACTTCCTGAAGGCCCGGTTCCGCCCTTTGCAGGTCCCCGCGGATCCGTTCCAGCCAGGCGTCCATCAGGGCCGGATCCGGTTCCGGGTGGGAGTAGAATGCGCAGTATCCGCATTTTCCCCGGCAGAACGGCACATGGATATACAGATTGCGGTATTCCGCGGAGCTGCCGGTCATGGTCCGAAGTAGCGGATGACCGCCTTTTCCCGCAGTTTCTCTTCGTAACGGCGGCGGTTTTCCGACAGCGCCTTTTCCCGCAGTTCCTTCTCGATCCTCTCGCGGATCTTCGAGAACGGGATCTTCTTTGCCGGATGGAATCCGCAGATCCGAAGAAAGTAGAACGCTTCGGGCGTCGCCACCGGACCCGCCGTCTCTCCGGCCTGCAGTCCTTTCAGCGCAGCGGCGAATTCCGGACGGAGTTTTTCCGTGGACATATACCCGGTCTCGCCGCCAGTCGAGGCCAGAGGCGAGTCCGAATGACTTTTCACAAGCTCGCGGAACAGGTCATAGTCCGCACCGGACACCTGATTCCGGAGACCCTCCGCGTATTTTTCCGGATTATCCCCCGCGCGGCCGTTCTCCCGCAGGATCTGCAGCAGCTGAAGATTGATGGCTTCCGGCTCGGTCCACCGTTCCGGATGACTCGTGTACTCTTCGTAGACCTCCCGCGGCGTTACATACACCTGCCGATCGCAGAGCTGATGAAGCATGGCTTCCGTCACCAGGCGCTCCTTCGCGCGTTCCCTCAGCTTTTCCACGGAGGATCCCAGCGCAGAGAGCTTTTCCTCCAGCATTTCCCGCGTGGTGATCCCCATATCCCGGGAGATGATGTCGAGCACGTTTTCGATCTCCTGCGGCGGCACCGGGAAGGGATTCTCCTGATATTTCAGATACAGCAGCTTCCGCAAAATTATGCTTTCCAGCGTCCGGGTCCGCAGAAGACGGGTCTCGTTCAGCAGTCGTTCTCCGGTGAACAGTCCGGCCAGTTCCCGTTCCGCTCCGGTCGTTTCCAAAAGAACGTCCAGAAGCGTCACCGGATCCCCGTTCACCGAAACCAGAACGGAATCGATCTGCGCGCGGCTGGCTCCGCTGTCCAGCCGGACGGTGGGGAAGAAATCGGTCCCCCGGACCGCGGCGCCGGCGAGGAGAAGCGCAAAGCAGATGGAGAGCATACAGTATTTCATGGAACAGGTTCCTCCGGAGAAGGCTCATGGGGATCGAAGACGATCGACAGCGTAAAATATACTCCGCATTTGCTTCCTTTTCAAGGGCGGACGTCCAAATGGACCGAACAGAGCTGAAAATCACGGGAAAATTCCCGGCGCGGCATGACAAACCGGACAGGCCGGTCATCGGCCGTTGTAGGAGTTGGAAATGGCACAGGCCGTATTCAGAACCTGCTTCGACAGCGCTTTGACATTCCCGCGCAGATACAGTTCCGAACCGGAAAGGCTGATCCCCGCAATCGCATGGCCCATGTTGTCCAGAATGGGCGCGGCAATGCAGAAGACACCCTCTTCGTGTTCGCAGTTATCCACGGCCACGCCGCAGAGGGAAATCTTTTTCAGGTCGTCGCGGATCGCCTTGAGGGAGACCAGGGTATTCGGAGTGAATCGTTCACGATGGGCCGAATTGAGGATCTCGTTCTGTTTCGCTTTCGGCAGAAACGCCAGAATGGCCTTCCCCACGCCGGTGCAGTAAACCGGGGCGAAATTGCCGATCAGCGACCCCATGCGGACATTCCGCCGTCCCTCGACTTTATCGTAGTAACACACTTCATGCCCGCGCAGGGCGGCCAGATGGACCGTTTCCAGCGTCTGCGCCGCCAGTTTCTCCAGCCACGGATGGGCCAGCCGGTGAAGCGGATTCTGCACTCTGGCACGCAGTCCGAGACGGATGAAGCCGGATCCGAGCACATAGCGTCCGTCCGTCTTGAACAGATAGCCGCGATCCTCCAGAAATTTCAGCATGCGGAAGGCCGTGCTCACCGACAGTCCCGCGATCTGTGCGGCCTCTTTCCCGGTCAGACCTCCGGCGGAATCGGCGATCGCCTGGATCAAGGCAAAGAGTTTGTTGAAACTTTTGTCTCCGTTTTTCACCAATCCGCTCAAATCCATTTTTCGGCTCCTGTTTTGTTCGACAGTATGGGAATATATTCTCACATTGTAAGAATTTCAAGTAAAAAAATACTTCTCCGCCGAAAAAAAGCGTCCCGCGCAGATTGTATTCCGAATATCTGACGGTATAGTTCCCTTCAGAAAAAAGAGCTGACCATCGGCAGGACAACGGAAAACTTCATTAGAGGAGATCGTCGGTCAATATGATAAGGGAACGGAAACGGATCGCGCTGGAGTGCGACATCGCGGTGATCGGCGGAGGACCTGCCGGAATCGCTGCGGCTGTATGTGCCGCAAGAAGCGGAAAAAAAGTCATGCTGGTTGAACAGAATGCATATCTCGGCGGCGCTCTCGCCACAGGTTTGTCACCTCTCTCGTTTCTGGATAAAAAGGGACGTCCGTGCATAGGCGGCTTCGCACAGGATTTCATAGACCGGTTGGTTGAGAACAACTGGAGCTTGGGAACGGAGATTTGTCCCAAGCACAATTCTGCGACCTGCATCAATTCGGAAGGCGTGAAACTGCAGGCGTTCCGGATGTGCAAAGAAGCTGGAGTTCATGTGCTTTTACATTGTCAGGTGCTGAACGCCGAAATGGAAAACGACACATTGAAGTCCGTGACTTTTTTGGGAAAGTGTAACGAAATTAATGTGCGTGCCGGGATTTATATCGACTGCACAGGAGACGGGGACCTGGCATATCTTGCCGGATGTTCCTATGAGAAAGGACAGCCCGGCAGCGGCGTCCTTCAGCCGCCGACCGTGATGTTTACTCTGGAAAATGTGGATCAGGAACGTTTTTTTGACTATATCGCCAAACACCCCGGCGAATTGCGTTACAACGATACGCGGATCTATGAAAATCCGGCTTACGATATCGAGCACTTCCGGCAGCACCGAAGCCATGTATTCGTCGGATTGCAGGAAACCTTTGCCAGACACAAGGCGGCAGGGACATTGCCGGTGGAACGCACCAGTTTCATCTATATCAACGGTACCAATCCGGGGGAGGTTTATGTGAACTCCATCCGGATGATAAACACGGATGCCACGGATATCATGGATCTGAGCCGGGCGGAAATGGAGGGCGCCCTCCAAATACCGGCACTGGTAAAGCTGCTGAAAGAAGATGTGCCCGGTTTCGAAAACTGCTTTGTCAGTGCGATCGCCCCAAGTATTGGAGTCCGGGAAACCCGCCGTTTCCGCGGATTGCGGAGAGTAACCGAGACGGATGCTCTCAACGGCATTGTTCCGCCCGATACCATTTGTCTGTGCGGTTACAAAATCGACATTCACAGCGGGAATGATAACGGACTCTTCTTCCGCGATATCGAAGACGTGTTCGGAATCCCGTTCGGTGCTTTGGTCAGCGCAGAGGTTTCCAACTTGATGTTTGCCGGCAGATGCATTTCCTCTGACGCCGTGGCATTCGGAGCCTTGAGGGTGATCCCATGCTGCATGGCAATGGGACACGCCGCCGCTGTCGGCGCCGGACTTTCTCTTGACCGGCATGTCCCTTTGAGGGAGGCCGATGTCTCCGAAATTCGCCGTCGGCTTTCGGAAGAACATGCTGTTTTGAGCATGCGGGAAACAAAATGAACAGGATAAAATTTTCAGTATACAGGGAATACACTGGATTTTTGAACAGAAAGGATTCCATGAAATGAAAATCGTCTCCCTCGAACTCTTCAAAGTCGCGCCCCGCTGGCTGTTCCTCAAGACTACCGCCGACGACGGCTCCGTCGGCTGGGGCGAACCCGTCATCGAAGGCCGCGCCGACACCGTTGCCGCCGCCGTCCGGGAACTCTCCTCCTATGTGATCGGCCGCGATTCCGCCCATATCGAGGATCTGTTTCAGGTCCTGTACCGGGCCGGATTCTATCGCGGCGGTCCGGTTCTGACCAGCGCCATTTCCGGTATCGAGCAATCGCTGTGGGATATCCGCGGCAAATCCCTCGGACTGCCGGTTTACGATATCCTAGGCGGTCCCGTGCGTGAAAAGATCCAGGTCTACTGCTGGATCGGCGGGGACCGTCCGGACGACACCGCAGCCGCGGCGAAAGAGAAAGCCTCGCAGGGATATCATGCGGTCAAGATGAACGGCACCGCCGAACTGGATTATATCGACACCTGGGCAAAAGTCGAGGCGGCAGTCGGCCGGGTGGCGGCGATCCGGGACGCCCTGGGCAAGGATTTCGGCATCGCCGTGGATTTTCACGGACGGGTACACCAGGCCATGGCCCGCGTGCTCATGAAAGAACTGGAACCGTATCATCTGATGTTCATCGAGGAGCCCGTGCTGATCGAAAATATCGAGGCTTTTGCGGAGCTCCGGAGGCATACCTCGACCCCTCTGGCCACCGGAGAACGCAATTTCACCCGCTGGGGATTCAAGGAGATCCTCACCCGCGGCGTGGCCGACATCATCCAGCCGGATCTGTGTCATGCCGGTGGCATTCTCGAAGTCCGGAAGATCGCGGCGATGGCCGAGACGTTCGACGTGGCCGTGGCTCCGCATTGTCCCCTGGGGCCGATCGCTTTCGCCGCCAGTCTGCAGCTGGACTACGGCACGCCGAACGCGGTGATCCAGGAACAGAGTCTCGGGATCCATTACAATCAGGGCGCCGATCTGCTGGATTATCTGGTCGACCGCACGGTGTTCGACTACAGGGACGGCAGCGTTTACCGCAACGCCCGGCCCGGACTGGGAATCGAGATCAATGAGGAAAAAGTCAAAGCCGCTGCCGCCAAAGGCCACGAATGGAAGAATCCGGTCTGGCGCACGGCCGACGGCGTCGTCGCCGAATGGTGATTTATTCAAAATTTTTCGAAAAACACCGGGACATAGAGGCATAGACCGTCCTACCGGCCCGCGCGGCATTGAAAATCGCGAAAAAAAATCCGGTGCGGCTTGACAAAAGCGGACAGGGCGTTATATTGTCTCTTGTAAAGGAAACATGAAGGGGACATAATGACGAAGATCCGCACGGCTCCCAAAACCGATTCCATCTACTCCCTGCTCAAGCGGCAGATCGAAGACGGGGCGTTTTCCAGCGGCGTTCTGCCCGTCGAGCCGGAGCTGGCCGCGCGCCTGCAGGTATCCCGGAAGACTCTTCGCAGCGCTCTGGCGCGTCTCGCACTGGAGAATTACATCGTCCGCGTCAAGGGGGAGGGGACCTTCGTCAATCGCGAGCGGGAGGCGAAGGGGCGGATCCTGGTGCTGGTCCAGGATATGGAAGACGTTACCAATCCGGCGCGGTACATTCTGCCGGGCATTCAGCACGAAGCCGAGGCCATGAATCTGGAGATGGAGACCTGTTCCACCCTTTCCCTTCTGGCCGGGCCGCCCGATCTTGCCGTTCGCCGGATCCTCCGGAAAAAATATTGCGGCATCCTTTCGATGGACTCCAACTTTTTCGGCGGCGAACCCATTCTCGGGATCCTGAAGAAGACCGGACTTCCCGTGATCCTGCCCCATGCCCTCCGGCGGGATTCCGAAATCACCGGATTCGCCGTCTTGGGCACCGACTATTGGCAGGTCATGAGCGACGGACTCCGGTATCTGGCCGGGCTGGGGCACCGGCGTGTGGCGTATCTCTCGTTCCGGGAGTTCCGCATCAGCCGCACCGGATATTTTCAGCTTCTCTCGGAAATCGGGCTTGACGGCTCGCCGGAGCTGTACGGCGAGGTCTCGAGCTTCCGGGATCACGATGCGGTCATGGCCTCCATTGATCAACTTTTCGCCGGACTCCGGAAAAAGCCCGACGCCGTCTTCTGCTTCTCCGATTATTTTGCTCTCTGCCTGTACGAATATCTGAACAGACATGATCTCCGCATCCCCGACGATGTGGCCGTCCTTTCCATCGGCGGCATGATCGGATGCGATTTCCTTTCCCCGCCCCTCTCCGCCATCTGGTTCGACTGCGCGGGGATCGGGCGCACCGCCGTCCGCACCCTTATGGAAATGAGGTCGAAAAATGAAATAACACGCCCGTTCGCCGCGACCCCGCACTATCTGACGGAACGGGAAAGCACACGCAAACCTGAAACGAAGGAGACGCGCCGATGGGCATGAAGAAGGAAGTGTTCGCCATCTATTTTCCAAGCTGGCATCCGGACCGCCACTACGAAAAGTGGTACGGAAAAGGGTTCTGCGAGTGGGAACTCCTCAAAACCACGAAGCCTCTCTTCCCCGGACACAATCAGCCGAAGGAACCGCTGTGGGGCTATTTCGACGAATCCGATCCCGTCTGGATGGCGAAGCAGATCGACCTGGCCGCCGGGAGCGGCATCACCGGATTCATGTTCGACTGGTACTGGTACGAGGGCGATCAATTCCTCGAAAAGCCGCTGAACGAGGCCTTTCTCCGCGCCCCCAACCGGAACCGCCTCAAATTCTTTCTCATGTGGGCCAATCACTCCTGGGGCATGTGGCCCGCCATGGAGCAGGATTTCCGCTGCATGAACGGCAACGAAAACCAGTCCAGCAAGATCTTTCTCACGATCCGCCATTCCGAGGAGGATCTCCGGAACGTCATGGAATACTCCTGCGAGAAGTACTTCCGCTGTGAAAACTATTGGAAGATCGGGGGCAAACCCGTCTATTCCTTCTACAACTGCAACACCCTGTTCAAATTCATTCCGCCTGAAAACGTCCTCCGGATCATCAACGAAGTCGCGAAGAAGCATGGCTTCCCCGGGATCTATACCCTGATGAACATCGGATGCTGCAACGACAACGAGTACTACTGCGGATGGGGACGCATCCCCAAAATGCGCGATCACGGATTCGACGCCGTCTTCGCCTACAACAGCGGACTCCGGTCCGATTTCGAGAAGACCGTGGCGAAGGATGCCCCCACGCTGGATTACTCCTTCATGATGGAAAATCAGAAGTTCTGCTGGGACCGCATCGCCGAACAGGGCATGCCCTTCGTCCCCAGCATCACACTGGGAATGGATGTGGCCCCGCGCTGGAGCCGCCAGCTCACTTATCCCTGGGACTATGAGAAAACCGGATACTATCCCATCGTGGTGAACAACACGCCCGAACGGGTCGGCGAAATGATGAAACAGGCGCTCGCGATGAACTCGGATACGGTGATCATCAATGCCTGGAACGAATGGACCGAAGGTATGTCATTGATCCCGGAAAAACATCTCGGCGGTGCATATTTAGATGAAATAAAGAAAGTATTGCAGGAACAATAATCCATAAATCAAATGAAAGGATTTGTCATGAAGAAAATTACAACACGTCCGGATTTCCAGAAACTGGGATCAAGTTGTAACATGTTGTCATTCACATTGATAGAACTGCTTGTCGTGATCGCTATAATTGCGATCTTGGCGGGAATGCTTTTACCTGCTTTGAACAAGGCGAGGGAAACCGCCCGGACGATTTCCTGCACCAACAATCTCGCCCAGCTCGGTAAAATCACAAGTCTCTATATGTCAGACAACAATGATTTCTTCCCATATGGAAAGTATTTTTCCTCTTCTGAGAAGTTTTGGGTAATGAGCAATAAAACTTGTGCGCTGGCTTCTTATATTCCGGGCAAAAACAATGAATGCAATTATATTGCAGGAATATATAAAACAACGTCCGGCAGCATTTCCAAAGGGAATTTTCTCTGTCCCTGTGTAGATGAAAAAAACTTTTCCTATACAACTGATGGGAAATTTGTAAACCGACCGGCCACAGGTTCACTCTTTTTTTCTTTGTCTGTCAATTACCTGATCTGCAATACGGACTCGAGGAGAGATGCCAAACGGCCACCGCTTCAAATCTCCAAGGTCAAACAGGTGACCAAACTGGTGTTTTATACAGATGGAAATGGTTCTGGTTCAACCGATTACCGGTGCAGATGGCATCCTGATGGAAGTTCAAATTACAATACAATGACCATTCCCGCCCGCCACAAAGGAGGAGCCAATTTCGCTTTTGCCGATGGACATGTCGATTTCCTGAAGTGGGAAAAATTTCCCTGCTATAAATATGGATTTAGCAACACCCCATATTGGTGGGAAGATTAAATTCCAAACATTTTTACATTGAATTTTACAAATTCACCTGAAACGAGGAGAAAAACAAAATGGACCAAACCATGAAATTCGGAATAATCTGTGCGGCGTTGTTGGCTGTTTTGACGATGTCGGCAACGGACAAGGTCATATTAAAAACCTATCCGGTATCGCCGCGGAAGATTGTGATTGGCGACAAACCGGTCATCACGCTCTGCAAGGACGGCAAGGCGGAATTCGAAGTGGTCAAACCCATGAACGGGGCTGCGATGCAGGCAGCAGGCGAACTGATCGAACGGCTGGCGCAAATCACCGGAAAAAAAGTGAAAATGGTGGAAAATGCATCTGACAAAGTTCCTGCGTTCTATCTCGGAACCTGTCCAGAAGCAGAAAAACTCGGTCTGAAACCGGAAAAACTGGACCGGGACGGTTATTATATCAAAACCGATGGAAACCGCATCTTCATCACCGGGGTCGACAGCAATGCGCCCGGCTGGGACATGCAGCAGCGCGCCACGTTGTTCGGCGTATATGAATTTCTGGAACGGTTCGCCGGCGTGCGGTATTATTTTCCCGGCGAGATCGGGACCATCGTGCCGAAAAAGAAAGACTGGACGCTCCCTGTAATCGACATCACGGACCGGCCGGACGCGCAGTACCGCTGGATTTGGTGTGTGGACAGCTCCGCTCGTGTCGGACTGGGAACCAGCAAATACAAGTATCCCGGGTTGACAAATACCAATCCGCAGACTTGGCGGAACAGCACGGTCAACGGGATCCGCAGTTGCCACGGGCTGAGAGATTTGATGTTGGTGGAACGTTTTTCGAAAACCCATCCAGAATATTTTGCGATGCTTCCGAACGGAGACCGACATAACGGAACCAAGATCACCACCACATTCAACCGGTTCGGACATCTCTGCTACAGTTCGGAAGAACTCAAGGACGTAATCTATCAGGATGCGGCGGCGTGTCTGACGGGCAAACCGGCTGCTACACGCGGGATTGAACGCTGGTCTTCCCGCTGGAACACTTGGCACGTCGATCTGGCACCGAACGACGGGATGTACTGGTGCCAGTGCCCCAAATGCAAGAAGATCCAGGAACAGGGGCCGCAGGCAATGAGCGACCATATCTGGGGGTTTGCCATCGACATCGCCAACCGGCTGAAAAAGAACGGTATCGAGGGGTATGTCATGCTGGACGCTTATGGCGTCTTCAATCGGGTGCCGACCATGCCGATCCCCGACAATATGATGATCGGTGTGTGTCTGATCGGTCCTTGGGGTATGAATATTGAAAGCTGGCGGACACAACAGTTCAAACTGCTTGAGTCATGGTCGAAAACGGCAAAAGCGAAAGTGAAGACTTGGGTCTATCCGACCAAAGCCTGTGCGGAAATACCGTATATTCCGAACTTCACCCCGCGCGCGGTCGGGGCGTTTTACCGGGCAGCGAAAGACTATACTTTCGGAAGTTTCGTCGAATCCGGCACGGATCGCTGGATGTTCGGGTTCCTGAACAGCTACGTTTGCGCCAAACTCATGTGGGATTGGAATACCGACGTGGAAAAACTGATTGACGAGCACTGTCGCCTGATGTACGGCGCGGCGGCGCAGATGATGAACAAGTTCTACGAGGAATTGGAAAATCTCTGGATGAACAAGGTCCTCGGTGAAGTCATGCAGACTTCCCTGGGCGAAAAGTGGAAAATCCCGACCCGCCGCGAAGTTTGGACCCAAATTTATACTCCCGAAAAGATTAAACAGGTCAACGCCCTGCTGGATCAGGCGGAAAAAGCCGTTGCGAAAGACCCGGCTTCCCTGAAACGGGTGAAATTCATGCGCGAACAGTTGTGGGATCCGGTCATATTGGGATCGAAAATATTCCAGCAGGAGATCAGCGACCGTACTGCGTGGACGCTCTATGCATCTGAAGCGGGAACGATCACGCTGGACGGCAAATTGGACGAGCCGGCATGGAAAAAGGCCGATACCGTCTGGCTGGGTGCCAATCCCAATATGAAAAAGACGGAAGTTCAGACTCGGGCCAAAATGCTTCAGGATTCCGAGTATTTCTATTTCGGTTTTGAAGCGGAAGAGCCCGAAACGGCACGGATGGTCGCGGTTACCGACCGAAAACCGGATGATACGGAAGTCTGGCGGGACAGCGGAATAGAAATCTTTCTTTCCGCCAATGAAACGAGCGATTTCATCTATCAATTCATGTTCAATTCGGTCGGAGCCAAAGCTGACCTGAAAAATTCGCTGTACCGGGTGGATGCGAAATTCAATTCCGGTTTTGAAGTGAAAACATACGTGGTTTCGGGAATGAGATGGACGGCGGAAGTTCGCATCCCGCGCAAAGACATGCCCGAACTGGCAGGAAAAACCGCCATTGTCGGCAACTTTACCCGGCATCGCGTGTTGGAGGACAAGAAAGTCGACACAGAATTTTATGCGTGGCATCCGATGAAACACAACATTCCTGAAGACTTCGGCAACATCCGGCTAGACGGGAGGAAGCCAGATGGCAACCTGATCAAAACCGGAGATTTCGACAAGCCGGTCCATGCCAAACGCTTCATCGACTGTGGAGATTGGGCCGAGGTAGGCAGTTCCAAATATATTATTCAAGACCATGAATTTTTCATCACGAAAGGAGTCTCACTCCGGCTGGAGCCGGGCAGCAGCGCAGTCCGGCAGAGCTTCAAAATGACTCCGGGCAAGCTCTACAAGGTGAGTTTCTTTGTTCGGACCGAGAAACTGATGCCGGGACTACGTGTGATCTTCCGTTTCGGCGGAGATCCAGCACAACCGATCTATGTCTTGGGCAATTACAAGGACTACATCCGGGATACCGTTGACTGGTACCGGGTCGAAAGGACTTTCCGTGCACCGGAAAAATTCGGAACAATACCTGGACATGGTCCCTTCATTGATTTCACCATTGGGGAAAGCACTGGCAAGTGCTGGATCGACCATGTGGAACTCCATGAGATCGCCGAACCGGAAAAACATCTCGACGGTGCATATCTGGACGCCGTAAAAAGTGATGAAAGAGGAGGGATGAGAGAGGAAAGATGAAAGATGAAAGATGAAAGATGAAAGATGAAAGATGAAATAAAAAATTATTCCGGTAATCCGGCATTGGAAAAATCCTTTTCCTTTGCCTTGCGAGTTGTCAAACTTTACCAGCATCTATCCGAAAGGAAGAAGGAGTTCGTCTTAAGTAAACAGATTCTGAGGTCTGGAACCAGCATCGGTGCGAATCTGGAAGAAAGCCAAGGAGCTCAAACACCCTCCGATTTCCAGGCAAAAATCTCCATTGCATACAAGGAGGCTCGTGAGACATCTTATTTGCTGCGTCTTCTTTTTGCATCAAAATACCTCACGGAACGGCAGTTTGACAGTCTTCACGCAGATTGTGAAGAACTGATTCGAATACTGGGATCCACGCAGTTTACCATGAAAACAAAACTTCAGAAAGGACTGTAATCATGATGACGAACCGGGAATCTGCATTAAGAACCTCATACCTCATACTTCATACCTCATATCTGAAGCGATTCACGCTGATTGAACTTCTGGTCGTCATCGCGATCATCGCGATTCTGGCGGGAATGCTGCTGCCGGCGCTGGGCTCGGCGAAGGTCCGGGCGCAAAGTACGCAATGCATCAGCAATCTGAAGCAGTTCGGGCTGATGTCCATGAACTACAGCAACGATTTCGATGACTATGTCATCAGTCACAGTCTGCGCTACACGCTGGGGGCGGATAAATATGTCAAGACCTCAAACTCCTTCTGCTCGGAAGGCAATCACCGTACCGCGCCCTATCAGATCTTCCGGGAACTGGGATATGCTCCGACGTGGAAAGCCTCCGTATCGAGTTCGATCTTCATCTGTCCTTCGTCGAAACTCTCGGACGCGACGTCGACGGCCGGTCCCGTGTACTGGAATCTGTACTACGGACGGGTGTACGGCGTGACGCTGGGTATGAGCTTTGCCACGCAGAGCGATCTCAACAATACGAAAAAAAGCATGGCAAAACTTTCCAAGGTCAAGAATCCTTCGGGCAAGGCTTACTGCGGCGACTCTTCCAGCGCGGACTGGGGGGTCAACTCGTCTTCGATCGGGTACGGCACGCAGGCGACGACCGATTACGGCGTCGCCTGGTCCAAGCATGGGAACACGGTCAACTTCTGCAATCTGTCGGGCGGGGTTTTTCCTGTGAAGATCCAGGGCGCATTCAATGCGCTGACGAACAACGCCAGTTTGTATTCGTCTTCCGACACGGCGCTTCGTTCCCGCTTCTACTATGGAGAGTAAGATATGAGAAAACTCCTCTTCGCCTGTGCCTGTGCCGTCCTGATCCTGTGCATGTCCGGCGTGCCGCTCCGCGCTCAACTCCCGGCTGCGGAAGCCGGGGAATACCGTTACGGG
>JAFZZR010000003.1 GCA_017615635.1 Lentisphaeria bacterium
CATGATGACGACCGTGGGACTGCGCAACGCGGGCGGGCCCAGCGGCGGTCAGGGGCTGCACGGCGCGATCTCGGCGGAGTCGGCGGAACAGGTCTCCGCGATCTGCCGCGACGGAGAGATACGGATCGGCGGTCGGCTCCGGGAAGGCGCTCTTTTCGATGCCGGACTGTTCCTGGAGCGGGAGATCTCCACCGGATTCGGACGGAACCGGATCGATGTGGTCGACCGCGTTTCGAATCACGCGGAAGAGCCGGTCTTCACCGAGATCCTTTATCACTGCAACTTCGGATATCCCTTTGTCGGACCGGATATGGAATTCGATCTGCCGGATCATGAAGTCATCCCGCGCGATGAAAATGCGAAGAAGTGCCTGGACCGCTGGATGGATTTTCCCGCGCCTCTGGCCGGCTTCGGCGAACACTGCTTCCGCCATGTCCTGCCCGCCGGACCGGACGGCGTGGCCGTCATGCGGGCCGTCAACCGGAAACTCGGATTCGCCGTCCGCGTGGAATATCACACGGATACGCTGCCCTTCATCGTGGAGTGGAAAAAACCCTCCCTCTACGCCTATGTTCTCGGGCTGGAACCGACGAATGCCTCCCTCGGCGGACAGGAGTTCGACAAGGCCAACGGATTCGGGCGGACTCTCCGCGCCGGAGAAGCCGTCGAGTACCGTTTCTCCCTGGTCTTCGAGGATCTCTGATCCGGTCAGTCCCCGCTTTTGGCCCCCGGTCAGCCCCCGGGGGCTTTTTTTTCTCAAAAATTTTTGAAAGAGGGGCTTGACAAACGTAAAAAAAGGCGTATAATTAGGGTATACGAAAATTTCGTACAAAGATTTTAACCCGGGAGCCTCCTATGGCCGCTACCCTGAAAATCATCGCCGAACGCGCCGGTCTGGCTCAGTCCACGGTCTCACAGATCCTGAACCGCAGGGCTCACGATTTCAGTTCGGAGGAAAAACGGCAGCTGGTGTTCCGTCTGGCCCATGAACTGGGTTACAAGCAGAAATTCGGACACAAGCTCCTGCGCGGCGACAAGACCCAGACGGTCGGTCTCCTGCTCAGCACGCACCGGAGCTCCCTGGAAGAATATATGCAGGCGCTGATCCTCCGTCTGCTGGACGAGCTCGAACGAAGGGGATACGGATCCTACTTCGTGACCCTCTCCGACGACCCGGAGAACAATCTCCGGATCGTCCGGGATCTGATCGGCCGCGGCGCGGACTGCTTCATCATGCTGGGCGCGCCCGTGGGATACGGGGGGATCGAGGCGGAGATCCGGAAAAACAGCCGGAACATGATCGCCTTCAACCACGTTTCCCCGCGCCGCGTGGAAGAGGATCACTCACGCTCCTGCGGCGAGATCCTCCGCTTCTTCCTGGACGAGGGACGGACGAATTTCCGCATGCTTCTGAGCGAACCGTTTCTTTTCGAAGAAGAACGGCTCCGTACGCTGAAGATGGTCTTCCCCGATGTCCCCGGGGACGAGCTTCTCAGGCGCTATTGCGTGGGGCTGGGGCATCTGGGCGAACATGACGACATCGACCTTTTCGCCCGGATCGGATACGATAAAACCCGCGAGGTCATGGAACAGGATCCCTCCGTCTCCGCCATTTTCTACCTTTCCGACTACTTCGCCGTGGGCGGAATCAAGTACCTGACGGAAACCGGGTGCAAGATCGGATCGGACGTCCTGGTGGCCGGATTCAACAACATCCATGCCATCCGCACCCACTGTCTGCCTGTTACCTCGGCGGAGCACGCACTGACGGAGATCGCGGACGCCCTGGTGGAGGAAATGGACAAAAGCGATGACACGATCCGGACGATCTACTCCAAGGCGGTCATAAGAAAAGTATGAGGTATGAGGATGAAGTATGAGGTAAGAGGTATGAAGTATGAGGCGGAAAAAACAATTTTTGCTGTACCCCCGGTACCCATGGTATTCCCGGCACCCTTGATCTGACCATAACAAAAAAACACTCACATAGGAGAAGAAGAACCATGAAAAGAAGAACGTTTACCCTGATCGAGCTTCTGGTCGTCATCGCCATCATCGCGATTCTGGCGGGAATGCTTCTGCCCTCGCTGGGAAAAGTCAAGAAGAAGGCCGCCGCCATCGGCTGTCTGAACAACACAAAGCAGATCACGCTGCTGGTCACCACCTACGCCGATTCCAACGATGACTACATGCCGGACAGCAAATTCGCTCCGACTCACGACAATTATGCGACTTCGAGAGTCGGACCTTTTGTCTGGTGGCAGGGACAGTCAGGTCTGGGCAAGCTGTTCCCGGATGCAAAAAACAAGGAGGAATTTGACGCTCAGACGGCCCAGCTTCTCTATTGTCCGACGGCCATGGGCGCAAAGAACAGTATTCCGAACTATTATTCCGAAGGAAAAAGGACACTCGGCGGATCGGAAGACTATCGCGTCTGCACCTACACTTACTACAACAACTGCGCACCGGAAAGCAATGGCAAATCATTTGCTGAAACCGTCATAAAAAACCGTTCAAACCTCGGTACGGCCGGGAACCACACGTTGGAGATATATGCAAAAATGCAAAGCTACTGGCGTACCCACAAATTATCCGATCTGTCGAAATGGAACGGCGTAGTCGCCTCGTGCATGACGACCAGCAGCAATGCGATGAAAGCTTTTCCGTATCCTGATAACGGACATCAGGATGGGAACGTCTTCAACATGCCTCTGTCCCGCTGGGACGGTTCGGCTCAAATCGGACGGTATACATCGGCCGAAATAGCCAATAACGTCGCGCACAACGATATACAGGACAACCATATCACGCTGCTTTATCTGATGCCGCTGCTTCACTGATCCGCGGATCTGAGACCACCATTTGAAGGAAGAAACATGAAAGCCTCTGATTTTCTCCGCCGGCGCGGATCGCTCGTCCTGTCCCTCTGCCTGATCTCCGTCTCCGCGTACTGCCAGGCAAAATCCGCTGATGCACCGGGTCCGGAAAACGAGGGCGGAAGTACACTGCTCCCGATCCGGAAGATCGCCGAAGTTCCGGCCGTCGACGGAGTGCTGGAGGAGGAAATCGACCGGGCCGCGTGCTGGAGCAGTCCGTTTGTTGTTCTGGGTAAGGAAAATGCGCAGATCAACGGTCTGTGGGAGGGTGCGGACGAAAAATTCATCCGACATGCGGCAAAAGCGGCAGTCTTCAGCGACGGGAAACAGCTCTACGCGGTCTTCAAGGCGCCCTTCCCCGCGGATACTCCTCCGGGAGAAAAGGATTCCGTGGAGTTCTTCCTTCAGGAGGAAGCGGGCGGCAGGACCTGGCAGGTGCTCGTCGATACCGCGGGAAACGCTCTGTTCTTTTCGTATGAGGACGACAATGCCGAAGCGGTGCCCTGGACCGGGCATGACGCGAAAACAGCGGTGAAAGTCAATAAGGATCATTTCGTTGTGGAAATGTCCGTTCCGCTTGCCGCCCTGGGCATGGACTCTCTCCCCGCGGACGGGACCGCCTGGCGCGGCAACTTCTGCCGTTCGGGCGTCAGCTGCGGCGGACACAGCAGCTGGATGCCCACGGGACAGCGCTACTTCGTGCCTTCGCTCTTCGGGCTTCTGCTGAACGGGACGGAGAAGGACTATTTCGGGAAGGAGATCCGGACGATCGCGGAACAGTATCCGGATCTTCCCGTGATCCGGGACCGGGCGGAAGAGCTTCAGGAAACCGTCCGAAGCATCGAAACGTTCCGCGCCTCGGATGTGGAAAAGCTCACGCAGGCGCTGGCACTGCTGCGGCGTCAGGCCGTCAAGCTGCAGAACGAAGGGAAGACAACGTTCATCTGGAAGGGGAATCCCTGGGGCGACTTCGGCCCCGATGTGACGATTACCGACAAGGAAGAGCTCCGGAGCATTTCGCTCCGCGCGCCCCGGGGCGCAAGAGCCATCGGCGCGTTTCTGGTCAGCAATCTGACGAACCGTCACAATATGTTCACGATGAAGATCAAGGCGCGCAAGGACCTTTTGAGCCGGATCCGCTTCCGGGAGGGCGGTTTCGTGCAGGACCGGAAACGGGTGTTCCCCGATGCGATCTTCGATCTGCCGCTGGGCGAAGTGGTGCGGCAGGCACCCGAATCCACCAGTCTGATCTGGATGGATGTGGATACCGCAGGCCTTGCGCCCGGCGTGTACCGGGGCAAAATCGATTTCGTTCCCGCCTATCCGGGCTTCCAGGCCCGCCAGCTTCCCTTCGAACTGCGGGTCAGCGAAGTGGATCTCGCCGAAGTGTCGATCATGCTCTGGACATATCAGATGCGCCATACACGGGCCTTCGAGCTGCTGAAGGACTACGGATTCAATACGTCCAACCTCGTCTCGAAATGGTTCGCACCCGATCCCGATGAAAACGGAAACTACAATTTCGACAGACTGGATCAGGAGATCGAGGCGATCGAACGATCCGGGATCCCCCGCGGCGAAATCCGCCTGATCGCCAACCTGTTCCTCCCGTTCTGGTCGGAGATCCGGCTTCCCGACGGCAGAAAGGTCTCCTTCGGCGATCCGGGCTGGAAGGAGGAATACGGCAAAAGACTCCTCCTCTTCCGGGACCATCTGAAGGAAAAATACGGAATGGACTATTCCCGTTACTGTTTTTCCCTCTCCGATGAACCAAAGGACGACCCGAAAACGCCCGGTACCCGCGCCTGGATCGTCTTCGAGGGGGCGAAGTTCTTGAAGTCGGTGGACCCGAATTTCCGCACGTATGAGAATCCGTGCCGCTTCGGCACCGAAACGGACGCCCTGTATCCGGAAAACTTCGATGTGCTTGTGCCCTATCTGCCGCGGCTGGAGCAATGCGAGTCCGCCATGAAACTCTATGAACAGTGCGACAAAAAAATCTATACCTACTCCATCCACGAGAAGCCCACAAGTCCGCTGGTCTACCGTCGGCTGGCGTGGAAGCACATGCGCCATGGCTTCCGCGGGACTCCGTTCTTCTACAACCTCTTCCACTTCTCCGGCGATCAGTTCATGTCCGGTGATGCGGATACCCCGGACAGCAAACGGACCAACGACTTCGGCACGGTCTATATCAACTCGCTCTACAAGGCCTTCGGATTCCACCAGAAACCCGAAGCGATCAAGATCGCGGTCAGCCGCCGGATGGAATCCTGGTATCAGGGGATCATCGACTTCAAAGTTTCGGAGTTCTGCCGGAATAAGATCAGCGAGCGCAAGGCCCGCGGAGAAGATACGTCGGCGTTCGAAAAAGAGTTTGCCGACCTCGCCGCGCTCGGAGCCTCCGCCTCCGGCGACATGGAAGAGGCAGGGAACCGTCTTCTGGATCTGGCGGAAAAGCTGCTGAAGGGAAAAGAGTAAAACAGGAACAAAACATATAAGGAACAACAAGGAGAAAAGAAAAAAATGAAACGGGATATGTTCACCCTCATCGAATTGCTGGTCGTCATCGCCATCATCGCCATTCTGGCGGGGATGCTGATCCCGGCGCTGGGCTCGGCAAAAAATCTGGCCCATGTCACTTCCTGCGCCAACAACCTGAAGAACATCGGAATTTTTGCGCAGTGCTACGGGAATGATTACGACGACCACATCATACCCGCCTCGTTCAAGGACTGCAACCCGCAATTCTCCCTGCCGGCCAACAGCGACACCTTCGGAGACGGCACGAAAATCGAGTCTCTGACATCTTACTTCAAGGTGTTCAATGCGCTCGGATATGTGAAGTTCTACAAAAGAGGCGACACCCTGGACGCCGCCCACGGCGATACCCTCTATGAAAAGGCGAAAATCTTTTTCTGTCCTTCCATGCCTCTCAGCCTGACAAAATTCCAGCACATGAAATACGACGGCACCAGCTACGGCGTCAGCGGCGGCGTTCTGTACAAGACCCCGTGGTATTCGACGTACGCAGGAGAGGATCGTGCGAAACTGTACAAGTGGTTCCGGTTCTCCACCGTCAAAAGTCCCTCCTCCAAGTGGTATATCTCGGATGCGAAACAGAACGAACTCAAATGTTGCGGCGCGGGGTATCCTCTGGTTCCGAACGCAACCACCCCGGCGAACGGACGCAACGATCCGTATGACTGGCACAAGGGAAAAGTCAATATGCTGCACGTCGGAGGAAATATCTCCGCGTATCAGGCAAACCCCGTCCGGCAGAACCGGCTGTTCGATCTCGCGAAAGATGAAGTGATCAACTTCGGAAAATAAGGAGAGGTACGGCCGATGAAATGCAAAGAAGTTCTTCTCGCCGTTCTGGCCTTGCTGTGCAGCCTTTCCTCCGCGTCGGAGCCCGCGAAGGCTTCGGAATCCCGCGCCGACGTGAACATTCTCCTGAAACGGACGGAGGCTGCACCCCGTATCGACGGCTGTCTTGAGGATCCCTGCTGGAAAAAGGCGGAGTGGAGCGAGCCGTTTCTGGTTCTGGGATCCATGAGCAAGACGGTGAATCAGCTCAGGTTGTCGGCAGACGAAAAATTCGTGAAGACGGCCTCCCGTGCGGCCATGCTTTTCGATGACCGCAACCTGTATCTGGCGGTCCGCTCGCCCTTCCCCGGCGGCATGAAGCCTCTGACCGAAAAAAAGCAGGGGGAAGACGTCTACAGAGACGACCATGCGGAGTTTTTCCTGAAACCCGCGGGACGTGCGGACTTTTATTATCAGCTGCTCGTCAATGCCAACGGCGCCTGGCAGGGCCTGAAACACTCCGTCAGCAACGGGAAAAGCGAAGAATGGATCCCGGAAGGACTGCAGGTCGCGGCCGTGCTCGGCGAAGATCATTTCGATATCGAGCTGGCGCTTCCTTTTGCATCTGTCGCGGCGGAAACGCCCGAGTCCGGAAGCGTATGGACCGGGAATTTTGCGCGGGGGGGGAAGACCTGCGGCGGACTCAGTACCTGGGCGCCGGTGGGAGCGAGTTTTCTCTCGCCGGAACTCTTCGGCAAATTCGTTTTCGGCAGCCGCAAAGCCTGTTATGCGGCCCCGGTCAAGGCCCTGAAGAACGACATGGAGAAACTGGGAAACGAGGTGCCGGCACCGGTGCGGGAGGCGGAGAGCCGCCTGATGCAGACCATCGAGGAAAATGGAGAGGACCGGGAAAGCTGGGGCCCGCTGCATGATCGGATACGCCGTCTCGAAAATCTGCTCGTCCAGACCGCCAACAAAGGAAAAACGCATCTGATCTGGCAGGATGATCCGTGGAAAAAGGTCGGACCCGACCGGGAAATTCCCATGGATACGAAAGAACTTGAAGTTCTGAATCTGGAGACCGCCCGGGGCGCCCGGGCCATTGCCGCCTTCATGGTCTCCAATCTGACGGACCGGATGCTGATGACCAACATCCAGTTTCTGACCGATCCGAAAAAGAAAAACGATCCCCGGACACAAGTCTTCTCGGCGAATGTCCGGTTCCGCGAGCTCGCATATATCGAAATGAACGGCGGAAAAATGATCCCCGATCCCATTTTCGAACTGCCCGTAGGCTCCATGCTCCGTGTCGCGCCGAACACCACCTCCATTGTCTGGCTGGATATCGACACGGCCGATCTGAAGCCGGGAAACTATGCCGGAACGATCCGGCTTTTCCCCTCTTTCAGCGGATTCGAGCAGAAAGAGATCAAGCTGAACTTGAGAGTCAGCCCGGTGGATATTTCCCGCGTTTTCGTCCGCACATGGACCTACCGGTTCCGCGGTCCGGCCATATTCCCGTACTTGAAGGATTACGGGTTCAACACGGTCCGTGTGAATCTGTCCGACTACACTCCGGTATTCAATGCGGAGGGGAAAACGGAATTTCCCCGGCTGGAGGCCATACTCCGTGCGCTGGAGGCAAACGGAGTGCCGAGAAAAGAAATGATGTGGATCTTCTATCCCGAATTTTACCTCTGGTCGAACACAAGAACGGACGATGGAAAGTGGGTGAAATTTCTGGAGCCGGAATGGAAGAAAATCTGGGCGGCAAGATACCGGCTGCTCCGCGACTGGCTCAAGGAAAAGGGCTTCGGATATGATCAATATGCGTTCTATCCCACCGATGAACCGAACGGTGATCCGGCGGACCCGGCAAAAAAGGCATACTACGCATTCGAGGGCGGAAAGTTCCTCAGGGAAGTAGACCCGAACTTCCGGATCGCGGAAAATCCGTACCAGGTGAAGGACGGACGTCAGAAGCAGTATTTCGAGCTGTGCGATATTCTTATTCCCTTCTATCCCGCCATGGATCGTCCGCTTATCGAAGAATACCGGAAGAGCGGACGCGAGATCTGGAGCTATACCGTTTACAACAAGGGCTTTTCCCCCGCCGCGTACCGGCATCGCTTCTGGGAAAATCTGGAAGCGGGCTTTCCCGGACCGGCCTGCTTTTACGCGCTTTTCGAAAACTCCTCCGATCCGTTCAATTCCTACGATTCCAACGGGCAGAGCACTTCGGACTACGGCGCCGCATATATGAATCCGAGAACCGATCAGCTCGCGCCCTCGCGCAGGCTGGAAGCCTGGTATCTGGGGCTGGTGGACTTCAAGACTGCCGGATTCTGCCGTCTGAAAATCGAGGAACGGAAGAAATCGGGATTCAATACGGAGGCCGAGGAAAAGGAACTCTCCGAAATCATTCAGGAAGGATTCCGCGCCGGCGGAGATATGGATGCCGCCGGGAAAAAACTTCTGGATCTGGCGGAAAAGCTGCTGAAGTAAACAAGCGTGAAAGGTGCCATTCATGAAGACGCAAACGGTTTTTACGGTTGACAAGGAACACAATCCGCCCCGGCTCCTGAAAAACGGAGAACCCGTGTTTCCCATGATGTTCTGGCAGACGTCCATCGAAGAACAGGACGGCCGGGCCTTCAGCGGGGCGGGGGTGGAGCTTTTCACCTTCACGAGATCGTTTCAGGCGTATGAACATCCGTTCTACGTGGGCGAAGACACATACGATTTTTCGTTTTTCGACGGCGAAATCGAAAAGTTCCTCCGCGCCTGTCCGGGAAAATACTGCATTCCCCGGGTCTTCCTCAATGCCCCCTACTGGTGGCTGGAAGCCCATCCGGAGGAGTGCTGCCGATACGCCCTGCCCACGGAGCTCTACCGGCACGGCCTCGGAAAGCAGTACACACAGGGCACACTTCATGAATCCATGGCCTCCGAACGCTGGAAGAAGGATATGGGCCAGGCGCTGCGGATGCTCATACGGCATATCCGGAATTCGAAGTATGCCGACTGCGTAGCCGGTCTGCATATCGCCGACGGACACTGCGGCGAATGGCATTACTGGGGCGGCGGTCTGAAGCCGGACGTCAGCGAGCCCATGAAAAAGTACACGAAGGATGCCGATGCCGCACCGGGAAAGAGGAACTGGGAGTATTACGACCGCTTCTTCCAGGCACAAGGTGATGCCATCCTTCACTTTGCACGGATCGTCAAGGAGGAGAGCAAAGGAACGTTCCTTACTGTGATCTTCTACTGCTACAATACCGCCAACGCCTTGGAAACCGCACACGGTGCCGCGGAAAGGATCCTCGCCGCTCCGGAAGTCGATATCATTGCGTCGCCGCACGACTACTTCTACCGCGCGCCGGGAGACGGCGGATACTTCCGCAACTTCCCCGCTTCGCTGGCGGCTCACGGAAAACTGTTTCTCGACGAGGGAGACGACCGTACCTGGCTTTCGCTGAAGAAGCCGCATCCGCAGAAGCGTCCGCTGGGCGCCTCGACGCCGGAAGACTCCCTGGGCCTTGTCCGCCGGGAGTTCGGCAACGCGCTGACGCACAATACCGGACTGTGGTACATGGATATCGACGGCAACACGTTCCACGATAAACACCTGATGTTGGAAATCGCGAAACTGCACCGCTGCGGGATCCGGTCCATGGCGAAACCGCGGCTCCGCCGTTCCGAAGTGGCCGTCTTCTTCGATATACGGGGCAATTACTATCTCCCGAAATGCTACGCGGACGGCACGGCGCCCTACTGCTTCATGTCCCCGGACCGCCTCCGCAATCTGTACTGCGCGGGCGCGCCCTTCGACATGTACCTTGCGTGCGATATCTGCCTCCCCGAAATAAAAAAATACAAGGTGCTGATCTTCGTCAATCTGCTGGCTCCCGCCCCGGAGGTCCGCCGCGCCGTCGAAAGTCTGAAAGGAGACGGACGGACGCTCATCTGGTCCTATTCCTCCGGGCTCTTCGGGGATGACAATGCCCCCGACGTCCGGAACATGACACAGCTGACGGGACTGACGGGATTCGAGCTGAAGGGAAAGGTCGATTTTCCCGGCGAGGGCGTCAATACGGATGTGAATCCCGCCTGTTCGCAGAAACCGGGCATTCTCCCGCTGGAATCGGAATGCACCTTCGAAAACTGGCGGAGCGTCTATACATGGAATCCGGAACCATCCGTGGAAATGCTCCGCAGGGAATACGCCCGCGCCGGAGTCTGGAACTATCTGGATACCCCCGACGTTCTCCAGGTCTCCGACGGCGCTCTCATGATCCATGCCGCCGCAGCAGGGGAAAAGACCATCCGCCTGCCCGGTCCGAAGCACGTCTCCGACATTACGGAAGGAAAAGACCTCGGGGAATGCGTCTCCTGGACCATGGATCTGAAGGCCCATGAGACCCGGATCTTCCTGCTGGATTGACAGCCGGATCTCGTTTTTTCAGGACAATGACTTGATTTTTCTTGAAATCAGGTTATTTTACCATTATCATCCTCCGGCAATTAGCCTTGAATTGCCGAAGGATGCCGTTTTTTCCACACCATTGTTTTTCGATGAAAAATCCGAATGGGCCGAACGTTGATCGTTCCCGGCTGCTGTTTTCTTGAGAAAGTGACTTGATTTTTCTTGAAATCATGTTATTTTACCATTATCATCCTCCGGCAATTAGCCTTGAATTGCCGGAGGATGCCGTTTCTTCCACACCATTGTTTTTCGATGAAAAATCCGAATGGGCTGGACGTTGATCGTTCCCGGCTGCTGTTTTCTTGAGAAAGTGACTTGATTTCTCTTGAAATCATGTTATTTTACCATTATCATCCTCCGGCAATTAGCCTTGAATTGCCGGAGGATGCCGTTTTTTCCACACCATTGTTTTCTCGCGCAGCGTTCCGCAAAGGAATCGGTGTATTCTGAACCGATTGAATTTCACGGCGGTCCGTGATATATTACGGAAAATCTCCGTAATGCACGAAAGGATACCCGATGAATCGAAAAACTGTTCTGCGCGGCGGTTTGATCTGCGACGGCTCCGGGTCCGAACCCGTACCGGGCGAAATTCTGATCGAAGGCGAACGCATTGCCGGTACGGGTAAGCCCGGGACATTCCGTGAGACGGAAACGGACGTCATCGACTGTTCGGGCCGGATCACGGCGCCAGGATTCATCGACGCCCACTCGCACGGAGAACTCCGCAAACTCCGTTTCCCGGACAACCGTTCCAAACTGCTGCAGGGAGTGACCACGGAGGTCGACGGGAACTGCGGGGCCTCGCCCTCCTGCGTGCCGGGAGAAGTCGGAGAGATGCGCTGGGCCGATCTGGCCGGATATGTCAGGATTCTCGAAGAGCGCCCGGTCTCAACCAACACGGTGTCGCTCTGCGGACACAATTCCATACGGGCGGCCGTCATGGGTTCGAGCAGCGCTGCACCGACATCCGGGCAGCTCAAGGAGATGCAAAAAATTCTGGAAGGATCCTTCGCCGCCGGAGCCGCAGGCTGGAGCAGCGGACTGACTTACTTCCCCGGTAAATTCGCCGCAACGGAGGAACTTGAAGCGCTTTCGAAAACGACAAAGGGCACCGAAAAGATCTATGCCACGCACATGAGGAGCGAAGGCGACACGCTGCTGGAGGCGGTGGACGAAGCGGTCCGCATCGCGAGGGCCGGTTCGGAACGGCTTCAGGTCAGCCATCTCAAAACCATTTTCCGCAGGAACTTCCACAAAATCGACGATTTGCTGAAAGCGCTGGAGGCGGCTCGATCCGGAGGAATGTTTCTCCACGCCGACCGCTATCCGTACATCTACACCTCGACCAGCATCCGGCAGGCCCTCCCGGCTCCGTATTTCTTCGATTCCGATATCGCCCCGAAAATGCGGGCTTCGGCCTCGCTGCGGGAGGAAGTTACCGCATCCCTGAAGAATTGTCCGCGCGATCTGCCGACCACCGTGATCCCCCGGCTCGGCCGGGATCTGACCGAGCTTGCCGCCGAAAAGGGCGTCTCCGTGGAACAGATCTGTGCGGAAATCATCATGAACAATCCCGAGGAGACGGCGGCCTACCGCTGCATGTCCCCGGAAAATCTGAAACGCATCCTGCTCACACCCTGGGTCTGCGCAGGAACTGACGGGATCTCCATGCCCCTCGATGATCCGTCGGACGGCGGACACCCCCGTGCCGTCGGCTCGTTCCCCCGTTTCTTCCGCATGGTCGCGGACGAACTCGGGATCGGCGAGGCCGTGCGCAAAATGACGTCGCTCCCGGCACAAATCTTCCGTATTCCCGAACGCGGGTTGATCCGTCCGGGATACACGGCCGATCTCGTGATATTCGATGCGGGAAAATTCGACTCGGAGGCCGGATTCCGCGGCGAAAAACGGATGCCCGTCGGACTGGACCGCGTCATGGTGGCGGGCCGGACCGCCTGGTGCTCCGATCGGCCTGAACACGTCGAACGGTTCGGCCGTTTCATCCCGGTCAGCTGACACGCAGAAAGACGGAATCATGAAAATCATCTTCGCCTCCGATTTCGCGCCGATCCGAAAATTCGCCCCCCTGATGGCCGACCATCCGGAGGCGGTGTACGGCGATCTTCTGCCGGTCCTCCGGACGGCGGATCACCGCATCGTCAATCTGGAGTCGCCGCTGGATCCGGGCGATGGATTCATCATCAAAAGCGGTGCGGCCTTTACAGGCTGTCCGGAGCACATTGCCTCGCTGAAGGCGGGCGGATTCGATATTGCCGTAATGGCGAACAACCACACCTTCGACTGCGGAGAAAAGGGCTTTTCCGCCACGCGCCGGCTCCTGCGGGAGAACGGGATCGCCGCCCTCGGTGCGGGGAAGGATCTGGCCGAAGCGAGACAGCCGATCGTCCTCGAAACGGACGGCGCAAAAATCATGCTTTTCGCGATCTCCGAAGGCGAGGATATGCGCGGCGCCGGAGCGTCTTCGCCCGGCGTGCGTCCCTGGGAAGCGGACGAGCTCGCGGAAGAGATCGCTCAGGCGAAACGGTCCGGTTGTATCGTAATGGTCTCGGCGCACTGCGGTCTGGAGTATCAGCCCTACCCCTCTTTCTATGTCTATGAGGCCTTCCGGAAATGGGCGGAAGCGGGCGCGGACATCATCATCGGACACCATCCGCACGTACCGCAGGGCATGACATTTTTCGGGGATACCCCCGCCTATTTCAGTCTGGGCAATTTCGTTTTTTATCAGCCGGTGAATTTTTACTACCGCAAACTGGGATACATGCTCGAAATAACCGTGGAACGGGGCCGGATATCGGCACACCGTCCGATCCCCTACCGGATCGGAGACGAGGGGCTGCGTCTGCTCGCCGGACACGAGACGCAGGATTTCAGCGAACTCTTTGCCCGTCTTTCCGCTCCGTTATCCGATCCCGATTCCGCCCGCCGGGCGTGGCACGCCGTGCTGTCCTGCAACGGACTTGCCGGATTCCAGGCCGAACTGGAAAAGATCCTGGACAAACTGCGCACCGATCCGCCGCACGGAGCCGCCATGCTGCGGAACCGTGTACGCTGCATGCAGCATCTTACGCAGTGGAGCGACGGGATGACGCGCATCATCGAGGGCACGATCGACGACGCTCCGGCGGAGTACACGGCGACCGTGCGCGATTTCCTAACGAGGGAGGTATGACGATGAAGAGGATCGTGGTCTGCGACTCCGGATTGGGCGGACTGAACATCGCCGGACACTTTTTCGACCCGCAGGCCGGGCTCGACCGGGAACCCTGCGAACTCATCTATTTCAATGCCTATCCCGAAGCCGGCCGTGGCTTCAACGCCCTGCCGGACGAACGGGCGCAGGAGGCCCTGTTCCGCAATGCGCTGGAAGGGATGATCCCCTTCGCGCCCGATCTCTGTCTGGTCGCCTGCAATACGCTCTCCATTGTCTGGGAACGGCTCCGCACGTACTGGCAGCCGCCGTTTCCCGTCGCCGGGATCATCGATTCCGCCGTCGATGACATGGCCGAAGCGCTGACGAAGGAACCGGAAGCCGGAATTCTCATCCTCGGAACGAAATCGACCGCCGCGTCCGGGCTTTACCCGGCGAGGCTGGAGGAACGGGGGATCGAAGCGGCCCGGATCCATTCCCTCGGCTGTCCGGGACTGGCCACGATGCTGGAATCCGATCCGGGAGCCGCGGACATCCGGGTGCGGATCGCAAGCCATGCCCGCGAAGCGCATGAACGGATCCGGCCGATACCTGCGAAGCTCCTGCTGGGGCTTTGCTGCACGCACTTCGGATTCGCCGCCCCGATCTGGAAGCAGGAATTCGAGCGGGAGTTCGGCATCCCTGTTGGGATCGTCGATCCCGACGAGCATTTCGGCGGGAATTTCCGCGCCGGAAAATTCAGCTATCATGCCCGGATCGAACTGTTCCCCGGCGCGAGGGACAACATCGGCCGCTATTTTGCCGCTTCGGCGCCTGCCATCGCCGCGGCCCTTCGGGATGCGAAGGCGGAACCCGGTCTTTTCGAACTGACCATATAACACTGTTTGACAGAAAGGTGATATCATCATGGAAAAACCGAACATCGTTCTTGTGACAGGCCCCGCCGGAGACGCACAGGGCTGGGGCGACATGCACGTTACCGAAGCCGTCTGCGAGGCGGTCCGCGGCAATGGATACGAATGCCGCATCGCGCTGGCGGAGAACCGTGCCGAGCTCGAACGAGAACTGAAGAAGGGACCCGTTTCGCTGGTATGGAGCGCATTGTATTTCTTCTCCGACCGCGCCGACATCATCGGGATCCCGCCCGATGCCGTATGGGTGGCCGACGTGCTGGATGAAATGCACATTCCCTACATCGGGCCCTCCGCAAAAACCATGAAAAATCTGATCGGCAAATTCGATACCCACGAAATCCTCGCCTCGCATGGTGTCCGGGTCCCCCGGCACAAGCTCTGTCCTCCGGACTCGCCGGCGGATGTCGATTTCTTCCCCGCATTCGTGAAGCCGAACGGAGAATCCCGGTCGGTCGGAATCAGCGAAAAGAGCGTCGCCGAAACGCCGGAAGCCCTGGCCGCTCAGGTGGATTTCATCCGCCGCGAACTCGGGCAGGCCGCGCTCATCGAAGAATATCTGCCGGGACGGGAATACACCGTGATGGTGATCGGAAACGGACCGCGCCGCGAGATCCTGCCCGGCCGCGTCACCGTGCCGCCGGAACGCTACGGAAAGTATCCGATCCTGCGCAGCGATCTGCGCGGAGTCGGTCTGACGCACGTTTCGATCCCGCAGGAGCATCAGGAGGAGGCCGTGAAGCTCGCCGCCGCTGCCTGCGATGCGCTGAACTGCGATGACCACGTGCGGATCGATATGCGCGAGGACGCCTCCGGCAATCTGCGCATCATGGAAGTCAACGGCATCCCCGGACTGAAGCCCGTCAAGAGCTGGAGCCCGCAGATCTATGCGCTCTATCACAAGACGGACGATCCCTACCGCGCCCTGATCGGCACGATCATCGGCTGCGCCATGGAGCGTGCATATGGCAAGCGATAAAATCCGGAGAGCGCCGCGGATCCTGCTCAACATGTCGGTGGACAAGCTGAACGGCCGCGAAGTCGAGGTCCTGAACAGCCAGTACTCCGACTGCGTCAGCGCCAGCGGCGCCATCCCCATGCTCTGCCCTTCCATCGAACGGGAAGAGATCATCGAATCGCTTCTGGATCTGGCGGACGGCGTGATCTTCATCGGCGGCAGGGACTACGATCCGCGGAGCTACGGCGAGAAACCCCATCCCGAGACGGCGATGACGCGTTTGCGCCCGAATTTCGACCTCGTTTTCGCACGCGCGACTCTGCGCCGCAATCTCCCTGTGCTCGGGATCTGCGCCGGATGCCAGCTCCTCAACATCGTGACCGGCGGAAAGCTCATCCAGCATCTCCCCGACGCCGACAATCACCGTTTCACCACCCATGAAGCGACCGTCACGCAGCCCGGATTCCTCAGCCGGGCACTGAACGTGAATCCGGGCGGTAAAATAACCGTCAACAGCTTCCACCATCAGGCGGTCGATCCGGAGCACCTGGGCGCGGGGATCCGCATCACGGGAACCGCGTTCGACGGGACCGTGGAGGCGGTGGAGATCCCGGGCGAACGCATGGTGCTGGGAGTACAGTTCCATCCCGAACGCATGGACGATCTGGGACCGGGTCTCTTTTCCCTTCTGGCGGAAGAAGCCCGCCGCAAGTGCCGTTCATAAGGGATCCGCGGGCAGCAGAGTTTCGGAAAAGAGGCTGTGCGTTCTGCCCGGCGCACGTCAGGCGGACCGGGGATGGAATTCAGCGGCGTCCGAGCAGGGGCAGGAGGAAACCGCCCAGCGAATTGCCAAGCGTCATCCACAGCGTGCGGAGCAGCGAATCGCCGTTCCACATTCCCGCGGCCGAAAAGTAATACATGTCGGCGACGCAGTGTTCGAATCCGCTCAGGATAAAGACCATCACGCAGAGGAACACCAGGCACGTCCGGGCGACGGAAGGGATCTCGTCCTTGCGCCGGAATGAATCCACGGCGAGAAACATCAGGATCCCGCAGAAGAAGCTCAGCACAAGCAGACTGATCCAGCCGTCCGCCATCTTTACCTGACAGAGGCTTTCCGCACGCGCGGCAACCGATCCGCCGACGCGCGAGAAACGGAGCGCCGTACCCACCAGAAACGTACCGATCCAGTTGCCGATCCAGATCATGAGCAGGGTCAGCAGATAGGACGGGGTCTTTTTCCCCTGAAGCACCAGATACCCGATCGCTCCCGTATAGAGCTTGAAGCCGCTGCAGACGATAGTCAGCAGCCCGAACCCGAAGAGGAAGGCTCCGGCGATTTTATTCGGGACGGAAAGAAAAACCGTTCCCGCAAGACCGATGAAGATCCCGGAGGCGAATGCGCTCCGCAGCGTAAGTAATGAATCTTTCATGAGGCAGACTCAAACGTTATTTTGACGATAAATTTTTCATACTTTACAGCCGGAATCGCCCTTTTTCCAGTATCGGGGAAAAATTTTTGCCGAAAATGACGAAGCGGCGCTTGTATTTCCGTTTCCTCGTGGTATCTTATAAGTAACCACAATAAGAATCTGAAAATGAAAACAAAGCAGTTATGAGCATGAATACGGATATCGACTACACGGGGATCCGGCCCGATCGAAAATCGGACGAGCCGCTGCACATCCAGCTGCACCGCGCTCTGGTCCGGGAGATCCGGTCCCTGCCGCCCAACCGGCACGTTGCGCTCATGTCCGAACGCGAGCTGGCGATCCGGCTCAACCTGAGCCGCCGGACCACCCATCGCGCCTACGAACAGCTTCTGGAAGACCGTCTGGTGCGCCGGCGTCCGGACAAATCGCTCATGGTGCGGCAGGATGCGCGCAGCCGGATGCTCGGCCCCTACCCTGTCATCGGTGTGCTGATCCCCATGGATTTTTCGCAGTTCGTCCAGAACAACGGACGGAACGCGGTCCCCTATCTGGAGGGACTGATCGGATGCAGTTCCAGACTGAACGCCTCCTGCATCATGCTGCGGTCTCCGGAGGCATCCGCCTCCCCTGCCGAAATCGAGGCTTTCGCCGCCGAACATTTTCACCGTCTCTGCGGCGTGATCCATCTGGGCGGACTCTCCAGGCTCAACACCCCGTGCGATCCCGTGCTGGAGCAGATTATGAAGCATACGGAGATCCCGCAGGTCTGCATTTCGGGCGGCCTCCCTGCCGATCATATCGGTTCGGTTTACGCCGATCCCGCTCCCGGACTCGATGAAATGTGTCAGGTTCTGAAGAAGCGCGGATTCCGCCGCGTCGGCGTGCTCGGAATAAAGTTCGAGCCTCACCTGTTCCGCTATACTGCGGAAGAGAGAGCATCCGCCATGTGTGACGCCCTGGAACGAAACGGACTGGAATGTATCCTCCGCGAGGATCTCCCGGTCAGCGGGACAGAGACTGCCATCGCGGCGGTTCTGGCCCGGACGGACCGTCCCGAAGTCCTTCTCTGTCACAACGACAAGATTGCCGCTCTGGTTTGGCGCACGGCCAAATCCATGGGCCTCCGCATCCCGGACGATCTCGCCCTCGCCGGATACGACTGCCGTCCCGGGAATCCGCGCCTGGCCAGTATCATGACCAGTCCCGGCGATATCGCCTCCGCCGCCGTGGAAATGGTCATGGATCATTTCAGGAACGGGATCTCGGACGCCAACCGGCTCCGTCTGCTGCCGACGAAATTCGTCGACGGCAAGAGTCTGTACAAACCGGGCGTGCACAAAAGGAACATCAAGAAAAATCGAACGTAAAAACACACCTTCGGAAAGGAGAAAAATCATGACTCACAGAAAAAGTCGCTTCACGCTGATCGAACTGCTGGTGGTTATAGCCATCATCGCCATTCTGGCGGGGATGCTCCTTCCCGCTCTGGGCAAGGCCAAGGAACATGCCGTCTCGGCCCAGTGCGGCTCCAATCAGAAGCAGATGATGCTGGTCCTGCAGATGTATTCCAATGACCACGAGGGATGCATTCCCCACTACTACACGCACGACTTTCCCTGGCTCTATGTGCTGGGCGGCATGGTGTCCAACTGGGCCAAGATGCCCGGCTGGAAAGAGGCGGCCGCCTGTCCTGCCGTCCCCTACGTCAAGTGGACAAGCAATCTTCCCTGGCGGGGAAGATATGAGACCACCTTCGGGCTGCTGATCGAGGCGTCCGGGCCCTATATGAAGTTTGATACGGGCGCTATGCGCGGAGGCGGATACGGCAACCGCACCTATTACTACAAGACCTCGCCCTCCAGCCGTCCGATCCTGGGCGATTCTGTGAATGATACAGGATCCCGTACATACGGCACGCTGAATCAGACATCTCATATCTATACCAGCGGTACCGGTTCGGATTCGAATCACAAATTCCACAACCGGCACAACAAACGCATGAATGTGGCGTTCTGGGACGGGCATGTTACTCTCACCGCGCCCGAGGAACTTCATGCTGCGAAACTGGTACGGTATTATTCGGATTCCGCTTCCCTGGTGGTGATTGATATGGGCAGCATCGACAACTGACGTGCCGCCTTTTCACCATAAAACAGGAGCCGATGCCTTATGAAGATCCTGCCTGTCCTCATGTGTTTCCCGCTTTTCCTCTTCGCCGTCGAGCCTGTCCCGGTCGCGCCGGAGAACGTGCTCTTTCTGGCGCACTACGATCAGAGCACGGAGCCCGCGGTCGGCAATACGGAAAAATCCCGGTGTCCGGCCCAGATCACCCGGGACGACGCCGGATTTCCGTTCAAAAACGGGGGGCGTCAGGAGGCACTGGACCTGAACGGGAGGGACAAATTCCATCTTCTTCCCGCGGAGGGAAACTACGACCCCCGGACGGGCACGATCCAGATGTGGATACAGCCGCGCTGGCCGGCCGGCGCGGATCAGCGCGTATTTTTCCAGGTGGTCCCCACCGCGGAAAAGTGGAGTTCGTTCAACTGGGAGTATTTCCATCTCCGCAAGCGCGCCGGGGCGGAGCTTTTCGCCTGCGACGGCCGGACCAAAAAGGAGATACCCGTTGCCCGGGAACGCAGCGACGGCTGGATACAGCTGGCCGTCACCTGGGACGCGGGGAAAGGCGTCCGCCGCTTCTACGTGAACGGAAAACCGGCGGAGGAAGGGAAGCCGGGCTCCCGGGACTCCTTCATGCCCGAACAGATCATGATCGGGGGACCGAAAGGGTGGCTGGCGCAGTCTCTGGCGGATGAGGTCCGTATCCTCAATATCGCGCTGACGCCCGAACAGATACTTCAGGATTTCCAGGCGAACATGGAGGGAAAGCCGTTCCCCTCGCCCCCTGCGGCCGCCTCCGTTCTCCGGACCTATGCCCCCGAAGAGGTGCAGCCGGAGAGTGCCGTCTTTTCCGTCGAAACGGACGCGGCGGAGTCGGCTCTGGCGCGTCCCCTCTCCGAAGATTTTCAGGTGGACGGCGATCTGGACAAGGCGGTCTGGAAAAACGCCGAAGCGGTCACGGACTTCCGGACGATCCGCGGGGCGGAGCTGAAGAGCCGGACGGAGATACGCTTCCTGTACTCCCGGACCGCTCTGTATATCGGCGCCGTCTGCTTTCAGGAGATGTCCGGCCTGGTCGCCCGGTTCGATCAGGATGAACAGCCCCTCTGGGAGGATGACGATCTGGAGTTCTTTCTGGATATTCCCGGCCGCGGCCGCGGATTCTATCAGCTGGCGGTGAACCCGCTGGGATGCCTGACGGATTTCAAGGACGGAAAAAAGAATTTCCAGCTGCGCGGCCGTGAGATCGCGGCCCGCCGTCTTTCCGACCGCTGGGAGCTGGAACTGAAGATCCCGTTTTCCGCCTTCGAAATGGCGCGTCCCTTCCCCGGGGATTACATCGGCTTCCGCATCTGTCGAGCCGTGCACGATCCCTCGGAGTCGGGCGCGTTCCCGAAGCTGAATGAACCCGGGAACAACCGCCGGACCCGTATCGGGAAACTGATTTTCGGGTCCGCCTCGGAATCGGCCTCCGCCCTTCGGATACGGACGGAGAAGAACACCTTCCTGCCCGGCGTGAACACCTGTGAGGCCGTGCTGGAAAATCCGGGCGAAAAGGACTTCGCGGGACAGCTGACCGTACAGGCCCAGAACCGGGCGGGTGAGTGGAGCCGGATCACCCAGGTGCCGCTCATGGTCGGGGCCGGTGAAAAGGTGAAAGTCACGCTGAAGATACCCGTAAGCGATTGCGGTATCGGACGGATCGCCCTTGTGGCGTCCGATCCGTCCGGCGAGGCGGGACAGGCCCTGCTGACCCCCGGATTCGTCTACGCCGCCCCCGGCGCCGAAAAGATGACGGGGGAAGTTATCCGCCTGAAGCAGTCCATGGCGTTCATGGAGGATGCGGACCACCCGGTTTACCGGGCGGCATTTGTCTCCATGGACCGGATTCTGGAAAAGCTTTCCGGCTTCCGGACGAAGCTGGAGGGTGCTTTGAAGAACGGAACGACGGTTCCGGCGGAAGAGTGCCGTGAGACGGCGTCCCACATCGCCGGGTTCCAGAGCTATGTGAACCGGAACCGGTTTCTGGTGTGGCAGACCTCCCCCTGGGAAAACGGGTCGCCCGACGTCCTGCCGCCTTCCTCCCTGAATACGGCATCTCCGCTCCGCCTCGCCTTCCAGCAGGCCGGGAATGAACGGGAAGCCGTCTGTCTGGTCATCTCCGGACTCCTCTGCGGCAATGCCATGGATCTGCGCGTGGCGCCCCGCTCCATCACGAAAAACGGCACCTATATCTATCAGGACAATTTCGAAGTCTTCACCGAAGAATTCAGAACTTCCTCCGGCGAGACCGTCAGCGGCCCTCTGGTCCGGTCCTCCGGAAACTACATCCGCGTGGCCCCCGGCAAGGCCGTGCGTGTTTGGATCGTCTTCAACTCACGCGGCGTGCCGCCCGGCGAGTACGAGACGGAGATCCAGATCAAGCCCGCGTACGACCGGAGCGTCGTCCCCCAGAGCATTTCCGTTTCCCTGAAGGTTTGGAATTTCGCCCTCCCGGAAACCCATGAATGGCCGCTCCAGTCCTTCTTCTGGGGACCGGACACGTTCGTCTACGATGAGGCCGAGGCACTTCGGCTCTTCCACGATTACCACATGACGCACGGCTGGACCGAAGGGTGGCACTACCGGGGCGGTTTCGGGGCGAACCGGCGGCTGAACCGGCTTCCCAAAGGCGAGTCTTTCCGGGAGGAGCTGGTGAAGACGGCCAATCAGAAGTTTTTCGATACGGCCAAAGAGCTCAAAATGAAATTCGTCTTCGGATGGTGTCTCCCCAGTGACATCCGCTGGTACGAACTCATGGCCGAGCGTATGGAGAAAATGGGTTTCACCCCGCGGGAATACGTGTTCAAGGCACTCATCCGAGACGAGTTCGTCAAAAAACACATCCCCGCCGAGGCCGCGATCCGTCAGCAGGTCGCCGACCTGAAGAAGGACTGGTGGTTCCAGGCCGTCTATTTGAGCACACCGCCGCCCACCGGAGCGACCATGGACGACATCGAAGAGGCGAAGCTGCCCGAGTTCTTCAAATTCTGGACCGTCATCAGCAGCCTGATCCTGGACCCGAAGCGAGGGCCCGATGTCTTCCGGCGTCTCAAGAGCAAGGGTTGCGAGGTCTGGAGCTATCGGTGCAGTCTCTTCATGGATCGCCAATCCGTGCTGGATTATTATCGGTTCCATCCCTGGAAATGCTTCCTGCTCGGTCTGGACGGCGTGGCCTGGTGGGACGCGATGGAACCCCACGGACCCGACTATTTCGACCACGAAGACGGATACGACGACGGGATCACGCTGTGCGGGACCGACCGCAAGCCCGTGCCTACCAAAATGCTTCAGGCCGTGCGCGAGGGACTGGAGGACGTGGCCTATATGGACCGTCTGCAGAAGGAGCTGAAACGCGTCGGCAGCCAGGGCAAAAGCTTCCCGGAATACGAAAAACTTCTGGCGGACCGCGAAGGCATCCTGGAGCGCTCGAATCAAGCCGAGGTCGACGACTGGCGCCTGAAAGCAGGACAGGCCATCAACCGACTTACCCGGGAATAGATAGAAAAGAAGGAAGAAACCGAACGAGAACTCGAAAAGAATCACACGGCAAGTTATCAAAGAAATAACAACAGAAAGGAGACAAACCATGCTGACACGGAGAAAAAGCTTAAAACATTCATCTTTCATCTCTCATCTTTCATACCTGAAGCGTTTCACGCTTATCGAGCTGTTGGTGGTTATAGCCATCATCGCCATCCTCGCGGGAATGCTTCTGCCTGCTCTGGGGAAAGTCAAGGCCACGGGGAAAATGATCTCCTGCGTCAACAATCTGAAACAGAACGGACTGAGTTGGAATGTGTATGCATCGAACTACGATGATAACATCCTGCCGACACAACTGAGTTGCACGCTCACGCTGGATACGGTAAAAACAAATCCCTACTACTGGAATGAATATATTTCGGCCAGCGGGGAATTCGGAGGAGCCCGCACAGGATACATAATCAGTCAGTACTCCAACAAATACGCGGCAATACTCCCGACCATGATCTGTCCGGAAGAAGGAGAAGACAAGGCACGAGTCGATTTCAACTACTTCCCGACGAAATTATCGTACTCCTACAATTTCTACATGGCTTACACCACATCCAGTGATTTTACAAGCAGTTATCTGCAAAAACTCGGCTCCGCCCGCGGCTATGCAAGCAAAGCTGTTGTGATGCTGGATGACTGGAAGTATTATGATCTCTGGAAGTCGAGCCGTGGCGGAAGTTATACACGGAATGCCATCCGGGGACTTAAGCAGGTGGGCGGATATACTAACATCGGCCCCTACGGCGCACACGGAAAAAAAGCCAATGCGCTTTTTGTGGACGGGCATGTGGAAGGCGTGGAAAAACTCTGGTCTTCCAAAGATCTTAAAAAAGATGGTTCAACCGCTTATGATGATTCGCTGGCGGTATGGCTGAATCGCAATCTACACGAATTCAGTAACTGAAAAATCGAAGATGAAAGAGCCGTCAATGAAAAGAAACCTGCTGATATTCCTGCTGGCTGCCGTTCCCCTTTGCCTCTGCCGGGCACAGAATCTGCTGAACAATGCGGATTTCCAACGGCTGTATGACCGGTATCCCATGGACTGGGGCAAAAATCTGGACGGATATCCGAATGCGGTGGAACTTCTTCCGGATCAGGGACCTGAGAAGCAGAATGCGGTCCGTCTCGATCTGCGTGAACTGGAAAGTTACGGACAGGGCGGCCTGCGGCTGGTTCCGGGGGAAACGTATGAGATCGGTGCCTGGGTGCGCACGAAAGATTTTCGCTGTTCGCGGAGCGGCATCATCATTTACAATTACGGATGGTTTGCCGAAAGCGGAGCCAAGCCCATTCCCGCCGATACCAACGGAGAATGGGTGAAACTCACGGCCACGATCACCTGTCCCCCGCCCGATTCCCAAAAGGCGAGTTATTTCCGGAACTCGCTGATCTATACGTTCTGCATCTATGCCACGCAAGTAGAAGGGGTTGTAGATTTCGCCGCACCCTTCCTGATCCCGGTCTCCGATAAGGCAAAAGAGTTTTCAAGACGTGGAAAAAGCCTGCTGGACAACGTCCGGGCCGTACCCGTGTCGCCGCGTCTTTCCGAAATCCCTGCGCGGGACGTCGATGTCGAATTTTTCTGGCCGAACAGTCCGGAGGGGGAGATCCGCTGCAATCTCAAGGGCGTATCCGCAGGAGGAAAAATCTCCGGCCACCGGGCGAAACTGCATTTTCCGAGCCTTCCGCCCGGACCCGGTGCACTGGCGATCGAAGTAAACCAGGGTGAAGGATTTATGCCGACCGGAGAGTATACTGTCAACGTACTGGGACCGGCTCCGGAATCTGCGGAACGCCGACTGAACAATCTGGTATCGGAAATCGCCTGCCGCGAAACGGGACCGGGCCGGTACGCGTTCTTCTTCAAGGAGGGCGGATGGCTGTACGTAAAAGCGGGCACACCGGAGATTTGCGTGGATGGACGCGCCCTCTCCGGATTCGTCGTAGACGGGCGCCATGAATTCATGTGCCGCATCCCGGCGGGGCCCCACGAAATCACGCTGGATCCCTCCGCGGGCATGCCGGAAGCGGTGCGGAAGATCCCCGAAATGCTCGTCTATGCGCTGGATGATGCGAAATTTGACGAAGCGTTCTGGGAGAAATATCTGCTTCCCGTCGTCAATGCGCCCTCCGTCTCCTCCGCCTGGCATCCAGGAAAGCAGAGTGCGGAATATCTGGCGAAAATCCTGAAAACCGGCCGGCTGATCGTCGGCAACGGGGGAATGCACACCCGGAAGAAATACGATCCTCTGCAGATCGCGGATCATTTCCGGCATAACCGGTTTATGCAGTACGAAGGATGCGGGCTCGTCTACGATGAACTGGATCCGGCCTCCCCTGCTCCCATGATTCAGGCGTTTACCGAAGCGCTTTGGCAGCTGCAGGATATGAAGAAACCGGTCTGTCTCTGGATGGAATGGGGCGCACGGCTGTTTTCGCCTCAGATCCACGCCTCGCTGATCTCCGCTGTCGCCAACGCTTCGGGGGGACAGGGGAGGATCCTCTCCGAATCGTACTGCCGGCTCTGGTCCGATGAAAAACTGCTGGAGACGGAACTCGCAAGATACCGCAGCATTGTTTCATTTGTAAAGAGTTACTATCCGGATTATCCGAAGAGTATGCTGATGATCGCAGGCGGATACGTGAGTCCCGGAGACCAGTACATACTCTCGACCTCCAATCCGGAATGCGATCCGAAAGTCGCCACCGAACTCTTCTTCAAAATGTGTGCCGACGACCCCGTCTTCGAGGGACTCTACGGGATCGGGGTGTATTCCATCCATGATTCCGATGAGGAAATGGTCCGCTGGTACGGGCGGCTCCTCCGCCACTACGGGATCGAAGGACAAAAAGACCTTCTTTCAAACAGGTACGGATTCCGCCTGAAAACAGATTTTCTGAAAAACGGTGACTTTACGGAAGGACTGGAACACTGGACCGCCTCCGGGAATGTCAGTACCGGACTATTCGAAAATCTTGGAAAGATGCAGGGACGAAAGTGGGGACGCGGCGAAGTCAAAGAGCAGAAGAAGACGCTGGGCGATACCGCCGCCGTGCTGTCGCCCGGAAGTTCCGTTTCCCAGACGGCAACGGGGCTGATCCCCGGCCGGCAGTACAGCGCAGCATGCATCATCGCTGAGCGCAAGATGGTGGAGAGCGGCAAGAAAGACAATACAATCAAGCCGGAGATCGAAGTCTCTATATCCAACGCGGAGCAGATCGAATATCAGAAAATCCACGCCAAAGGATTTCTGAGTCTGAAGGTCATCTTCACCGCCCGGGAACCGCAGGCCGAACTGACGTTCGCCGCGCCGGAAACGACGGAAGAACTGGTCCTGAATTATGTGGCGTTCCGGCCGTATTTTTCCGGGGATGCGGAGAAATAAAAACCCGCCGGCGTTTCCGGTAAGATACGCGCCGACGGGGTGATTTGCAGATCCAAAAAACGGGATGGATTCCCGTCATTTGTCCTTGTGCTTGCTCATGTCGATCTGGACTTCTTCCCAGTAGAGCGTATCCTCCACGGGCTTGTTGTCGATCTCCCAGAAGTGGTTCATCACGTCCTCTTTGCGGACACCCGCGGCCGTGACTTTCTCGAGGTAGGCCTTCAGGGCATCCGGAGAGATGGACTCCTCCGCGCGCAGTTCGTCGAGATGTCCGAAAACCGCGGTCAGGAAGTTGTCCGCCACGGGATCGCCGACGCGCCATCCCTCCGCCGGCAGAAGGGTGCATACGGTAAACATGCCGGGTCCAACCTTGACGGAAAAGAGATGGGAGAAGTTGCGGAGCGTGTCCGTATCGATGAAGTCCTTGACGCCGTGGATCAGGCCCTTCATGCGGTCGCGCACCGGCTTGTCGATCCCGAAGATGTGCTCGCGGACGGGGACGGGGAAGTCATCGAGGCAGACCTTGTATCCGGCCTCCAGAAGGGGCTGCATATTCAAATCGAAATAGCGGTCCGAAGCGATGGCGTTCCGGAGGAACTCCTCCTGAATGACGCCGCCGAGGTTGCTGCCGCGGTCCCAGATGCAGGGTTTGAAGCGTTCCAGCGCGCCGGGCAGATAATACTGATTGCCCGGATTGTCCCGGTGGTACATCAGAAGGACATGGCGTCCCGCGGCGAGCTCGTCGAACACCTTGTCCGTCAGGCGGTCGGTGATGACGCTGTTTGCGTCGGACGCGGCGCCGGAGGAACAGATCCAGTCGGCGAGTTTCCGGTCCTGAAGCTCGATGCGGGAAACGGATCCCGACGGCTGAACGCGGGGATAAAGCCAGATATTCCAGCTGTTTTCGAGTTTCAGGCCGCCGGAGACGAACCGGGCGGTGATTTCCGATTTCGAGGCCTGCGGTTTCGCCTGGAAGTTCAGCGTGATCTCCGCAAGTTTCTGGAGACCGCCGGACAAGGAGAATTCGCCGCCCCGGTAAATCTCTTTTCCATCCACCGAAACCACGACTTCGCCGCGGATGCGGGGAGCGGGGAGAAAATCGGAGATCTTGAGGATCATGCGAACCGGTTCGTCGTAGAAGAAGGTCTCCTTTTCGAAGGAGGCCAGCAGGACGGCGTCGTCGTTGATGGTGCGCATCCATTCGGAGGAGATGAACTTGTCGTCATCGAAGCAGTCCACGATCCCGTTCTTGTTCTCGTACTTGAGGCAGTCGGCGAACTGAAGCATCTCGAATCCGCAGAGAGCGGAATCGCGGAGTTTCTCCAGATAGACCTTGTAGGCCCGCATCTTGAACTTCTGGGAGCCCTTGATGTAGTCCGGCATCTTGCCGCGCAGGCCCTTGCGTTCGATGAGCTTCGGGAGCTCGGTCAGGAAACGGGGCTTCTCGATCCCGTTCGCCTTCAGGTACTCCTCGCCGACCCGTGCGCAGAAATCATCGAATTTTTTATTGAGCGCATCGTAGTCGGGAATATCGATATAGTGCAGAGCCTCGTGCGCCAGCACGGGACGTACGGGAACGGCCTCGCGGCGGATCTTTGCGGAGACGCCGTCGGCTTTCGCTTCGGCATCCAGCGGCGCGTCATACGTGGAGCCGTTGATCCGCCAGCAGTCATCGGTATTGAACATTTCCGCATGGTGCTTGTAGGGGAAATAGTAGGCGATGTGCTGGGAGAAGATATCGGCGGTGGGCCGGTCGTACTCGCCCCAGCCGGAGTTGTCCAGGATCAGCTTGCCGGGGGCGAGACTGCGCCCGATCTCGTACATCCGGTGCACGCCCGCCTGGTGTCCGGACTTGTGCATCTCGTTACCGATGCAGAAGATGGCCACGGAGGGATGATTGCGGTATTTCAGGATGGTCTCCCGCCAGTTGGCGTTGTCCATGGAAAGAGCGGTCTTGTTGCCCTCGGAGTCGTATTCATAGGAGAAGCCGATCTCCATGTGGATGAAGAGTCCTTCCTCGTCCGCGGCCGCCACGAACTCTTCCGTGGGGATCGTGCTGTGGAACCGGACCAGATTGAACCCGTATTTTTTGGCCTGCCGGATATTCTTCAGCGCCGCGTCCCGAAGCGTGCCGCCGGTCATGTTCGGATGTTCGTGCGCCGTGATGCCGCGGATGTAGCCGCGCAGATAGATCCGTTCGCCGTTGAGCAGGACGTCGGTATTGGAGAAGGTGCGGAGCTCGCAGTATCCGAACCGCTGGGAGACGCCCTCGGCCTTGAAGACATAAAGCTGCGGCCGATCCGGAGACCAGCATTTCAAACCGGATGCATCGATGGTGAGGATGTGCTTTCCGCCCTCCGTCTTGCAGCCGAGAAGCGGAGCGGGGACTTTTGCGCCGGAAAGATCGGTGATCTCCGGGGATTTCAGGACTTCATCGCTTTCCACGGTCAGGATGCCCGCGGCGACCTTGCTCTGTACATAAATCATGATGCTGTTCCTCTGTTGTTGTGCAAAGCACTTATTATAGCACGTCCCGGCCGTTTTTCAAGACGGTTCCAGCTCAAAAAAAGTCCGGGCTGCGGGATCCCGGTCACGCCAGGACCGGCAGGATCAGCTCCGCCGGGTGTTCCGCGTCGTGCAAAATCGTATGGATCGAAGTCTTCAGCTCCCGGTCCTGCAGGATCGGCCCGCCCGTGTTGGCATTGCGGTCCAGCGCGGGGAAGTACTGGCCCGCGATATCCAGACGCATGGCGTGTCCGGGCATGAAAGTCTGCGCGATATGGGAGAGATCGATCTCGAAGCGGCAGACCTTCCCCGGCTTCAGCAGCTCCTCCCGGTCCATCGAGTTCCGGAATCTCGCGCGGATCACGCCCATGGTCAGGAACATGGCCCGGCCGTCCGGGAAGACATCGGAAAGGACGGCGACGAAATCGGTATCGGGCGTGGAGGCGGAGGCGGAAAAGGCCAGACGAACTTCCCCGGCGAGAACCAGCGGCTTGTCGAAGACCGGTGAGGTGTAGACCAGCACGTCGTCGCGTTTCTGCATGGGGATCCGGTCATAGCAGCCCTGCTCGGCATGGCGTCCGTTATTGCAGAGGACCGGATCGGCGGGATTGCTGACGTAGGTATCGGGCAGTTCCCGGCCCGGCTTCCGGCGGTTCAGCACGCCGTCCCCGTTCAGCGAATTGGCATTGCCGCCGCTGTGCAGATAGTAACGGACGCTGCGCACGCCCTTCGGCGGCCAGCAGTCGGAGCTCTTCCACTGATTGATGCCCAGTGAGTAATACCGGACCCGGGGTTCGGCGGACAGCGGATCCTTTTCCGGATTTTTCAGCAGATTCGAAAGGAACCGGGTTCTCCGCTTTTCCATATCGCGGTAATCGCAGCGGGGACCGAAAAGATCCGGGTTCAGCAGTCCGGCGTGTCCCCAGGGGCCGATGGTCAGGCGCGTGAAGCTGCGTGCGGCGGCGGAGGCGGCCTGCTTCCGCATACGCTGGAAACTTTCGATGGTCTCCGCCTTGAATCCGTCGAACCAGCCGCCCGCGATGAAGGCGGGCGCCCGCATGGCGTCAAAATCCGAAGCATGCTGTGAAAGATGAGTGCCGGGCTGCAGGGCTTTTTTCAGGAATTTCCGGAACGGGACAAGCTCGGGATATCCGGCATTGCGGTCTGCATCGATGACCGGAAGCATTTTCAGGAGGCCCTTTCCCTCGAAATCGGGCACGCTGGCGTATCCGTAGGTCGTCCGGTGATGCATGGCGAGCATCCAGGAAAGCGTGAACGAAAACCGGAAACTGCCTCCGGGAAGAGCGGAACCCGTGCAGCTGTAAAGCGGAGCCACCCGGGGCGAGACGCCCACCAGTTCCGGCACGCCTGAAGCGGCGGCACACCACTGCGTCCAGCCGGAATAACTTGCCCCGAACATGACGCAGCGTCCGCCGAACCAGGACTGCTTTCTCATCCAGACAAAGAGGTCTTCCGTATCCTTTTTCTCCTGCTCCCGTTCGGCGGGATCGAACACGCCCTCGCTCCAGCCGGTCCCGCGGCACGCCTGAAGGACGTAGACCCATCCGCTTTTCAGGGCGGAGGCGTCGGGCAGTTCGTTGTACTCCTGACGTGTGTAGGGCGTACGGAAGAGAAGGACCGGCGCCTTTTTCCGGAGATCCGGCGGACAATATACGGCCGTGTGAAGGCGGACGCCGTCCCGCATGGGCACCATGACGTGCCGGACAGTGCAGCTGATGTCGAAGGGGGTCGAGTGCTCGGTTACGTTGTAGATATCCTGGGTCTGGCTCATGGTAAAAACTCCTTGTTGACGGGTGCTTTACTGTACGTCCGTTTCCCTGTTTTTTCAAGCAGGGATCCGCAGTTTTCCCGTTTTTGCGCCCGGTTGATTTTGCATCGGCCGATGCTATATTATTGCCGGAATCGTTTCGGTACTGCAATTTAAGGAATTGGAAACCATGAAAGAGCTGTTTCAAGAGATACGGAGCCGTATGGACGGCCGGGCCCTGGTCGGGAAAGCGGAGGAACTGTGTCAAATCGAACGGGGCCAGACATTCCGCCACTATCATCAGGCCATCGACTGGATCTGCGGCGCCATGAAGGCGGCAGGACTGCCCCATGTCGAACGGCTGACCTTCCCCGCGGACGGCGTCACCAGCTATGAAGACAAGCGCATGCCCCTCGCCTGGGACGCGTCGACCGGAAAACTGACCCTCTGCAATGCCGAACGGACCGTTGCCGCCGATTACACGGTCCATCCGTTCCACCTGATCAAAGGATCCGTCGGGACCCGGCCCGGCGGGGAAACCGTGCGGGTCATCACCGAGCAGCAGTTTCTGGCGGGGGAAGATCCGCGGGGCGTGCTGGTCATGCTGGAACCGAACACCGCTCCCCGGGGGACTGTGCTGAAGCCGATCCTCGATCAGGGCGGACGCGGCATCATTTCCGATTACGTCGTGGGCCGGTACGATCATCCCGATTCTCTGCAATGGGTAACCGCCTGCACGGAAGGCGCCAACTGGCACGTCCAGTGCGAAGACCGCGAATTCATCGGTTTTTCCGTGACGCCCCGCATGGGCGACAGGATCCGGCAGCTGGCGAACCGGGGCGGGCTCAAGGCGGAGATCGAATGCGACGGACGGCGCTATGCGGGAGAACTGCCCGCCGCCACGGCGCTGATCCCGGGCCGGAGACCGGAGGAGATCTGGCTGCTGGCTCATACGTTCGAGCCGCTGCAGGACGACGATTCCGCCGGAGTCGCGGCAGGGATCGAGATCGCCCGTCAGATCATGGCCATGGGAACGCCGGAATACTCTCTCCGCCTGATCTTCGCCATGGAACTCTACGGGTTCGCCGCGTTCCATGCGAACTTCAAGGGAAAAGTCATCGGCGGCGCCAATCTGGACTCCATCCCGTCGAAAAGCTGCATGTTCTGCAAACTGACTCCGCCGATCCCCCATGTCCCCTTCCACGGCGTCGAGATCCTGAAGGAGCTGGCGGAAACGTTCGGGGATCACCCGCAGTGCGTGCTGGGACAGCCGGATTGCGACGACGATATGTTCCTCTCCGATTCCTCCACCGCCGTCCCGACCGTCTGGTTTATGAAAAGATACAAACCCGGATCCACCACTTTGTGGCATAACTCCGTTCAGGCGGAAAAGGGATTTCTGGAGCCGGATGCCTTTGCCGATTACACGGCGCTGGCGGCGGTCTGGTTCCATCGGGTGCTTTTCTACACCGGAAAACCGGCGAAGCTGCCTCATCTCGAAGTCAAAGATATCTCCTCGCCCTGGCGCGATTACGCCGCGAAACAGATCTATGCCAGAGCACAGAGAGGGTTTCCCCAGGATCTTGTCCGCATCCCCAAAAACAAGCGGAAAAGTCTGCCGGACGGCGTCCTGTACGGGCCGATGGCCTCCCTCCTTTCCGGCATGGACGGGAAAAAGGATCTGGCGCAAATCCTTCTGGAAACCGAAGCGGAACGGGGGATCACCCTCAGCGATGCGCAGATCAAAAAGTATATCGACGCAATCAATTATCTCGCCGACTGGGGATATCTGACCGCCGTGAAACGCACGGAACTGACACCGGATATGCTCGCCGAGGCCCTGCGCCGGGCCGGTGTCTGCTCGGGCGATCTGCTGCTGGTACACTCCTCGCTCTCCCGGTGCGGCTACATCGCGGGCGGCGCGGAAGGTCTGATCCGGGGCGTCATGGCGGCCGCCGGACAGGACGGAACGATCCTCTTCCCGACCTTCACGCGTCCCTACATCTACCTTGGCGCGAACCTGAACCGAGGATGGAACTACCGGCCGTACGATCCCGAAGATCCGCAGCAGATCTGGACGGGCATCGTCCCCCAGGTCCTGCTGGAGCGGTTCCCCCGGGCGAAACGGAGCCGTCACGTCACGCACTCCTGGGCTGGGATCGGCCCGCTGGCGGAGGCGTGCACCGCGGAACACGGACCCGCCGACCCTCCGGCCTCGGATTCTTCCCCGCTGGCAAAGGCTCTTGCACTGGGCGGAAAGGTCGTCTATATCGGAACCGGACTGGGCCCCTCCACGTTCCTGCACTATCTGGAAACGAAGTGCAATGCCCCGTTCCTCCAACCGGCGGTCTGCCGAGTAAAGGATCCCGACGGATCGCTTCGCACGGTCTTTCTCGACAAGCACCTGCCGGGCCATCGGGATTTTTACCGCGGAGATGCGGAAAAAGGCAAATTCTTCACCCGGGCGGTGCAGGAAGGATTGAAGATCTCCGAAGTTCCCTTCGGCATGGACAGGATCCAGGTGATCGACCTGAAAGAGTTTTACGAAATCGGAATGAAGCTGATGAAAGAAGATCCGCGGATCCTGCTGTGCGACGATCCGAAGTGTCTCTTCTGCCGCGAGTTCTGATCGTTTTTCGAAAAAAGCACGAATTTTTTTGTTTTTGCCTTGACAAACTGCGCGCATGGCATTACATTGTGATAGTATCGAATAGTATCGAGGAACCCGTGACATGGTTTCCAACTGGAAAAAAGATATCGTCTATCTGCAGCTGAAACGGAAAATCCTCAGCGGCGAACTTCCGAACGGAACGAAGCTGGCAAAGGAACTGGACTTCAGCCGCGAACTCCACGTGGCCAAAGTCACGCTCCGGTCCGCCCTCGCCCGCCTGGAGTCCGAGGGACTCGTGGAGCGGCTCCCCAGCAAAGGGACCTTTGTCCGCGCCCCGCAGGAAGTCGGCTCCATTCTCGTCCTTCACCGGAACAGGGGAGCCATCCAATATCCGTGGCATTACATTGTGCCGGGCATCACCGCGGCCGCGGCGGAGGCCGGATACCCGACCACGTTCTGCTTCATGGAGTATCTGCGGAATCTGGGCGTGGAAAAGGCGCTGGAGCATCTGCGGGAAATGGATCTCTCCGGCGTGCTGCTGGTCGACTCCACCTACAGAGGCCACGAACCGGAAATCGATATTTTCCACAAACTGGGCAAACCCGTCCTTCTGGTCCATCCCCGGATGAACGACCACGAAACCACGGGCTTCTCCTCCCTCGTCACGGATACGAGGGCGGCCTGGCGGGCCGGGCTGAAGCATCTGGCCGACAGCGGGCGCACGGATGTCCGGATCCTGGAACTCGGCGAATTCAGCCGCCGCTGGGAGTCCGCGGAGTATCCTGCGCTGTTCCGCGAACTGGGCCTGTGCACGGACGGACAGCTTTCCTATTTTCTGGAGGATTATTATTTCAGCCGCGAATCCGTGGAATCGGCGCTTGATCGTCTCCTCGGCGATCACCCGGAGACGCAGGCTGTCTACTGCTATTCCGATTTCGTCGCCATCACGGTTATGGAAACCCTGGCGAAACGCGGCATCCGCGTGCCCGACGACGTCGCCGTCATGGGCTACTGCGGATACCCCGGCAACACCATGCTGGAAACGCCGCTTTCCACGGTGGATCTGGGGTATATGGATATCGGTCGGATGGCGGTCGATCTGCTGCCCCGATGTCCGGAGGGGACGGCCGTTCGCCATCTCTCGCCCTTCCGCGTGATCGGGAGGACATCCACGGAAAAAGGCCGTCAGACACAGATTTTCGCTTTGCACGATACAAAACAACCATATAGGAGAATCGAACTATGAGTAAGAGAAACGGGTTCACCCTCATCGAATTGCTGGTCGTCATCGCCATCATCGCTATTTGATTACGCTCGGATTTTAAGGTTTACTTGCATATTCTTGCTTATTTTTTCGAACCATTTTCTTGTCCTCTGTAAAATACCGTATGCGTATTTTTGAATTTACAACGCACAATGTCATCCGGAGTGAGATTTTCGATTTGCAAAACAGTTGAAGGTGTGGTATATTTCGAGGTTGTTTTGCATCTCCGCCGTTTCACGCTTGCTATGTAAAAAAACGCATGATCGTCTCGGACGGCAAAACGAGACTGGCAATTACGGAATTATTCGATCTGATTGGTGACACATCATGCTGGAAGTATTACAGGACAG
>JAFZZR010000157.1 GCA_017615635.1 Lentisphaeria bacterium
CTGCTGGAGCAACTACCGCTGGGGCTGGGCTCATCATCCCCATTGGCACGGCGGACACGGCCACTGGTGGGGCCGCGGCTGCGGACCTTGGGACCATCACCATGTTTACCGCGGACACGGACACGGCTGTGCGGACAGATATCATCACGGCCCTCACTGCCCCGGCGGACACGGCCCCGGACCGGGACCCGGTCCCCGCCGCTGAATGACGGAAAGCAAAGCGGGCCGATCCTCCTTTTTCGAGGGTCGGCCCGTCATCTTTTTATGACAGCCGGGGATACTTTCTTTCCGATCTTCTGCGGTCCGGAGAAAGATGCAATAGACAACTTTTATACAACTTTCTTATCGAAAAAACATTCCATTCCCCTTTTCAAAACAGCCTTGCCGATGTAAAGTAGGGTCGACAGGAGGAACGCGATGGAGCTCGGCAGAACATACAACAAGGCTTTCGACGAACTGGAGCACGATCTCCGGCGCGATATCTACCGCTGTCATCTCCTCCCCGGCGAAAAGATCAGTTCCGAACTCCAGCTCGCGCGGAAGTACCGCATTTCCCGAGGCACCGTCCGAAAGGCGCTGGATTCCCTGGCCGCCGAGGGGCTGATCGTCCGGGTACGAGGCGGCGGGACCTTTGTCGCCGAACGGCAGCCCCCCATGCGTCTCCGTTCGTTTTCTCCGGTGACGAGAAACCGGCAGATCCTGTTTCTCTCGTTTTCCACGGCGTTTTCCAGCGATACGCTTCACCTGAAGGATACGTTCGGCCCCATCTTCGACGGACTCGGCCGGATCCTGAATGCGCGGCGCTACAATCTTTTGATCGGGCACGTGGACACCAGCTGGACGCCTCCGGCGTGTCTGCTCAACGGCGACGCGACGGGCATCGTGTTCCACGGTCATGTCCGGCGGGATTTCCGTGAACGCTATATGTCCGGTCTGCCCTGTATCGGCCTCCAGCATGTGGATCCGGAATTCGACTGCTCCTGGGTCTGCATCGACAATTACCGGCGCTCCTTCCTCGCCGTCCGACACCTGTACGAACTCGGACACCGGAAAATCGCCCTCTGTCTGCGGGGACTGGAACCGGATTCTCTGGAGGAGGAACGGCTGTGGGGCTTCCGCAGGGCCATGCGCCATTTCGGTCTGCCGTGCCCGGAAGAATACTGCATTATCACTCCCTCCGCCCGGATCGACGGCGAAATCCGTCCCGATCCCGGCATGCCCGATCTCTCCGCGTATCTGAAGATCTTCACCCGGGCGGACCGGCCCACCGCTCTCATCGTTGAGCATGATCTGCCGAAATTTGCGGCTTCCCTGAACAAACTGGGCCTGCGGGTGCCCGGGGATGTCAGCATTGTCTCCGGCGACAATGAACCGCCGCCCCCCGGACACGAACATCCCTCCTTCATCTGCGACCGCTTTTCCGATGTCTGCGCGGAGGGCGGCCGCCTGGTGATCGATCTGATCGAGAACGGAGACAAAACCGAACGTAAGACCGTTCTGCTGACTCCGGTCCTCTATCCGGGAAACTCCGTCCGCCCCGTGCCCCCGGAACGGACGTGATATTTTGATATGAAACCAGAAATCAACTTTAACAGGAGAACGACGGTGAAAAAGCAAAATTGGATGTTTCTGACGGTCTGCGCCATCCTTTCCGCGAGTTTCACGCTTTGCGGATACGGCGAGCCGTCCGCCAAAAAACTCATCTACTTCGGCTGGTCCAAGCCGGACACCGTGGAGGAGATGCCGTCCTCCGACTTGGAGGAGTTCGGGAAGAGCTGCCCGTTCGATGGGATAGGCATCGCCCCCATGATCATGCTCAAGCGGGGCAGCGAGATCATAAAATTCGATCCCGCCCGCGCGGCGGACATGACCGAGGTCCTGACCCGGGAAGATGTGGCGGAATGGATAACGGCGCTCCGCCGTCTGCAGGAAACCGGCCTGCAGCATAATTTTGTCCGGTCCAACAGCTCGTTTTTCAGTACGGACTGGTTTGACGACGCTGCCTGGGAACGTACGCTGGCCAACTTTGCGGTGCTGACCTATCTGGCAAAGGAGTCCGGCTGCGACGGACTCTGTTTGGATCTGGAAGCCTATCTCTACACAAAGATGCCGTTCATGTTTTTCCCCGGTCGCGGACATACCTTCGAGGAGACGGTTGCCCAGGTCCGCAAACGCGGCCGGGAGTGGGTCCAGACGGTGACCCGCGAATATCCGGACATCACGCTCTTCACTTTCATCTGGACGACCTTCCGCTGCACCACGCCGCATCAGGCAGCCAACCCCGAAGCCATTTCCGATGACCGGTACGGGCTTCTGTATGCCTTCTTCAACGGCGTCTATGACGGCGCTCCCGAAACCATGAAGATCGTCGACGGGCAGGAGTCCTTCAGTTACTCCGCAAGTTCGGAGCGTGATTACGACCGGCTTGTTTCCAACTATTACCGGTTCGGCGGATCCTGGATCGACAAAGCCAATCAGGATAAGTACAGAAAAATTACCTCCATGGGGCTGGCCCTCTATCTGGACAGTTACAAGAAAAATGCCGATCCGGCGTGGGTCCATCATAATCCCCTCTTTCCCGACCAGACGGCATTGCTCGCGCAGAACATCATGAACACGCTGTCGTATGCCGACGAGTATGCCTGGGTCTGGGGCGAACGCGGCACCTTCTGGCCGGATGCGGTTTTCAACACGAAAAGAGGAAAATTCAAGTACAAACTCTGGGACGACATCATCCCTCACTGCGCGGAGGCGATCCGGTTCGGAAAGGAGTGGGCGAAAGGTTCCGCTTCCGGCGGCGTGTTCAGGAATATAATCAAAAACGGATCCATGGATGCCGGTGATGCAAATACCGTGCCGGGCCCCGATCAGGAAAAAAGCGGCATTGCCGGGTGGAGCCTTTGGCAGTCTTCCAAATCTCCGAAGGGGACCATCATTCCGGAAAACGGCACGGCGCACTTTGTGAATGTGACCGATGGATGTCTCGCCCAGACCTTCAGGAATCCGAAAGCGGGACAGAAGTATGTCTTCAGCGCACGGTGCAGAAACGAGAGTTCCTTTGCCGAGCCGACGATCAGCTGCTTCTTCCGGGACGCCAAAGGGCAGGGACTTTGGAACATAAGACTGTACCGCCGATTTACGGAAAAAGAGCCCGACGGCTGGTCCCGTGCCACCATCCTTTTCTCCATACCGACGGAGTACGACATTTCTGCATTCTCGATCACCGTCGGTGTCCGCGGAACACAGGATCCGTCCGGGAAGGATAAAGGCGTTTATTTCGACGATGTGGCGCTGTACGAGGTCGAATATCCCTGGGAGAGATGAGAGATGAGAGATGAGAGATGAGAGATGAGAGATGAGAGATGAGAGATGAGAGATGAGGCAGGAGGCAGGAGAGATGAAATGAGGAAAATATAGAGAATGCCGGGACCGTTTCAGTATTCCCGGTATTCCTGGTACCCCTGGTATCCCCCAGTACACAACGCAACCATAACTGGAGAAAAAGCCCCATGAAAAGTAAAAAATTTACCCTTATTGAATTGCTTGTCGTCATCGCCATCATCGCCATCCTCGCAGGAATGCTTCTGCCGTCATTGAGCAAGGCCAAGAGCGCGGCCATGACCACGAACTGCGTTTCCACCTGCCGGCAGATCGGATTGAAATGCACCATGTATGCGGATGATTACGACGGCTATCTCCCCGGGCCGGGGAAGGGAAGTATCAATCCGGATAATGCTGCTCACCACAACTACGTGGTTCTTCAGAATACAGCCAC
>JAFZZR010000158.1 GCA_017615635.1 Lentisphaeria bacterium
CCGGGACATTTGAAGAGATGCTCCTGCCAAAAATAACGACCCCGGATTTCGGATGGATCTCGAAAAAGACGATGTCCGGAATTTTGAGGCTGCTGCCCGGTGCGGCAACAGCCGAAAAGTACCGGATTTCGGACTTTCGAGAGACGCCGAAAGTCCAGCCGCGAGTTTTGGCAGGAGCATCTGAAGAGAGACAGTCCGTATTAACCAGCGAGGAATATCATGTCGGAGTCCGTTGTACGAAAGATCAAGGTCGGCATCTGGGGTTTGGGACGAGCCGGGTCCACCATGCACGTGCCCGAACTTAAGCGTTATGCAGCCTTTTTCGAGCCCGTTGCTGCATGCGACCTCATTCCCGAACGCGGCGACGCGTTTCTGAAGGAATATCCGCAGGCCCGTTTTTATACCGACGGCGAAGCGTTCCTGGCGGATCCGGAAACGGAGCTTGTCTCGATCGTGGTCCGATCCCAGGAGCATGTGGAATTCACGCGCCGCGCCCTTTCGAAGGGGAAATACGTCTTTCTGGAAAAGCCGTTCGGGCTCAGCGAAGCGGATTCCGATGCGCTGAGCAAACTTTCCGGACAGTATCCGGGCAAGCTGTTCTTCCGGTTCAACCGCCGCTTCGAAGCCGCGTTCAATCACCTGCGGGAGATCATGGACTCCGGAATTCTGGGCGACGTCTTCGAAATCAAGCTCTGCCGCCATCGTTTCCAGTTCCGGAGAGACTGGCAGACGCTTCTGGAATGCGGCGGCGGCCAGCTCAACAACTGGGGCCCCCACCTCATCGATCACTCGCTTATCCTGCTGGGATCGCCGGTCCGGGATCTCTGGGCCGATTTCAAACGGACCGCCGCCCTGGGCTCGGCGGAAGATCACATCAAGATTTTATTCCGCGGACAGAACGGACGGATCATCGACCTGGAAATTTCCGACGGCATCGCGCTGCCCGGCCCCGTGTATTTCGTAGCGGGCACCCGCGGAACCCTCGTGGCGCAGGATGAATCGGAATTCCATCTGCGTTATCTGGCGCCGGATTTTCAGCTCCCGCCCATCGGATCGGATCCCGGCACCCCCGGGATCGGTTCCGGCTACGGACGGGAGATCCAGGCTGTCTGGCTGGAAAAAACGATCCCCGTGAAGCCGGCCAACGGCGCTTTCATGGGCGACATCTACGAACGGGTCTACCGGACCATGCGTGAAGGCGTGCCCTTCCCCGTCCGGCTGGAGGAGGCGCTGGCCGTCGTGCGCACCACCGCAAAACTGCGTGCCCTCACGGATATCCAGTACGTCAACGGAAACGGGAAAGCCCGGCCATGACGGCGGAGGATCTGCGGAAAAATCTGGAAACGGGCGCCGAATGCGTCTTCGCGCGCCGTCCCGGAGAAAAAGGTTCCGTGCGCGGCGTCTTTGCGCTCACATTCGACCGCCGGAAAGGATTTCATGCCGTGGAGCGGAGTCTGAAGCAGGTGCGCCGGGCCGCCTCGGAAAACGGAGTCCTCTTTCTGGTTTTCGGGGAAACAAGGATCGCGCCTCTTTCCGGCCTGTATGGAGAGGGACTCGTGAACGAGCTCCCGGAGGACGCCTCCGCGCTGGAAGCGTTTCTCCAGACTCTTCCCCGCTACGATCTGACCGTCCGGGTGCGGATGCAGAACACGCTGAAGAAAATCGGATTCTTCTGACCGCCGGTCCTTACGCGAGAGCCGGTTCCGCTTCCATGATCTGAAGCTGACGCCGCTTTTCCCCGTAGTACTCGTTGATTTGAGGCACCGCCGCCACGTTCCAGACGGAATGCAGTCCCATGATCCGGTTGAACGCAATGAAGTCGAACGTGCTGCCCGAGCCGTCCCGCAGAATGCCGCGCGTATGTCCGTTGCGGATGGGGAACGTCCTCACGACCTCCACCGAATCGAACCGGAAAAGCGGCTGCGGATTGCCGTGCCCGAAGGGCCCCAGCTTTTCGCTGTAACGGAAAAATTCATCGTCCAGTTCGCGGAACTGGATCAGACCGTCGTATTTGATGCTGTCCGCCAGATCCGAGGGCTGGATCTCCGCCCGAACATTGGCCTCGAACTCCGCCTTGAACGCTTCGATGTTCGCCGTGGGCATGCCCAGACCCACCGCCATCGGATGTCCTCCGTAGCGGGTCAGAAGATGCGCACTCTTCGAAAGGATCCGGATCAGATTCAGTCCGCCTACGCTCCGCCCGGAGCCATGCGCTTCATCGCCCTGGATCGTGAGAACGATGGCCGGCCGGTTGTAGTCTCGGGCAAACCGGGATGCCACGATCCCGATGACCCCCTGATGCCAGTCCCGGCCCGCCGCCAGGATCGACATGGCATCCGAAAAACCGGGGGCGGATTCCACCTGCTGCTTCGCTTCCGTGAAGATCTCCTGCTCCTTGGTCTGGCGCTGCTGATTGAACTTCTCCAGCATGTTCGCATAGTGATACGCATCCACGATCCGAGGCGACATCATCAGCTGGAGCGCGCTGATGGCATTTCCCAGGCGCCCGGCCGCATTGAGACGCGGCGCCAGCTTGAACGTAATGTCCGAGGGATGCATGCGCCCCGTTCCGATATGCGCCACGTCGATCAGTGCACGCACACCCGGCCGGAGCTGCTTCTTCAGCATTTCCATGCCGTACTTCACCAGAATGCGGTTTTCCCCGAGGATCGGAACAATGTCCGCGATCGTACCCAGCGCCACGAAGTCCAGAACTTCCTGTATGTCGATCCCGTCCCCGCACTCGTTGTGCGCACGTCCGTACAGAAGGAACGCATGCGCCAGCTTGAACGCCACGCCCACGCCCGACAGATTCCGCAGATCCTCCAGCGAAGGATGCACTTTCGGATTCAGCAGACAAATCGCCTCCGGCAGCTCGTCCGCCGGCTCGTGGTGATCCGTGATGATAACGTCGATCCCGCGCTTCCGGGCTTCCGCCACCGCTTCCGCGCTGTTGATCCCGCAGTCCACCGTCACCAGCACGCCGCACGGGCCTTCCGCCAGATCGATGGCCTTGGAGAGCGATTCCGGCGTGAATCCGTAGCCGTCATCGAACCGGTGCGGCAGAAACGAAGTCACAAAAGCCCCGTTCTTCTCCAGCACCCAGGTAAGGAGCGCGGTCGCCGTGATCCCGTCCGTGTCGTAATCGCCATGGATCAGGATCTGTTCCTTGTTTCGCACGGCCTTCCACAGCCTCGCTACGGCTTCCTCCATTCCGGGAAAACGGAAGGGATCGCTGAGATCCGAGATCGACGCATTGAAGTAAAGATCCACGGTTTCTTCGGTTATGTCCCGCGACGCCAGATACATGGCCACAGGACGCGGAAGATTTTTCCGTCGGATCAGTCTTTCAATTGTCTCTTCTTTCCCGTCGGACGAACATTTCCATATTTTCTTGTCCATTCTGCCTTTCTTCTTTCCATTATACCTTTCCTCATGTCGACAATATAATCCCCGTTTTCAAAAACTCAACACTTTTTTTGAATATTCTTGTTTTTTTTCAGAAAAATCACTTGACCCGGACGTCTTCCGGCTGTATATTACACCCAATCACTCCCCAAAAGAGTGTCTCTGGTGTGCCGACGTGGCGGAATTGGCAGACGCGTACGGTTCAGGTCCGTATCTTTCACGAGGTGAAGGTTCAAGTCCTTTCGTCGGCACCATTTTTCTTCTCCATAATCTGTCCCTCCGGGATTTTCTGTCTCTA
>JAFZZR010000159.1 GCA_017615635.1 Lentisphaeria bacterium
CTGCCGCCCCGGCGTGCCGAGGAGATCATCCGGGGCATCCGGTTCACGCCCTACACGCCGAAAACGATCCGGGACGAGCGGAAATTCCTGGCGGAACTGGAGGAGGTGCGGAAAAACGGCTTTGCCTGCGACCGGGGTGAAGAAATGGAAGACCTGCGCTGCGTGGCGGCGCCGATCCGCGATATTCGGCGCGGAACGGTTTCCGCCGTCTGGATCACCGGTCCGGCATCGAGGCTCACCGAAGCGAAGATGAAAAAATATGCGGTACTGGTCAGGCAGACGGCCCTGCAGATCGAGGATAAAATCAACTGAGTCCGCGGCGCGGAACTCCGGACGAAAAAACGGACGACATCATGGGAAGGAATCTGAAAGCGGAAATTTGCGTGATCGGGGGCGGATCCGGCGGATTTGCCGCCGCGCTGCGTGCCGCGCAGTCCGGATGCAAGACGATCCTTGTGGAAAAGGAGCGGATCCTGGGCGGAAATTCCACGGTCTGCGGAGTCAACTGCTGGGAACCGGGCGCGGGCGCTGCATTCGGTCTGCCCCGCGAACTCTATAGTCTCATGCGGACGATTCCCAACGGCTGCGGCATTTACCATAACGCTCTGCATTTCTCCCTGGATGATCCGAGTCGTTCGAATTTTCCAGGCGGACTTGCCCGGATCGCGCCGGCTCTGGATTACGACGACACACTGAAACGCGGATACATCTACGGCGGCCCCTTCAAGCACAATATCGAATACTGGAACGGCGTCATTTTCGAACCTCGCGTCCTGGATCGCTGCGTCCGGAAAATGCTCCGGGAGGCACGATGCCGCATCATTTCCGGTCTTGCCTGCGTCGAGGCAGATTGCCGGGACGGTCATATCCGCTCCGTGCGTCTGGAGAACGGAGACCGGATCGAGGCCAGGCACTGGATCGACAACTGCGGAATACTTGCCGCCTCCGCCGGATGTTCGTTCTGCATGGGACAGGAGGCGAAGGATCAATATCGGGAGCCCGATGCTCCGGAGCGATCCGGCATTACACGTCTGAACGGCGTTACGCTCATTTTCCGGGTCACTCCGGCAGAAGGACGGAAGCCGGGCCAGCCGGACGGTACGCCCAGAAAAGGGGTCATGGTCGCAAACGAGTATCCGAACGGGGACTACAACTGCAACATGCTTCCGACCATGTCCGGAATGACATTTTTCTCTCTGGACAGGGAAAGCGCCATGGAGGAAATGCGCCGCCGCGTCCGGGATTTCTGGAGTTATGTGCAGCAAAACTATGCATGGGGAAGAAAGTTCAGGATCGCAAAAATTTTTCCCCGTCCCGGGATCCGGGAATCCTTCCGGATCCGGTGCCGGCACATGCTCGACGAAAACGATCTTATCGCCGGGCTGAAACAGCAGGAGCACGGCGATCTGATCGTCGTTGCGGATCACCAGATGGATCTGCACGGTGCGAAAAATCCGAACCGGATCGTATATCCGTACGGCATCCCCTACCGCTCTCTTCTCCCCGAAAACGCGGACAATCTTCTGATCGCGGGCAGGATCGCCGGTTTTTCGTCTCTGGCGGCCTCCAGCTGCCGGCTTTCCAGAACGATCATCCGGCTGGGAGAAGCGGCGGGATTCGCCGCGGCCCTGTCCGTTCAGGAAGGAAAGTCACTTGAAAAAATCGGGATAAGAACGCTTCAGGATCGAATGAGATTCCGAGAAGAGTCTTCCCTCGCAGAACAACAAATTCAACCGTAACGGAAAGGAACAGAAAATGAACGTCGCAGGAAAAAAAGTAATCGTGACAGGCGGAACCGGCGGATACGGCAAGGGAATTGCCGCCGCTTTCAAGGGCGCCGGAGCCGATGTCTGGATCACCGGAAGAAATGTCAAGGTCCTGACGGAAACGGCCGGGCAGCTGGGTGTCCGCTTCATTGCCGCAGATGCCGCCAGTCCCGCGGACTGGGATCGGGTCATGGCGGAAGTCGGCGGGCCGGACGTACTTGTCAATAACGCCGGATGGGGCGGAAAAATCGTTTCCGTGGCCGACCAGGAGGATGAGGATATCGAAAGGACCATTGCCACCAATCTCACCAGCGTGATCTACGGCTGCAAACGCGCCGCCCGGATCATGCGCGAAAAGAAAGGCGGACTGATCGTCAACGTCTCCAGCGTCTGCGCTCTCTATGCCTGGCCGGATTGGAGCGTCTACACCGCGGCAAAAGCCGGACTGGCAAAATTCAGCCACGGACTTTATACGGAACTGCGTCCTTACGGCGTGCGGGTCTTCTGCGTCACCCCCTCCTGGGGCAATACCGGGTTCAACGCGGCCGCCTCCATTCCCTCGCTTTCTCCGGAACTTCTTTCCAAGGCCATTCAGCCTGCGGAATTGGGCAAACTGATCCTCCAGCTGGCGGAAATGCCGGATCATCTGAATATTACCGATGTCACGATCCAGCCTCTGGTCCAGGACATCAACCCCATGTAATTATCTGCCGGTTCCGCCCGCAATGTCCGGCAGGATTCTGACCTTTTCACCGGTTGAAGAGACGGTCGGCTCCGAGGCTCCGATATACCGGATTCCGCCCGCAGGCGGCATCCCCGACGACCTCGACGGAGAATCCGCGAAACAGAAATTATTCCAAGTCCGGGACTCGCTCAAGGGTATTCTCGAGTACCTCGAATGATGAAACGGCGATGAAGATCCTGCCTCCGGGGTCCCTGCGGCAAATGCTGTTTCCGGGGATGACCGAAGGAAGGTGGCGAGCGGTGACGGCGGAAACCGAATGGCGGTAGGAGAAATCTTGCCGCCCTTTTGCGTTTCCGGGGGGCTGTGGCGCGAAGAACGAACGTTTCCTCATGACCGGCGGGCAGATCCGCGAGCTCGACTCCGCCGGATTCGAAATCGCCAATCATACCTGGAACCATCCGAATCTGCGGCAGCTTTCCGAGCCTCAGATCGAGCAGGAACTGTCCCGCCTGAATGACTTCCTC
>JAFZZR010000160.1 GCA_017615635.1 Lentisphaeria bacterium
AAAAATCAAGCAGGAAAACGTTTTTTTTGTAAAAAACCTTAGATTCACTCCTTGATTCAAAAATGTATCGGTGTGCAATTCTAACTAATTTTCCCAGAATCCGGTGATCCAGTTTTGGATTTTTTCGGAGATTTCATCGGGGGAGAAGGCCATGCAGGGGGCGGGATCGCCTTTCGGGCAGACTTTCAGGCGGCATCCGGAGCAGTCGATTTTTTTTCGAAAAATGAGGTTCCGATTCCCGAAAGGAATCCACTCCCGTTCCGGTTCGTTGTGAGCCGACATGATCACCGCGCAGGGCAGACCGGCCGCCGCAGCAAGATGCATGGTCCCCGTGTCGTTCCCGATATAACACTTGCAGAGCCGGAAAAACGCCATGGTCTCCCCGAGAGAGCGGCATTCCGTATCCGGGAGAAAAATGCCGCCATGACGGGCGATGAGTTGTTCCGCAAGATGACGGTCCCCTTCGCCGCCCGCGTAAATGGGTAGGAAATCGAATTTCCGACGCAGGGAGCCGATCAGTTCGGAATAGCGTTCCGCCGGCCATCGGCATACTGGCTGATTGCCGCCGATACCGAAAACGATCCGGCATTCCCCGTCGAGTTGATCCGCCAGTTTTGAGGCGGTGGCCCGATCCTCCGGCCGGTCCGGGAAGGAAAAGCAGTCATCCGGGATCTCCAGCCCCTGCTCCCTCAGGCAGTCCAGATACGCCTGCCAAAGCGGGATGTTCCCCATTTTTTTGAACAGAAAGACATGATGAACGGGCGTCCGCTGAAAAATCTTCCAGAAACCGGTCAGCGTTCTCGGCAGATCGGGAGAAAAACAATAAAGAGAAGAGTAACGGCCGGAAAGAGTCAATCGCAGGAACCGAACGTAAAGCATTATTTTCTGCAGAAAACATTTCGGCGGCGACCAGAAGGTGCAGCGGGAAAAAACGGAGTCATGCTTGTACAGTTGCGCATGGATCGGGTGTTCTGCAACGGAAAGATTGACCAGGCGGATCTCCGAATCCGGAAAATTGTGGCGCAGTGTCCTGAATGCCGGCAAGGCAACGATGGTATCCCCGATACTGCCGACATGGTAAACCAGAATCCTTGTCCGGCACTTGGAAATACGGCTGTCATCCTTTTCATTCATAAAGCGCATCCGTTATGACTTGATATGATAAAGATTTTCACTGCTCTTTCCCTCCCGTTAAGATCGAGTTCCAGCGATCCATGAATGACTCCAGCGAAAACAAGGCTATGCTCTCTCGCGCGTTATCCGAAAAGCTCCGGCGGATTTCGGGATGGGTCAACAGATACTCGATCTTTTCACGCAGACAGGAGAAATCCTCGGGCGGGATCAGGAAGCCGTTGACGCCGTCCCGGACAATGTCGGCAGGGCCATGCTTGCAGGCAAAGGCAACGACGGGACAATTTTCCGAAAGAGCCTCCAGGAGGACGAGTCCGAATCCCTCGTACCGGGAAGTCATGACCAGAAATTCCGCCTTCTCATAGAAAGGATACGGATTCTGCCACCCGGCAAGCAGAATCTTCCCCGTTAACCCGCGTACCCGGATATCCGCCTCGATCCGAGACCGAAATGCGCCGTCGCCGACCAGCACCCATTTCAAATCGGGATGTTTTTCGAAGAGAGGCCCGGCCAGCTCCGGAATCCGCTCGAATCCTTTCTGAAAATCCAGTCTGCCGACACTGAGGATGAAACGTCCGTCCGGCACGGGACAGGCGGAAGGAGAATCGTTTTTTTCCGGAATCACATGGGGAATGCAGACGATGTCCGCTTTGGCCGGCGTCGCCAGATACTGACTCCGATCATCCTCCGTGAGGACCACGATCGCGTCGGCAAAGCGTTTTGCAAGCCATCGACCGAAATCCCGCATCCGGCAGCCGAGATTCTCGCGGAAATGAAAATGCTCCCAGGAAATCAGCCGGCAGGGAAGTCCCCGGAGAGCAGGCACCGAAACAACGGAAAGGATGATGTCCGCATCGATCAGATGGGTGATTTTCTGCTGCTGCACAAATCGGCGCAGCCGAAAGACCGCCGGAAGCAGAAAGAGTTTCATCGGGACATTCTGTTTGAACAAAGCATAACGTTCAACCCGGGAATCCAGAGGGAATCCGGGTTCAGGGCCGGATTCCGTCCAGGAAAGGATTTGTACGCGGGTATTTCTTTGCCGGGCCAGCTCATTGGCAAGCCGGATCGTGATCCGTTCCGTGCCGCCGCACCGGGTTATATCGCCCGAAAAAAAACAGACATTCCGCATAAAAACCCTTTCCGTTCCGCAAATGCAGCAATGTACTTCATTTTTATGCAAAATGCAAGAATTTTTTGAAAAATCACCCCTGTCGGCGAACCCATATTCTATCCGACATTCACACTCCGTAGAAGGAGCGGTACCAGTTGACGAAGGCGCGGACGCCGTCGGAGAGAGGGACGGAGGGGGCGAATCCGTAGTCGCGCTTCAGTTTTGCGGTATCCGCCCAGGTGCGGTAGACGTCGCCGGCCTGGAGGGGAAGGAGGTCCAGCTTCGCCGTCCTGCCGGTCTGCTTCTCGATCTCGTGAATGAAATCGATCAGGCCCACGGGATGTCCGTTGCCGATATTGTAGATGCGGCAAGGAATGGGATCCTTTGTGCATTTCGGCTCGCGGAGCACCCGGATCACCCCCTCGGCAATGTCGTCCACGCAGGTAAAATCGCGCTGCATGTCACCGTGATTGTAGACGGGGATGGGCTGATCCTTCAGGATGGCCTTGGTGAATTTGAAAAGGGCCATGTCGGGACGTCCCCAGGGGCCGTACACAGTGAAGAAACGCAGTCCGGTGGCGGGGATCTTATAGAGTTTGGAGTAGCACTGGGCCATGGCCTCGTTTTCCTGCTTGGTCACGGCGTAGAGGCTCATGGCCGCGGGGAGCGGCTCGTCTTCGTTGAAGGGGATCTTCGCCGAGTTCCCGTAGACGCTGGAACTGGAGGCAAAGACCAGATGTTCCACCGGATTCTCCCTGCATCCTTCCAGAATGTTGAAAAAGCCGTTGATGTTGCTCTGGATGTAGACGGCGGGATTCTCCACACTGAACCGGACGCCCGCCTGCGCGCCGAGATGGCAGACCGCATCGAACTTTTCGCGGTGGAACAGCCGGACGACGGCGGCGGAATCCTCCAGATTGAGCTGGATGAAGGAGCCCTTGTCCGAAGACTGGATCAGGCGTCCGTAGGCGATTTTTTCCGGATCGAATCCGGCCTCCTTCAGCCTCGCGATCTTCAGATTGACGTCGTAATAGTTGTTCAGATTGTCCAAACCGATGACGTCACACCCGAGCGCCGTCAGACGGCGGAACACATGATGTCCGATAAAGCCGGCGGCGCCGGTCAGCAGAATTTTATTCATACCCGTTCCTTCTTCTATGGGATGCGCAGATCCCAGGTACAGCTGAAGAATATAAATATAAATCCGGATCGAAGCAAATGCAAATCGGAAACCGGCACTTTCGCGGTTTTGATGAACGTCGGTCTCGGTCAAAAGGGATTCAAGCTGCGGATTATTTTTTCTGGCGGGCCTTGCGGAGCTGTTTTTTATCGTGCCAGAAATTTTTGAGGCGGGATGCCAGCTTGCGGGTATCGATTCCCTCGAACGCGATGGTCTGCGCCCGAGAAAGATCTTTTGTCTTCCGCAGAGCCTCGATATAACGTCCGGGAACGGCAGCGAAAGCGTTTTCCCCGTTGGCCGGGGCGCCGCGCAGCAGATAATACATCAGGGCGTAGGCAAGAGCGTAATTCTGTTCGCGTTCGCGCGCATCATAGAATTGCTCGTGGTCCAGGGAGAGGAACCGGGCCAGATCGTCGTCAGCGCTGTCCGCGGCGGCGGCAAGGCGTGCTTCGTCATCCTTTTCAAGGGAGCCGACTTCACCGTGCCTGGGATCCGAGCGTTCGAAGAACTGGGCGCATCCCTCGTTGAACCACAGGGCCGGACTGACTTCGCCCGAGGCATAGAAGATGTACTGGTGGAATCCTTCGTGAAGGGTGACCTCCCGCATGAATTTCTCGATGGCCTTGCTGTCGAACTGCGGGTCAAGGGGAGACACCAGAAGCTCGCGGGTACCTGAATTCCACAATCCTCCGGTCCACTCAAATCCGGCTCCGGCGTAGCGCAGATATTCCTCCCGATGGCCGAACAGCTTGACCACGCCGACGCAGGCTCGCTCCTCCTCCGGGGGGAAGTAGCGGCGGAAAATCCCGCGTGCCGCCTCAAGATCGCTCTGCAGGCGCTGAATATCGTTGCGGCTGCGCTGATTGGAAATAAAGATGTAGTTCGGGGTCTCCCGGATATACCAGTTGCGCATCCCCGCAATACTCTTCTTTGCCTGGGCAAGACGCTCGGCGTAGTAGGAAGACGAAGCAGAAGACTCGGAGCGGGAGGCGGCGCTCTCGCTCCCTGAAGAGGTCCGTGAGATCACGCGGACGGACAGTGCACAGCTGTCCGCAAGGCGGCTCCATTCGCGGGTCCGGGCCCCCTGGGGATCCCGCCAGCGGAAAAAGAGGAAAAGCATCCGGGGAGCGCCGCTGTTTTTCCCGACGCCGAAGTAGAGACAGGACTCCGGCTTCCCGGTCTGGAGTCTGCGCCAGGAGTAGTCGCTGATGCCGGAGAGTTTCGTGATCTCCGTGACGCGTTCTCCGGAGAAGCATTCGGCCCAGCGGCGGAGCTCGGCATCCTCGGGGACCCGGTCATACGGAGTCCACTTCGAGGGTTCGTCGATCCGTACAAGTTCGTCCGGTTTGGCGGCAGGCGGGAACTTTACGGAAGCGAGGGCCGCCGTCACATCCTCCCCGCCCCAGAGAGAAAGGAGCTGCGAGTGAAGCCACAGATCCTGCGTCCGGTAGTACGGCGTGCCGTCCGACTTCAGTGTGCCGCCGATCTGAAGCGGGGGAAGCATCTGCTGTTCGGCGTTGGGAACCATGCGGAGCTTGATACCCGCCTCCGAAAGCGTGACAGTACGTCCGGATGAAGACCGGGGCTTGTTTTTCGGCGCCGCTCCCGCAGGAATGGACACGGCAAAGACGAGGATCGCGGCAAAGGCGAGCGGAAGATATCGATGACCGAAGGTATTCACGAGACGGCTCCTTTTTGCATAAATGAGAAGATCGGCGGAAATATACTTCATCCGCCGCAAAAATACAAATGAAACTCCGTCAGCGGACTGGCGGGATCCGGTCGAAGCGGACGATCTCCGACTCCACCTCGATCCGGCGTGACGGAACATATCCGGGCTCGGTGATCATCCGGAAAAGTTCGTTGAATCCGCGGTCTCCGATCTCTTCGGGATGCTGTTCCACGCTGGGCAGCGCCTGAGAGTCCGAAGAGTAGGCCATGTTGCCGAATCCGGTAAAGCAGATTCGGCCGTCCAGCTTCAGATCGCGGGCGGCGTAATAGAGAGTGTAGGCGAGATCATCGGAATCCGTCAGAATCGCCGTCGTCTTCGGAAACTGAGCCAGAGCTTCCCGGAGCAGATTTTTTGCCCCCGTAGGATGGCGGACCACTTCATGAAAAAAGCGTTTTTCCACCTGCCGGATGCCATGCTTTCTCATGGTATCCAAAAAACCGCGGACACGCTCCTTCCGGCTCTCCTCCAGCTCGGAATAATTGCTGCAGACCAGGATCTCCCGATGTCCCAGAGCGATCACCCGTTCGGCCGCCTCCGCTGCCCCTGTGCCGTTGCTGCAGGTGACCGATCCCCTGCCCTGCCCTTTCGGCTCGTATCCGTTATCCAGATACACCACGGGCAGCGGGAAGGAGTCCGGGACAAGCCCGATGCTCACGGCGAGGAGTCCGCAAAACGGCGGTCTGCGGATCTTTTCCAGCACAAGGCTGTGCAGATTTTCCATGGGCGACATTACGCAGACGGCGTTTTCCTTCAGGGCGGCGGAGAGCTGGATGCCCTGGATCATCCTTGCATAGTAAGGATGGGAAACGGGGCCGAGATACGCCACCAGCCCCCGGGGAAACGGAGAAGAATTCAAAACCCGGGTTCCGGAACCACGCACGCCGCGCCGGATGAATCCTTCCGAAGAAAGCAGGGACGTGACCTTGTTGATCGTGGTCCGTGCGGCACCGAAGCGGGTCATCAGCTTGTGCTCCGAGGGGAAACGCGTTCCATCCTCGTACAGTCCGCTTCGCAGTTCATCGCGCAGGATATTGAGAATCTGATCGGTTTTGTTCTTCTTTTTCATGGTCTCATTCCCTACGGAAAAATTCGTCCCGTTCCTCCTCGTCAGGGAATGAGTTTTCCGGGATTCAGTATATTCTGCGGGTCGAACGCCGCCTTGATGCCCGCCATCAGACGTTTTTCCGCCTCGCCCGACACCTGGGCGAGATAGCTCTTTTTGGCGAACCCGATCCCGTGTTCCCCGCTCACCTTTCCACCGAGCTCGGCCGCCCTGGCATACAGATCGTCGAACACCGCGGCAAGTTTCGTCTGCCATTCCTGCTGACCGAGCTCATCCCGCAGGATGTAGATATGCAGATTGCCGTCGCCCGCATGACCGAAGGAACGGAGCCGGATTCCGTGCTTTTTCTGAAGCGAGTGCGAGAACAGAACGAAGTCGGCAACCGTTTTGCGCGGGACGACCACATCGCACTCGTCCATTTCGGTGGTCGAGGCTTTGATCGCCTCCAGGAATGCGCCCCGCGCCGCCCAGATGGATTCGTTGCGTTCCAGCGTGTTCGAGATGAAGACATCGAGAGCACCCGCCTTCAGGCAGAGTTCGGCGGCCTCGTGCCAGGCGAGATCCACTTCCTCGCGGCTTGCTCCGTCGTATGTGAGGAGCAGATAGGCATCCGCGCTGTTGTCCGGGAACTTCCGGGCCAGAAATTCCTCGGCGGCCAGGATCACTTCCCTTTCCATGAATTCGACCGCGGTGGGCGTGGTGTTCAGGCGAATGATCTGCGGCACGGTCCGGATCGCGCAGGGAAGATCGGGAAACGGCACGAGCAGACTGATCTTGTGCTTCGGCAGAGGCAGCAACCGCAGGGTCGCTTTTGTGATGATGCCGAGCGTGCCCTCCGAGCCCGTCATGAGGTCCTTCAGGCTGTACCCGGAACTGTTCTTGACCACCTTGCCGCCCAGCTCGATGATCTCGCCGTCGGGAAGAACGACTTCAAGTCCGCGCACATAGTCCCGCGTAACGCCGTATTTGACGGCGCGCATGCCCCCGGCATTGGTACTGATGTTGCCGCCGATGGTGGCGGTCTTCTCACCGGGATCCGGCGGATAAAAGAGCCCCGCCTGCTCCACGTATTTGGCGACGTCCATCAGCAGGACGCCGGGCTCCAGGGTCAGGGTCATGTTTTCCGGATCGAGTTCGAGGAAATGGTTCATTTTCGAGAGATCGAGCATGATCCCGCCGCAGAGAGCCACCGATCCGCCGACGAGCCCCGTTCCCGCCCCGCGCGGGGTGACGGGAAGACGTCGTCCGCTCGCGTATTTCATGACACGGGACACTTCCTGTGCGGAGAGAGGCTGGACCAGCACGTCCGGGAATTTGCGGATCCCGGAAAGCTCGTCATGACTGTAATCCTCGCCCATGCGTTCGCGGGGAATCACCCGCGCCTCGCCGCAAATCTCGAGCAGGGCCTGAAAATCATCATCGGTAAAGGTATTGTACGTCGAGTTCACGGTTCAGTCCTCCGTCCGGGAATGTTTGATTTCAGCGATGAGCTCCGGAATGATCTTGTAGAGATCCCCGCGGATCCCGATGTGCGCGATATTGAAGATCGGCGCGTCCGGATCGCTGTTGATGGCAATGATCTTTTCCGAGCCGTTCATTCCCGCGACGAACTGAATGGCGCCCGAAACGCCGCAGGTGATGATGAGTTTCGGCTTGACCGTCCGTCCGGAAAGTCCGATCTGACAGCGGGCATCGATCCAGCCGGCTTCCACCATGGCACGGGTGCCGGCAAGGCGTCCGTCGAGCAGATCCGCCAGTTCCTGAAGCATGGCGAGGTCTTCCGGCTTTTTGATGCCGCGCCCGGCGGCCACAATGACCTCGGCATCCTCGATGCCGCGCACGCGCTCCTTCAATTCGGCCTGCAGGATCTCGATGCCGGATGCCAGTTTTTCCTCCGGCAGTTCCGCACGGACGATCTGCGCCGACGACGCATCACGCTTCGGCGGAATGGAAAAGATCTTGTACCGCACCGTGGCGAACTGCGGACGGTGTCGAGGCGTGGTGATGTGCGCCATGATATTGCCGCCGTAAGCAGGACGGATCTGATCGAGATCGGTCGTTTCCGACATGTCGAGGGAAGTGCAGTCCGCCGTCAGGCCGGAGCGGAACCGCGCGGCCAGCCGGGGAGCAAGAGAACGTCCGGCCGGAGTACCCCCGACGAGGACGGCAGTGGGGCGGACTTTCCGGATGAAATCCTCCGCCGCAGCGGTGTACGGATCGATCCGGAAATACCGGAACGGTTCCTGATCGTAGACATGGATCGTATCCGCACCGTATTCCGCCAGCCGGGAAGCCAGGGGCGCGACGCCGGACCCGATCAGCAGGGCATAGACGGGATGCCCGACCTTGGCGGCCAGTTCCCTGGCCTTGCCGAGCAGTTCGAAGGTCACAGGATGGATCGAGCCCTCCTCGACTTCGGCGATAACCGCGATGCCGCGCCAGGCGGATTTGTCGACGGTCACGGCCGGTTTCTCTTCGACCAGCTCGAACACGCCGCCGCATCGCTTGATGCAGTTCCGGCACATGCGGCAGGCGGAATTGATCGAGAGTTTGCCGTCAACGACTTCGATGGCACCGAACGGACAGAGGCCGGTCATGGCCTGCAGGTCGTTCGCCTTTTCCTGATGAATAACGATATGCGCCATGGTTCACCCGAGCTTCTGCAAGAATTTGTTGTCTGCGAGAAAACGGAAAAGACGGCCGGCAGATTCCGCTTCCGGCCCGTCCCAGCGTTCCTGACGGTCGCTCTTCTCCGGCGGAAAGATCCGTTTCACCTGCGTCGGAGAACCGTTCAGTCCGTAGTGCGAGGCATCCTTGTCTTCCAGATCGTCCAGCGTCAGCACCTTGATCTCCCGGTCGGCGGTATCGCGCATGAGACGATACGAAGGAAGCCGGGGCTCGAAGATCCCCTTCTCCACCGTGATCAGGCAGGGCAGCGTGAGCTTCGCCTTCAGGAGGTGAAGCGGCATATCCTGCGTGACGGTCAGGGAGGAGGCATCCGCCCCGTGGATCCGGCAGATGTTAGTAACGTGGGGGATCCCGAGGGATTCGGCGAGCTCCGCACCCACCTGCGCCGTGTCGCCGTCGGTCGTCTGTTTGCCGCAGATGATGAGGTCGAAGGGGCCCGCCGCCCGGACGCCCTGCGAAAGCGTATAGGAAGTTGCCAGAACGTCCGCGCCTCCGAACCGGCGGTCGGAAAGCAGGAAACCGCGGTCCGCGCCCATCATGAAGGCTTCGCGGATGACCGCCTGTGCCTGAGGCGGTCCCATGGAGACGACAGTGACAGTGCCGCCGTACTGCTGCTTCAGGCGAAGAGCCGTTTCGATGGCATAGAGATCGAACGGGTTCATCTTCGATTCGACGCCGTCCCGCTTCAGTACGCCGGTCTTCGGGTCGATCTCGACCTGCGATGTACCGGGCACCTGCTTTATACAGACTGTGATCCTCATGTTTCTTTCACACCTCTCTTATGTAAAAATCATCCTTCGTTTTTTTTGTGCGGAAATCCGGAAACGGATTCAGCGCGCAGGCAGCTTGAGAATGTCGCCCGGACGGATCTTGTCGCTGTTCAGATTGTTCAGCGTTTTGATCTCTTCGGCACGGGCCCCGTCGCCCAGCTCCCGGAGAGCGATGCTCCACAGAGTGTCTCCCGCCTTGACCTGATAATCACGGGGCCCCTTCGGACCGTTGTCGGCCGACGTTCCGCCTTCGACCGTCGCGATCTCGACCCGCTCGTTTCTGTCGCCGAGCCGGAAGGTCAGAGTCTCGCGTTTTTCATCGGGCATACCGTAGTTGGTGTAAAGGACCGCATACAGCGTCACCGGACCGATCCGCTTCACGCTGCTCTGTCCGTAATAATGGGTCCAGACCCGGTATTTTCCGGGCAGAAGTTTGCGGGTCATGAATTCTTCCGGACCGTATCCCTGCGTGAAGTCGAAGGAAAGATGTCCGCCTCCGACGGTGCGGCGGTGTCCGTAGAAACAGTCCTCATCCCACGGATCAGTCACATGCAGATCCATATCGGAGAGATCGGTATCCCACGCGAGGACCACGCGGAAGGCGGCCTCGAGGGGGAAGCAGAGGACCGGATCCAGATCGAGTTTCTTTCCGGCGCGTTCGGCACGGGCGGCGACCCGGTTGAGCTCGGTAACGGCGATCAGATCGATGCCGGGGAAACGGCGGTCGAAGTCGCCCTGAATGATCCGGAGATACAGTTCAGCCGCTTCCGCAAAACGGCCCGCATCGTCCAGTGTCAGCGCAAGATCCCGATACGACTGGGGCTCCTCGGGACTGAGGCGCAGGACCTTCCGGTACACCCGTTCGGCGGCGTCGAGGTCGCCGGTGAGCCGGAGACGCATGGCGAGAACGCGCAGGATGGCGGTGGATTCCAGCTCCATCTCCGCGAGATTGGAAAGGATCCGCCGCGCAAGCTCCGGACGGTCCGCCTGACGGAAGAAGTCCGCGCAGTCGGTGAAGAGTCCGACGCTTCCGCCGTCCTTGTCACGGTATTCGAGGTAGATCGCGTAGGCGCGGTCGGGATCGTTCACGGCGCGCATGGCCGCAAGATACGGTGTCTTCGGATCCCACGCGTTCACCTTGACGGAGGGTCCATTCGTATCGGACGACTTGGGTTTCCGCGGAGCCGCAGGTTCCGCTTCCCGGGCCGCACCGGCGGCAGGAGCCTCGTTTGCGACCATGCCGTCTTCATCGGCTGCCTCGCTCCTCCGGGCAGAGTCCACCCCCAGCGCCGACCGGAAAGCATTGACCACACCGCGTCTGCGCTCGGACTTGACGTTTTTTGAAGTCGAAGCCGGACGGTGCTCGGGGACGGCGGTCTCGTACCACGCGCCGATCTCCTGCCGGTACCGGGCCATGACGGATTTCAGATCCTTGACGACCGGCTTTTCCTCCCGGACTTCACGGTCGTACCGGGCCTGCCACTGCGCCAGCGACGCGGGCGGACGGACGCGGTGCGTCTTGTAGAGATCGTAGGAATCCAGCACGAGCATGGACGTGCCCGGCGTAACGATCCCGTACGTCTGGCCGTGAGCGATAAAATCTTCCTCTTTCGTGCGGGGATCCTGCTTCATGGATTCGAGCTTCATGAGCGACCAGGCGGTCCGCAGAAGATCGCCCGAAGCGATTTTCTCCGCGTCAAGAGAAATCGTTTTTCCCTCAATGACAAGTTCCTTTGTTTCCGCCAGGACTTTGCCGGACGCAGTGAGGAATTCGCCGATCACCTGAGTCTCCGCAATGACAAGTTCCTTTGTTTCCGCCGGAACTTTGCCGGACGCAATGAGGAATCCGCCGATCACCTGAATCTCCGCCCGAACCGGCTTGCCGTCCGCGGTCACGGTGACGGAAGGAACGGTCTCCGGCTCCCAGTCGAGCGCTGCGGCGGCCTCCGCCGGAGTTGTCCGTGTCAAGTTCAACGCATGTCCCCGGCCCAGCCGCGCCAGATACGCAAGAACGGCCGTATCCGCCTGCGAGGTGCAGGTGACGAAGTCGACCGGCGCCGCATTCCGGTTTTCGGTGAAGGCCTCGATCCCCGGTCCGAAGTTGTCGGCTCCGTCCGTGAGGACAAGCGAGGGGATCTGCCCGGTGAAAAGGGGCCGAAGCGCGGCAAGATTCGTGCCGCCGTCGTAGACCGTTTTCGCCAGTTCTGCAAGAAGCGCGGAGGCATCGCCGTTCTGCACGGAAAACCGGACCGGCTGGGCGGAGAGAGTATCGCGGAGGATGTACAGATCGACATCCAGTGTCTTGTCCTTGAAATACGTCTTCAGAAGTTCGAATTCCGCCTCGTGATCCTGCGTTTTGCGCGAAAGCGAAGCATCCCACACGAGGTTGAGTGCGGAGGATTCCGCACGTTTCGCCGCCTTGACCGGAGGCGCGGGCTGTTCGGCGCGGAAGTACAGACCGTCCTCCGATTTTTCCAGCCGGACCGGAGCGGGTTTGTGCGGCACTGCGATCCGCAGATCCTCGCTCAGGACGAGATCGCGGAGCGTGCGTTCCGCCGCCAGCTGGGACTCCCATTTGTCGAAATGCATTCCGGCGAACTCGTTCCCGGTCACCTCCGGCAGGACGGAAGGATCGGCCACGGTGATCCGGAGCCGCATGGAATCCAGCTTATCCGTAAAGCGCATGGGAAGCGTGAACACGGCCTCGCCGCCCGCGGGGATCAATTCGGAGACGAATTCGATCCGCACCTTCCGCGTGCCGTGGGCGGGGACGGGCCAGACGCGCACGCGGTACGTGTTCGCTCCGACGGACTCCACCAGGGCCGGATCCAGATTCTGCCGTTCGACCGCCTCGAAAACCGCCTTGGCCTTCGTTTTCGGAAGAATGGCCGCATCCAGCATCTGCCCGTCCACATCCAAGGCAAGGCCGGTGACCGTCGCGCCGGGAGGCAGCGGGAACTGGAATTCCGCTTCCAGCTGGCGGGCGTTCGGATTGGAAACCGTATAGGTGACCACGGCCCGGGCAAGCAGTCCCGTGATCCGGATCTCCGCATCGCCCGAACTCACGCGGAGCGGGTCCAGGGCCGGATCCTGGATCCGGGGAACGATGACGATGGGCGGTCTCGGCGTCGGAAGGATGGCCTGCGCATCCGACGAGACGGCGGAGAAAAGGAGGAAGAGGAAAAGAAAGACGTTCAGCTGTTTCATTGCATTATCTCCTGAAAAATAGTTGCCGAATGAAAACATACCATCATTCGTCCGTTTGTCAAACCCTTCTTTTCCGAAACATCGCACAAACTGAGGATCCGCCCGGAGCCGCGCGGGCGGATCCGCGGATGCATCATTCCGTCCGGAGCGTCATGCCCGCGCCGTTGCATTTGAGCTCGGGCGCGTAAATACCGTATCCCCTTGCCGGGAGGGCGGTGACACAACCCTTGAGCTGCGCCCGGATCCGGTAGAACACGTTGGAGTCACCCCGGGCCATGTTCCGCAGATAGAACCGGGCGCCCCGTTCGCGGTATGCCGCATAGATGGGCGCACTAAATCCGGTGCGCATCCATCCGCTGACGGGATTCTCGTACTCGAATCCGGCGGGCATGGCGTCCTCGAAGACCACGTAATCGTAATCGTTCTTCGCCGTGGAGATGAGTTCCACCTCCAGAAGATCGCCCGGATTCACCGTTTCGCCGTCCTTCAGCGGCACCTTCCGGTAACGGAGGACCCGTTCCTTCTGGACCGAGCCGCCGCGCCCGGCGAGAAGCGCGGAAGCGTCTTCATCGGGCACGAGACGGTAGTAGTTGCGCCGGATCCTCATTTCCAGTCCGGCGGGCACGAAGGTATCCTCCAGACTGAAGTAATTCAGCATGGAGTTCCAGTACACCGCGCCGCGTCCCGCAAATTCCAGCTCCACTTCCAGAACGCCGGATTTCAGGGCGGAATCCGGAAGGAACAGCACGGGTCCGTTGTTCTCCCACATGTTCTTCTTGTCGATGGATACGGTACGGACCTCCCGTCCGGTCCGCATGGTCAGCGTGAAATCCGGGTCCCCTTCCCCGGTCACGACGGTGTACTCGGCCAGAGCCCGGACGGCGGCGCCGAGTCCGCGCACGGAGTTGCGCCAGGGGGAGTTGAGGATGTTGACCGTCAGGTAGCGTGCAATGCCCGAGGCGGTTTTGCTCGCGGGATCGCTGCGCAGAAGCAGCCGCAGATAGGCCGACAGGGTCTCGCTTTCGTTCCCGTACCAGAAGAAGCAGCAGGAGGACGGGATATTCAGGTACGCGGTCCCGTTCTCTTCGTCCGTCTTCAGGAACTGCTCCAGATTCCGGATCAGCATGGCGCATTCGGGCGAATCCTTGTCATACGCGAGAGCCAGCATGGACAATCCCCAGGGCGAAAGATCGCGCACCCGGTGCTTGTAACAGAGAGCCATAAGCTCCTTGTGGGGACGGCCCGCCTGAGCCAGGACCCGGACGACCAGACAGTCCGTATTGTAAACGTATTCCCCGAAGCGTTTCATATGGGCGACCCGTTCCTCGGCATGGCGGGCAAGCCAGTCGACGCCCCGGCGGATGAGCTGGGTGTCGCCGGGTTCGCCGATCGAGGTCTTCTGCACGGAGAGGAGCGCATCCACCACGCAGGCCGTCGTATCGGGCCAGCTGTATTCGCCGTGGGTGCCGAACCATCCCCAGCCGCCGTCGCTGTTGACCATCTTCCGGATCTTCCGGATGCTGTTCGAGGCAATACGGTCGAAATCCTCGGCCTTGAAACTGGGGACCGAGCCCTGGCCGTACCGGTTCATGTATTCGGCATACAGTCCATCACGGGCCGTCTTTTCCCCGGGAACGGCCTGCGACCACTCCACGCCCAGACGGGTTATCGCCTGTTTGGCGGCCAGCGCGGGCAGAAAACGGTTGACCAGACTGAACACATTGTCGGAGTCGTCGGACGCCAGATACGGCAGAAGCTCCATCATGTTGCGCGCGGCGCCGGGCGAGATGTGCAGAGCAAAGGCGGAACTGCCCGGCCGCCTCGCTTCCGGGATCGTCAGACGGATCACGCTCTTCGTGTTCTGCGGATCCAGACGCCCGCAGTTGTTCACCTGCTTGTCGATCCCCTTCACCAGCACGGGCAGCTTCAGCTCCAGTGCATCGGATTCGGCTCCTGCCCGGGCCGAAAGGGTCAGAACGCATTCCCCGGGTTCCCCGGAGGCACTGAGCGGCACCTCGAAGGAGGCATGCCCGCCCGCAGCCACGGTCAGTTTCCGGCGGACGGGGGAATCCAGAAGGCCGGGCGCCGTCAGGACGACGTCCGCCTCCGCGTCCTTCTCCTTCAGATTGTGTATGATGGCCACGGCGGAGACCGTGTCGCCCCGCACCATGAACCGGGGGAGTTCCAGCCGTGCAATGAGGTCCTTGCTGACGACGATCTCGCTGCGGGCCTCTCCGGCCCGCGCATCCGGCGTAATGGCCCAGGCGCGGATCGTCCAGGTGGTCAGATTGTCCGGAACGGGGATGCTGACTTTCGTTTGTCCGGATTCGGGCAGCACGGTCCGTCCGATCCAGAGGGCGCGGTCCAGGAAATTGGTACGGAGAACATCGGCGGGGCCGTCCGGCTCCCCTGCCCCGGCTTCGGCAGCGCCTTCGCATCCCACGGCATCGGCAGCGTCTTCGCATTCCACGGCATCGGCAGCCGCGAGATTGCTTTTCGCTTTTTTGAAGGATTCCGCAACCTTGGCACCGGTGGGGGCATCATTCCTGTATAATACCAGCTCATTCAGCCCAACCATCTCATTATGCCGCCTTGAGCGGCTGTATCCTCCGGTAAAGGGGATGGATGCGTGATTCTCAAGGTTCATCCACATGGCAGGGGAAGGCTCGCACATTCCGCATGAGGTATTCAGATTCGTGTAAAAAAAGGAACCGGCATACCGTCTCCAGTTCCAGAAGAAGGGCACGATGCCGGGGATCGCACCGGGGGCGAGCGCCTCCAGCGACTTGTCATACACGGCCACGGTCACGGCGGCGCCGGATACGGGTTTTCCGTCCAGTCCGGTCAGGGTGATCGTCAGGGGCACGGAGGCGCCGGGCTTCACACGGGTCGCCTCCGGGACCGCCGAGACGTTGATGACCTTCTTTTCGGGCGGGACGACGATCTGTTTCTGCGCCGTGTGCATTTCGCCCTCGAAAACGCTCATGACCTCCACGAAGAAGTTGGGCTGATCCTCCTTATGGACCGGGATCTCGAAGAGGGCCGAATATCCGTTCAGCGTCACCCGGCGGATCCGGTTTTCCCGCTCCGACTTCTCAATGAAGTATATGGTACAGCCCGGACGGCGGCAGGAGACCAGGATCCGCGCGGTGTCGCCAGGCTGATATTCCGGCTTGTCCGTAGCAACGGTCAGGGGAAGTTCGCCGAAAAGCCCCTCGGGCTGATTTTCCCCGACTACGTGGATCGGGAGGGATTCGGCAATCCGGATCCCCTTCTCCGACACCACTTCCGCCTCCAGCTCGAACACGCCCGCCTCGCCGGGCACGTATACGACATCCTCCCCGTCCGGCACGAATTCGATGGCCTTCAAAGCCTCGCCGGTCCGTTCCGGGACCCCGTCCTTGTTCAAAGCCCGGCGGAAGATCCGGAGCACGCCCTTGCCGGCGACTTTTTTCCCGTCCGGCGTGCGGGCGGCGATTTGGATGTGGCAGACCTTTCCTGTGCGGGCGAATCCCCACGGGGTGTAGATCGAAACGGAGAACGGCTTGACGGCGGCGATGACGGATCCGGATCCCTTCACGACGCGGCCGGAATCGTCGGACGACTGGGCCTCCACGGTGTACCGGAAACTCTTTTCCCCGAACTTCGCGATGTCGGCGGCGGTGTCGATCCGGAAGGAAAGTTTGCCCTGCGGATCGGTAACACCTTTCGCATCCAGGATCATGGCGCGGCTGTAATTCACGATCCGGTCGTACCGGTTCTCATACGCCGTGGAGCAGATCGCATAGTATTCTCCGTACAGCCAGTTCCAGACGAATGCAAAGGGATATGCCGGGACCGTCTCTTCCCGGAACACCTTGTACGTCACCTCGGCACCCGCCACCGGCGCCCCGAAATAGTAGTTCATGGCGATGGAAACGGGGATCGCCTCGCCGGAGGGGACCGGCTCGGGGGGAGGCGTCACCTCCAGCTTGTACTCGGGCTTCTTGTACTCTTCCACGCGGAAGGAAAGAGAGCCGGGCAGATCCTTGATCCGGACGTACCAGGGTCCCGGCAGAGCGTCGGCGGCCAGCTTCGTTTCAAACGTGAAGCTCTGGGTCTCCCGGTCGAAGGGGACCTTGAGCTCGAACGCCGTTTTGCCCTGGGGATCCCGGATTTCCAGATTGACCGTATCGGCCAGGACCGGGTTCGTCCTGTCGCCATAGGTGGGCGTGCGGACGTATCCCGTGACAGCCACCGCGTCGCCCGGGCGGTAGATGGGACGGTCGGAGATCAGGAAGGTGCGCCGGCGCATGGGAAATGAACTGGAATTGTCCGAGAAGAAGTTCAAATGATCGGAAAGGAACGTGAGTTTTCCCTGCGCGGTTTCCGCAAAGATGAACCTGGCGGCCACATAGCTTTCTTTCGTCGGGGCCTTGAAATCGCTCCGGGAAATCACGGCCAGTCCGTCCGGATCCGTCCGCTTCGTCACGATCTCCTGCCGCATGACGGAACTCTTCCGGTTCCAGCCGCGATCCATATAAAATGAATAGATCTTGAGCTCCGTATCGGGGATCGGTTCCCCGCCGACGGTCCGGTTCAGGAACAGATCGACCGCATTTCCCGGTCTCTGGCGGACCGAAAGGACGGAATCCGAGATCCAGGCCAGGGAAACCACCTCATTCTGAACGGGCTTTCCGGAATCATGACCATTTTTTTCAACCTGCGGGGAAAAACGGATGAGGAAAGCGCCCGGCTCCATGTTTCCGAAGTCCAGGGTCGTCCGGTTTTCCCAGTGATGCGGCAGCGGATCCAGATCGAAGACGATCTCCTTTTCCGGCTTTTTGTCCACGACCTTGTCCCAGGCCGCTTTATCATGACGGACACGGGGAAGGTCAAGCAGCGCCCGGTCGTTCCAGTCCGCCTGGGAATCGGCCCAGTTTTTCAGCATCAGCTCCACGGCCTCGTCCGTCCGGACGCGATACAGCGAAGCACGGACTTTTTTTGCATTCCGGTAGCGGAAGGGGATCTTGAGAGGCATTCCCGCCGGCTGAACGTGAAGCGGATCGGGCCTGCCGAAAAATCCGAGTATCTGCTCCCGCAGAGAAGCCGACTCCGAATCGCTGCACTTTTCGAACGCCTCCGCCGCTTTCTCGAACTGCATGCGGGAAAGCCAGATCTTGCCAAGCGCTTTATACGCCTTCAGTTCCTCATACATCCGGATATACTGAAATTCCTCCGGCAGACGGATCCGCCGTATGCCGTCGGCCAGATCAGCCACCGTTTCGTCGTCGCCCAGATCATACAGGAACTTGCGCATGGCCGGCGACTGATAGTACTCCTGCCGGAATGACCAGTTCGCCGCCAGAAAATCGAACTGTCCGCAGAGAAAATCCGCCCAATCCTTCTTCGCGTCCGGTGAGCCCGCCCGGATGGCCGTATCCAGCGCAAAACGGAACCGTTCGCCGTCGCTGACCGCGGCCTCCCAGCTGGCCGGAACACGGTACAGCACGGGCGACCCGTCGGCATTCACCGGAGGACGGCTCATGGACGCCGTGCGTCCCTCCGAGTCCTCGTAGTCGGGCAGACGGGAATAATCGGTGAGCACCTGCAGTTTGTAGGAGTTGCCGGAGACCCGTCCGGACAGAAGGATTCGGGCCAGACGGTGGAAGAATCGGCCGCGCAGTTCGGCGTCTTTCTCCTCCAGCGCTTTCGGGATCAGGGCCGTCATCAGCTGAACGAACCGCACCCGATCCCGTTCGAAGGCGGAGACATACCGCCCCGCATTCCCCCGGTTGGGACCGCGCCGGAATTCCCCGGCGATCATCACGCCGTTGCCGGGGACGAACGAAGGATTCAGAAAACAATGGAGATTCTCCCGGAACTTGCCGCCGATATATTTCTCGAACTGTGCATCGTATCCGGCAATTTCATTTCCCCGGAGAAGCCCTGTGCAGAACAGATTCCACACCGTCCCCGCACGGGCATCGTCCGGATCCATTTTGTCCAATGCATCCGCCGCTTCCTTGCGGAGTTCCGCCCAGTTGCCGGCGTTCGACAGCGCGGTCAGGCGGTCGGTCAGTTCATCTCCCCGGAGGGAAAAGAGAATGCAGAAAAGGGCGGCGAAGACGGCGGCGATGCGGGAAATGAGATTACTCATGACCGGGACCTCCTGGCTTGTAATATGATTAAGATATATCTCGTATCAGGACCGTGTAACGGCCGCGTAGAACATGGGATAGACCGATCCGGACTTCTCCAGACGGATCTTCACCGTTTCCTTTCCGGGCGGCAGCGGAAGAGCGAAGACGCCTTCCTCGTTCATTTCGGCCTCCATCCGCGTTCCATCGCAGGTCAGAACGAAGTTCTTCGTCTCCTGCGCATCTCCGTAAAGGACCAGCTCCGCGCCCCGTTTCAGCTCCATCTCCATGAAGCCGTTGGGGAACACGCGGTTCCCCGCCCAGCGGGAGGGAAGTCCCTTATGCAGGACCGCGTGGGATCCGTGCATGTAGCGGGCGATCCGCCAGTCGTCGATCAGGCCACCGGTGATGATCCCGTCCACGCATCCGGGGAGGAATTTCTTTCTGGCGGCGAACTCGGCAGGATATTCCTCCAGAAGCTCCCGGCAGACGATGGCCAGAGGCTGGATCGCCAGTTCCTCGACGCCGTGATTCCGCTGGTCGGAACGGTGTTCCATCCCGTTGACGAATTCCTGCTTCACGGTTTCCACCTTGTGTCCGGCCAGACGGTCGAACTCGGCCATGGCGGCGGCCGCCCGGGCCTTGAGAGTCGGATAATCGGCGTTTCCCGACTCCATATCGTCGAAATACGCCGCAATGCACCGGATCAGTTCCCGGATCGACCTCGTAATGACCGTCGCATTCTCCCAGAGCCGGAGCCGGTAGTCTTCCGGCGGGAGCCCCAGGGTCTTCACCAGCGCGAATCCGCGGTCCGCCAGCTCCACGGCCCGGTCCTTCTCCGCCAGGATCGCGGCCCGTCCGGGCGACTCCCGGTCGGCAAGGACCGACCAGATGCCCCATCCGTTGGCGAGGGTGCGTTTTTCTTTGGCGAACAGGGCGAAGATGAAGCCCGCCTGCAGATATTTCATGCAGTAGTTCCCGTGGAACAGCACGGTCTTATCGATAAAGTATGTTTTGCAGACCATCTCCCAGCCGATCTCGTCCAGCTCGATGAGCTCCTTCCGGATCGACGCCGGATAATGCTTTTCGTGCCATTCCTTCCGGATCTCCTCCGGCGTGGCCTTCGGATCGTGCAGTGCCCGGTCGTAGGCATAATAGTTCAGCTCGTACAGATCGAAGATCCCGTTGCCGCGGCGGTCCATCCGGATCGTGTAACGGTCCACTCCGGCGGCCTGTCCCTGCCGGATGTAGCGGACCAGGTTGTGCACGTGTTCGTACGGCACATAGCCCGCGCCCAGAAATTCGCCCAGACAGTCGTATTCGGCCGCCAGGGTGCATCCGATGCTCTTTTTCAGGAAGGGATTCACCGGCAGGAAGGGATCGAAGTCGTAGGGCGTGATCTTGGTTTCCACCTCGAAATGATATTTGCCCGCCAGCTTCTCGATTCCGCCGAGGATGCACCGATAGTCCTCCGCGATGGATCCGAAGGAGCGCATGGAGAAGAACTTTCCCCGTTTCTGCAGTTCCGAGGCAAAGATCTCCACCAGGAAGCAGACCACGTTTTCCGGCGGATACCGCCGCGCATTGGAGTTGTGGATCACGGAAAAATCCGCCTCCGTCAGGGTCAGGACCAGTCCGTCCAGACCGGGCACGCTCTCGAACAGACGGTCCAGCTTGTAGCGGATCAGGTTTCCGAATGTCTCGCCCAGCAGATCGAATTCCCCGTTCTCATCCAGCAGCGCGGGAAGATCCTTCAGCAGGCCCGGCGGCAGCATGACCTCCCGGTGCCAGAGATAGACCGGCTTGCCCGCGGCGTGGGCCAGGGAGAGAATCTCCGTCATTTTCGCACGGTTGTCCGCCACTTTTTCCTGATCCCAGGAGGCGCGGGCATGGGGATATTCCTCGTAGCGGATCAGTCCGTCCAGGCCGCCGTAGGGAGAATGGCACTCTCCGCAGAGCTCCAGGCTGTCCACATGGTATTCGTTCACTTTCTGCAGGACGCGGCGCACATAGCCGGGATCCAGCGGAGTCGGATGCATCAGACTCCAGGTTATTTCCGGTCGCTTCATCTTTCGGATTCCTTCTTGGCTCGGATTCACTACAGCATCCCCCTGCCCCGCGGCACGGGGGATCGATTCCGTCCATAATCTAGCAGTATCATGCCGGATTGTCAAACCTGTTCCGGAAAATCTTGAAAACTCCCGGTCCGTCGCTTGCTGCGGCCGTTGTCCGGTTCTATTCGTACTTTACCCGGGCCAGTTTCGAGGAATCCGCCCCGCCCGCAATGCCCGGCGTAAGTTCGAGACGGTACGGAGCCGTGGCCTGCGCCGGATTGTTGTTGTCCCACACCAGAAACCCGAAACGCTTCGCCCGTCCGCCGACCGCCGACCACGGGATGGCGACCTCATAGCGGGTCGTGTTTCCCTCGCGTTCGACTGTCACCGGATAATCATTCTTGACTCCCGCATCTTTTCCGAGATACTTCACCAACTGCACGCCCTGTGAAGTCAGCGCCAGCCCGAAATTGTACTCCGAACTGGCCTTTGCTTTGCTGGACAGCAATATGGAGGAAGGCGGGTAATCCTCCGGCGAAAGCACGAACTGAAGGCTGTCATCCTTCCAGAGGTCCCCGCCGGTATACCGCTGAAGGTGTACCGGATCATCCACCTCGACCGCAAGATAGAAATTCTTGTCATCGTACCCGGTCCAGTATTTCGCCGACACATTATGGCCGTTCGGGTTGAAGCCCTCCGAACGGAAATAGCACCGTTCCGGCTGAAGCGCCTCGACGGGCTGAATATGATCTGGATAGTGCAGAAGGCCGTATTCGCCGTTCCGGAGTTCCGCAAGGCTCGAAACCCGTTTCAGTTTGTGCGTCTGTACCTGCTCCAGCGGGATCTCATATTCCCGGGCTCCGATGACCAGTCTGCCGGAGTCGGAGATTGGCATATCGAACGTATTGACCTTCCCGGGCAGGATCCTTACCTTGACGGGTGCCTGCCCCGGGATCCGGATCTCGCCCTCCCTCGTCTTCCGGATCAGACTCTGGATGTACACCGTGCCGGGCAGAGCTGCGCAGACCGCCTCCGGTGCATTGGCCTGCACGGCCTCGCGCATCAGTTTTGCCGCCTTCGAGGCCTCCTGCCGCATCGTGATGTACACGGGCTCGGGGCTTATGACCAGCGGTTTTCCCGTCATATCCCTCCCGTACATGTTCAGAACGGTGCTCTCCGGAGGCAGTTCCATGGTGAACGGCTGCTCCTTTTCGATGTCCCAGAGCGTAACCAAGGCGGTTCCGTCCGGCTTGGTGAACACGTAGGAATAAATACTCCCGCCGATGATCTCTTTCTCGAATTTCACGAACGCCAGTTCGGAGGCCGCTGTCGCGTACATGGCCCCGCCCGGCAAAGGGACGCGATGAAAATTACCGCCGAAGGGAATGGTCTTCCATATCGTGGCCATGTGTCTGTCTGTATCCTTAATCGGTGCCTGCGGATCCGGGCCGCGTGTGCAGGGCATGTGGATTTCACAGGAAAGCACGGGAGCCGCCCGGGTAATGATCAGGAGCCGGGCCATCATTCGTGCCTGATTCCGGGCCATTTCTCCATCGAAAGGAGAGCCGTAGGGAATACAGTAGCCGGTTTCATTATTGACAAAATATCTGCCTTTGCCCAGCGAAACCGAAAGCGCCGATGTCTTCCGGTAGAACTTCATCAGGTCGATCTCCGGAATCTGCACTTTACCCTTGCCCAGATCCCAGTTCCCCGTATAAGCGTCGATGTAGTAGAAATCGAAGTCCTTGACGATATCCCCCATTTCGATCGGTTCGATATTGTCCGTGCACTCCATGACGTTGTTGCCGCCCGCGTAGATTTTGATCTCGGGATCCAGCTTTTTCAGGAGACGCGACCCCATACGGACCAGAATGACGAAGTTGCTCATGGCTTCGCTCCAGGTCCCTGCGTATTTTTCTTCCATCCGGGCCATGGAGGGCGTTTCCGCTCCGATGAACCAGTCCTTGATTTTCAGTCTCGGCTGCAGGTAAGCGATGAAGTCCAGATACTGCCGGATCCACTGGTCGTTCAGAAGCGGATACCCGGCGGCCGACTCTTCCGGCGAACGGGCTACGGAACGGAGTATCGACGCACTCAAATCCGCTTTCAGATGAAACTCGCCCGATTCCAGAAACGGCTTGTATGCGGCATTCAGCAGATAATTCAGATTTCGTTCGTATTTTTCCGGGGGTACGGTCCAACGCAGTTTCAACGCAATGGATCCGCAGCCCACACGCTTGTACCCGTCGTGCATTTCAGGATAGACACCGAATCCGAACTGAAAGAACGGGTCCCGTTTGCCCGGCACCGGAGCAACCGCAAAGCCGCCCTGGACTGTATAGGCTTTTTCGCCGTCTGCATAGATATCGCTTTCCATCGAATAGTATCCGCGCGGCTGACCGGGCAGTATGATCTCCCCCGTAAGCGCCGTCTTCTCCTGCGTGAAAATCACTTTGCCGGTATCGTCTTTGACGGTCAGCGTATACTCGTATGACTTCGCGGTCCCTTCAATAAGGAGCTGCAGCTTCACAGGTTCGTCCGGCTCAAAGAAGCCGAAAATCCCCAGCGGCTTCAGCACGGCGTTCCGGACCGCATCCGAATACGAGCGGTGAAAACTCGCAGGGACCTCTTTCTTCAGGGCCGAAGCTCTTTTCGTGATTTTCAGCTCGTCAAACCAGACTGT